>NZ_VFTL01000022.1:0-113033 GCF_006439385.1 Mesorhizobium sp. B3-1-7
ATCCCCAAAAATCAGTGTTGAATCTGATTTGCCGGCCTGTGGGAATCCCAATTCCTTAAATCGTCACTACGGCCTAGTTTGCGCGCGAAGCCGACCCAGAAACGCAAGTCTACCGAAGGAAGAACCATGGACACTACAGACCTGTTGCTGGCGATCGCGCATCACCTTCTGGTGTTCTCGCTGGCCGGCATCATCGGCGCGGAGTTCGTGCTGGTGCGCGGCGATCTGGCGGCGGCGACGCTGAAGCGCCTTGCCGGCATCGACCGCCACTACGGCATCGTCGCCGCGCTCATCGTCATCGTCGGCGTCTGCCGTGTGTTCTTCGGCCTGAAAGGCTGGGAATTCTACATCTACAATTGGGTGTTCTGGGCAAAGATGGTGGCCTTCGCCATCGTCGGCCTGCTGTCAATCGCGCCGACCATGCGCTTCATCTCCTGGAACAGGCAGGCGAGCGGCAATCCGTCTTTCGCGGTGCCGGCGGCGGAACTGGCTTCGGTGAAGAACTATGTCCGCGCTGAGGGCTTCATCTTCCTGCTGATCCCCGTCTTCGCCGCGGCGATGGCGCGCGGCTACGGCTACTAGGCCTCGGCCGGAAACGTCTCGTCCGGTGGCGCGATCGGCACCAGCGGGGCCGGCACGTCGGTGGTCTTTTCCTTAGACTTGCAGATATCGGCGATGACGCAGGCCGGGCAATCGGGCTTGCGCGCCTTACAGACATAGCGGCCGTGCAGGATCAACCAGTGATGCGCATGGCGCATGAATTCAGCCGGTATGACCTTGAGCAGCCCTTCTTCGACCTGTTCCGGCGTCTTGCCCGGCGCCAGCCCGATCCGGTTGCCGATGCGGAAGATATGCGTGTCGACCGCCATCGTATGCTGGCCGAAGGCGACGTTGAGCACGACATTGGCGGTCTTGCGCCCGACGCCCGGCAGCTTCACCAGTTCGTCGCGATCCTGCGGCACCTGACCCGCATGGTCGTCGATCAGCGCCTTCGACAGCGCGATCACGTTCTTCGCCTTGTTGCGCCACAGACCGATGGTGCGGATATAATCGCCGACCTTGGCCTCGCCCAGCGCCAGCATCTTGGCCGGCGTATCGGCCGCCGCGAACAGCGCCTTCGTCGCCTTGTTGACGCCGGCGTCCGTCGCTTGCGCGGACAGCACCACCGCGACCAGCAGGGTGAAGGCGTTGACATAGTCGAGCTCGCCTTTCGGCTCAGGCCGCTGCACGGAGAAGCGCCGGAAGATCTCATGCACCTCGGCGGGGCTATAGAGCGACCGCGAGGCGGCCTTTCGCGGCCGCCGACCAGGCGCCCGGCTGCCACCGGCAGTGGAGGGTTGAGACTTTTTGACAGCTACGGATTTTTTCGATTTGGGAGGCGCCATTTCCTTCCTATAATATTCCCTCATGAGCGACACAAACGCCTCGTTCCAGGCCGACGAGCCATTTTTCCAGGCCTTGCTGACGCCGCACCGCTCTCTCGGCCGCACCGGCTTCCTGATCCTGATGGGAGCGCTTCTGTTCGGCTGGGCGGTCACCGGCGCCTTCTTCCTGGCGCACGGCGCCTGGCCGGTGTTCGGCTTCTTCGGCCTCGACGTGATCGCCGTCTACATCGCCTTCCGCGCCAATTACCGGGCCGCGCGCGCCCGCGAGGAAATCTCGGTCTCGCGCACCAGTCTCGACATTCGCAAGACAGCGCCGTCCGGTCGTTCGGAGGCGCATCATTTCAATCCGTTCTGGACGCGGTTTTCGATCGCCCGCCACAGCGAGATCGGCATCACCAAGATGGCCGTCGAAGCGCAGGGCAAGAGCGTGGCGATCGGCGGCTTCCTCAATCCCGACGATCGCGAGAGTTTTGCCACCGCCTTCTCGCGCGCGCTGGCGACCGCCAAGACACGCTGAGCATGATCCCGAACCGAAGATCCGCGTCAGCGAAAAGTGGACGCCGGTTTTCGGACAAGATCATGCTCGGAGCAAACAAGCCTTTCAGAACCGGTAGCGCAACAGCCTGCCGACCTTGCGCATCGCTGGGATGAGCTTCCAGAGACCGACGAACAGACGCGCCGACCAGCCCAGGCGCGCCCCTTGCTCCGGCTTGTAGGATGGGATCTCGCCGATGAAGCGAAGTTTGGGCACCGCCCGCTCCAATTCGCGCGGATCCTCTATGGCCCAATGGACTTCTGCGCCGGTTGCCTTGATGGCCGGATTGAGGCGCATCAGTTTCAGGCCGAACCGGCTATAGGCGTCGAACATCAGCTCGCCGCCGGCAAGATGCGAGACAAGCCGCGCAAACAGCCGCGGTCCCTCCTCGGCTGGAAGATAGGGTGTCAGCCCCTCGGCCGCCACGATCGCCAGGCGATTGCGGGGCACCGCGGCCAGCCAGCCCGGTTCGGTCACCGAGGAAGCGATCAGATGGTAACAGTCCCTGAACGGATAGAGCCTGCGCCTGAGCTCGACGACGTCCGGATAGTCGACGTCGAACCAGTCGACGCCTTGCGGCGGGTCGACGCGAAATATCCGCGTATCGAGCCCGCATCCCAGATGCAGCACGATCGCGTCCGGATATCTTGCGAGGAAATCCGCGACACAGACGTCCAGCGTCTTCGCCCTGATCGCAAATCCCAGCCCGAGATTGCCGTCGACCTTGAGCCTTGCGAAATCATAGTCGATCTTACGCACCGCCTCGTCGGCGAAGCGATCCTGAAGCAATGAATTGGGCAGCCGGCTCTCCAGCGCCTTGCCGTAGAGCGTCATCAGCAAGGTTTCCCTTGCCCCGGTCAGATCAACCTTTTCGCCGGCCATGATCGTCCTTTTCGGCCCGAAGCTCACTCTATCTGGGCGTGGATGGCGGGAAGGCAAGTTTCGGGTGGAGGCAAAGTTCTGGAAGACCGATATTCGGGACAAGGAGATATTGCCATGAACGCTCAGATGACCATGAATACCCGCATGAAACCGACCGCGATCCTCCAGAACGACATCACGCCGGAAGGCAGCGACTACGAGGTCGTGCGCCGCGCCATCGAGAAGATCAGCCTCGACTATCGCGACCAGCCCTCGCTCGAGGTCCTGGCCGAAGAGGTCGGCGAGACGCCCACCGGCCTGCAGAAACTCTTCACCCGCTGGGCCGGCCTGTCGCCCAAAGCCTTCCTGCAGGCGGTGACGCTCGACCATGCGCGCAGGCTGCTTGATGCCGGCCTGCCGCTGCTGGAGACCTCGTTCGAGCTCGGCATGTCCGGTCCCGGCCGGCTGCACGACCTCTTCGTCACCCATGAGGCGATGTCGCCCGGCGACTACAAGACCCGGGGCGCGGGTCTCACCATCCGCTACGGCTACCACATCTCGCCTTTCGGCATCGCGCTGATCATGGTCACCGACCGGGGTCTCGCGGGCCTCGCCTTCTGTGACGCCGGCGGCGAGCGGGCGGCCTTCGCCGACATGTCCGGCCGCTGGCCGAACGCGACTTACGTCGAGGACATGTCGGCCACCCAGGCTTACGCCGCGCGGGTCTTCGACCCGACGCAATGGCGCGCCGACCAGCCGCTGCGCGTGGTGATGATCGGCACCGATTTCCAGCTTCGCGTCTGGGAAGCCTTGCTGCGCATCCCGATGGGCAGGGCCTGCACCTATTCCTCGATCGCGGCAAGCATCGGCGCACCCAGCGCCAGCCGGGCCGTCGGCGCGGCCGTGGGCGCCAACCCGATGTCCTTCGTGGTGCCTTGTCACCGGGCGTTGGGCAAGTCCGGCGCGCTCACCGGCTATCACTGGGGGCTGACGCGCAAACGCGCCATCCTCGGCTGGGAAGCGGGGCAAGTAGCGTCGTGAAGTCGACGGCCAAGGCCCTGTGGAGATCTTCCTAGCACTTTGATTTTGCGCATGATCCTTTCTAAAATCGGTTCCGATTTTCAGGGGCATGCGTTAGCCTCCCGCGCAACCAGCGGGAGGCACTTTCTTGATTATCGTTGTCGGCTCTATCAACCTCGACCTCATCGCCAATGTCGACCGCTTGCCGGCGCCCGGCGAGACGGTGCGCGGTTCCGGCTTCGCCACCGCGCCCGGCGGCAAGGGCGCCAACCAGGCCCTGGCCGCGGCGCGCGCCGGCGCGCAAGTGCGCATGGTAGGCGCGGTCGGCAAGGATAGCTTTGCCGCCGAGGCGCTCGCCCTTCTCAAGGCCGGCAATGTCGATCTGTCCGGTGTCGGCCAGAGCTTCGCCTCCACCGGCACGGCGTTGATCCTGGTCGGCGCTGATGGAGAGAACGTCATCGCCGTCGTGCCGGGCGCCAATGATTCGGTGGTGCCGGGCGATATCGCCAAGGCCTTCCTCAAAAAGGGCGACGTCGTGCTCTTGCAGCATGAGATCCCGCTGCAGGCGGTCGACGCCACACTCGACGCGGCGCGCGCGGCGGGCGCTGTCAGCGTGCTCAACACCGCCCCTTTCCGTGCCGAGGCCGCCGGCTTCGTCGGCAAGGCCGATTATGCCGTCGCCAACGAAACCGAGTTCGATCTCTATGGCGAGGCGCTGGCGCTTTCGGGGCGCGATCGCCCTGCCCGCATGCGCGACTATGCCAAGAAGACAGGCCGCGCCATCGTCGTCACGCTCGGTGGCGACGGAGTGCTGGCCGCCACGCCGGACGATTTCCTCACCGTTCCGGCGCTGAAGATCACGCCGGTCGACACGGTCGGCGCGGGCGACACCTTCTGCGGTTATTTCGGCGCCGGCCTGTCGTCCGGCCTGCCGCTTCAGGAGGCGCTCACCCGCGCCGCCGCGGCTGGCTCGCTCGCCTGCCTGAAACCCGGCGCGCAGCCGGCAATTCCACCGGCAAAGGATGTCGACGCCGCCTTGGCGGCGGCGCGGTAATGGCCATGCGTCCCGTCACCAAGCACGCAGTGCCGCCGGCCGGCGATATCTGCCGCCTCCCCGCTGTCGAGCTTGCAGGGAAGATCAGGCAGCGCCATTTGTCGGCGCGCGAGGTGGCCGGCGCTTTCCTCGACCGCATCGAGGCGGTGAACCCGCTGGTCAACGCCGTCGTTTCGCTGCGCGAGCGCGCCGATATCCTGGCCGAGGCCGACAGGGCCGATGCTCATCTGGCCCGCGGCGGCGAGGCCGGAGCGCTCTTCGGCCTGCCGATCGCCATCAAGGACCTCGCCCTGACCAAGGAGCTCAGAACCACCTTCGGCTCGCCGATCTTCGCCGATTTCATCCCCGACGTGGACGATTTCTTCGTCGAGCGCGTCCGCAAGGCCGGCGCCATCATCATCGGCAAGACCAATGTCCCGGAATTCGGGCTGGGCTCCAACACCTACAATCCGGTCTTCGGGCCGACGCTCAACGCCTTCGACCCGGCGCTGACCGCCGGCGGCTCGAGCGGCGGCGCGGCCGTGGCGCTGGCGCTCGACATGGTCCCGGTCGCCGATGGCAGCGACTTCGGCGGCTCGCTGCGCAATCCGGCAGCCTACAACAATGTCTACGGCTTCCGTCCCTCGCAGGGCCTTGTGCCTGCAGGCCCGGACTTCGATGTCTTCCATTCGCAGATGGGCGTCGAAGGCCCGATGGGCCGCAACATTCGCGACATCGCGCTTTTGCTCGACGAACAGGCCGGCTATCACCCGCACGCGCCGCTGTCATATGCCAAGGAGGGTTCGTTCCTCGACGGCTTCGGCGCGAAAGCGTCCGGCGGCCGCATCGCCTGGCTGGGCGACCTCGGCGGCCATCTGCCGACGGAACCGGGCGTGCTCGACCTTTGCGAGGCCGCGCTTGCCCGCTTCGCCGCTGCATCCTTCCGCAGCGAGGCCCTAGTTCCGGATGTCGATTTCGAGGGGCTCTGGCAGGCCTTTGTCATCTTGCGCCAGGCGAGCAGCGGCTGCGGGCTGAAGGCGCACTACGACGACCCGGCAAAACGCAAACTTCTGAAGCCCGAGGCTGTCTGGGAAGTGGAGCAGGCGATGGGCCTGACCGCGCCGCAGGTCCATGCCGCCAGCGTCCGGCGCACCTCGTGGCACCGAACGCTGCTTTCGCTGTTCGAGCGTTTCGACCTGATCGCGCTGCCAACCGCGCAGGTCTTCCCGTTCGACGTCACGACCCACTGGCCGCGCGAGGTCGCGGGACGACCCATGGACAGCTATCACCGCTGGATGCAGGTCTCCGCCTTCGCCACCCTGGGCGGCTGCCCGGCGCTTAGCGTCCCGGCGGGGTTCGACGAAAAGGGCCGACCCATGGGCATGCAGTTGATCGGTCGCCCACGCGGCGACCTCGCTGTGCTCAAGGCCGGCGCCGCCTATGAGGCGATATTGCCGTGGACGGCGGGCGCCTGCTGAGCAGCCTCTGAATCGGGCAAGTCGGCACCGCTTGCGCCAACAGTGAAGCCGTGCATTGATCCAGCAGCCACCGCCGCACCACCTCTGTCGGTCCGAGGAAAGACCATGTCGCTGGAACTTTACGCAACCTATGTCGTTGCCTGCATCGTCATCATCCTGGTGCCCGGTCCGACGGTGACGCTGATCATCGCCAACAGCATCCGCCACGGCTCGCGCGCGGGCCTGGCCAACGTCGCCGGCACCCAGGCCGGGCTCGCGATCATGATCGCCATCGTCGGCATCGGCCTCAACACACTGATCGCCGGCATGGGCCACTGGTTCGAGTGGGTGCGGCTGATCGGCGCCGCCTATCTGATCTGGATGGGCGTGCAGATGTTCCGCTCCAAGGGCACGCTCAATCCTGACGGAACGGCGAGAAAACCGCGCGGCGACTTCTTCCTGCAGGGTTTTCTGGTGGCGATCAGCAATCCGAAGACCTTGGTCTTCTTCGGCGCCTTCTTCCCGCAGTTCATCGCGCCGCAGGGCAATTACACGCTACAGATCGTCGTGATGGGCCTGACCGCGATGATCTTCGCCGCCATGTCGGATTCGACCTACGCGCTTGCCGCCGGGCGCGCCGGCCGGCTGCTGTCGGCCAGCCGCGTCAGGCTGATGTCCAGGATCAGCGGCAGCTTCCTGGTCGGCGGCGGGCTATGGCTGGCGTTCTCGAAGGCGAAGTAAGCGACGGACCCGCCGTCCCCCCAATTATTTTTGCAAGCATATTGAAGAGCTGTGAGCGCCCCCACAACTCTTGGTCATGAACAAGTCAAACGTTTCCTTCCGGAATCGCTTGCTTATTTGGCGATACGAGTACAGCGACGCCGTCCTCGGCGTCGCTTTCTTCTGCGCCTTGGCACTGACGGTTGGGGCTTCCGTCTTAAGGCTGCAGAACGATCCTGTCGTTGCAACGCAACGTGTGACGGGCGTAGTTGAGCATGTCAGCTTGGCACCTATTAATCCCAAAGCCGCAGTTGGTCGCGGGATCTACTATATCTACGACGTCCGTCTTCAAGACGACAATGCGCTGGTCTTGGTCGATGGCGATGTGGGGACTCCTCACTCTATCGGCTCGATCATCCCCATCGAGCGGCAGCACCACAAGCGGGGCGTCGACACCTACCGATTGTTCGACGGGTGACGGCGCACGCCTTGTAATCCTCGACGGTCAGTTGAGCCGCCCCAGCCTCTCGACCAGCAGCGCGAAGAAGCCGTCATGGTCGATGTCACGCATCACCATGGCGTTCTTTTTCCGCTTGGTGACACCCCACCAGTCGATCACCGTCATGCCCATGGTGAGCTCCGACGCGGTCTCGACGCTGACATTGCAATGGCGGCCCTTGAACAGCTCCGGCTTGATCAGATAGGCGATCACGCACGGATCGTGCAGCGGCCCGCCATCGGTGCCGTATTTTTCCTCGTCGTAGCGCTCGAAAAACTCCAGCATCTCGGCGGTCGCGGTGCCGACCTTGGTGCCGAGCTGGCGGAAAGCCTGCGTGCGCTTGGACGTGGTCAGCGCCTTGTGGGTGACGTCGAGCGGCATCATCACGATCGGAATGCCCGACTTGAACACCAGATCGGCGGCCTGCGGGTCGACATAGATGTTGAATTCGGCGGCCGGCGTGACATTGCCGCCCTCGAAGAAGCCGCCGCCCATCAAGACGATTTCCTTGATGCGGGGCGCGATCCTCGGCTCGCGGATCAGCGACAGCGCGATGTTGGTGAGCGGTCCGAGCGGGCAGAGCGTGATCGTGCCGCTTTCCTCGCGCATCAGCGTCTCGACGATGAAATCGACGGCGTATTGTTCCTGCAACGGCATGGTCGGCTCGGGTAGTTGCGGGCCGTTCAGGCCGGTCTTGCCGTGCACTTCCTCGGCGGTGACGAGTTCGCGCGCCAGCGGCCGGATGGCGCCGGCATGGACCTTGATGTCGGGCCGGCCGGCCAGTTCGCAGATCTTGCGGGCGTTGTTCTGGGTCAGTTTCAGCGGCACGTTGCCGGCAACTGCAGTGATGCCGACGATCTCCAGCTCCGAACTGCCGAGCGCCAGCAATATGGCGACGGCATCGTCCTGGCCGGGATCGGTGTCGATGATGATCTTTCTGGACTGGGGCATTTCAATTCCTTTGGGGAGTCTTTTTGGGCGGGATTTAGAGCATGATCCCGAAAAGTGGGACCGGTTTTCGGACAAGATCATGCTCCAACGAAGTGCTGAACCAGGATGGCGGGTTCAACGAAACGTCATCCTGATTTCAGTGGCTTGAACTTGATCGCGCGGCGGACCATATCAAGACCATCGGGAAAAATGCCATCCGGGTTTTTCCAGTTTGTGTCGCTCTTCAGAGGACAGTGTAACAATGAGTCGAATGACGCCCTTCTCCAGCCCGCTTCTTCTGGGCTTCGATGCCATGGAAAAGACGCTTGAGCGTCTGGCGAAGTCCGGCGACAGCTATCCCCCGTACAATATCGAGCGCCTCGACGCCGCCGACGGCAAGGCCGAAAGGCTGCGCATCACGCTGGCCGTTGCCGGTTTCGCCGAGAGCGACCTCGATGTCACCACGGAGGAGAACCAGCTAATCGTGCGCGGACGTCAGACTGACGACACCGAGCGCGAATTTCTCCACCGCGGCATCGCCGCGCGCCAGTTCCAGCGCTGTTTCGTGCTGGCCGACGGCATGCGGGTGATCGCGGCGGAGCTGAAGAACGGCCTGTTGTCGGTCGATCTCGACCGGCCGGAGGCCGAGCGGCTGGTACGGAAAATAAACATATCGGTGAAAGACTGATCTTTGCCGATGGCTCTGTGCGAGGCGGCCAATCCTGGCGTCCTCGCGCCAAGGAGGCTTGAAATGACCAGAACTGACGAAACGACCACCATGACCAGCGGCGAACTCGCCCATCTCGGCGAAGGTTCGGTCGCCTATCTCAGGAAAGTGTCGAGCGACGACCTGCGCGGCCGCTTCCCCGGCCTCGACGAAATCGCGCCCGGTATGGAGCTGTGGGCGCTGTTTGCCGCCAACGGCCAGCCAATCCTGCTTTCCGATGCCCGTGACCGGGCGCTGGCGGGTGCGCTGGAGAACGACCTGACCACAGTCGCGATCCACTAACGCGACTCCCTGGCCTTCGAGACTCCTGGCCTTCGAAATGAAAAGGGCCGCCCACGGCGACCCTCCGAAGGTTTCAATCCTAAGATTTCAGGCCGCGTGCGAGGCCTGTGTGTCCGACAGCAAGGCGTGGATCGCCACCGCGTCGCGCGTCCCCCTGATCTTGGCCACCGTGTCGGCATCGCGCAGCACGCGCGCGATGCGCGACAGCGCCTTGAGATGGTCGGCGCCGGCGCCTTCCGGCGCAAGCAGCAGGAACACCAGGTCGACCGGCTGGTCGTCGAGCGCCTCGAAATCGACCGGCGTTTCCAGTCGGGCGAAGACGCCGGCGATCCGCTTCACGCCGGCGAGCTTGCCGTGCGGAATGGCGATGCCGTTGCCGACGCCGGTCGAGCCCAGCCGTTCGCGCTGCAGGATGGTGTCGAACACCTCCCGTTCCGGAATCCCCGAAATCGCCGAGGCCCTCTCCGACAGCAATTGCAGAAGCTGCTTTTTGGAATTCGCTTTCAACGCCGGCATGATCGCCGGGACGCTGATGAGATCACTGAGATCCATGCTTGAAAAATCCCTTGCTCGCCTGCCGCGCCAGTCGTCGCCCCCTCGCGCGGCTGGCTTTTTATCCCTGCGCGACTTTGGTCGTCGACGGATCGATCCAGCCGATATTGCCGTCCGGTCGGCGGTAGACGATGTTGAGATGGTCGGTTCCGGCGTTGCGGAACAAGAAGACCGGGCTGTCGCTGTTGTCGAGTTCGATGACCGCCGAAGCCACCGACATGGTCCGCAGCGTCATGCTTGATTCGGCGACGATGACCGGAGCGAAGTCCTCCGGAATATCTTCCTCATCGTCGGTGAGAGGAGCCATCACGGTGTAGGCGATGTCGGTCGGCTCTTCGCCATTGCCGTTGCCCGTATTGCGCGACTTCAGCCGGCGCTTGTAGCGCCGCAGCCGTGTTTCCAGGCGGTCGGCGGCCGCCTCGAAGGCCAGCGTCGGATCCTGGGCGTCGCCGGTCGCCTGCAGCGAAGCGCCGGAATCGAGCCGGACCATGCAGTCGGCGGAGAAACGCGACCCCGATTTGATGACCGTGACATGTCCTGAAAAACCCCGATCGAAATATTTCTCGATCGCCTCGCCGACCCGGTCGTTGATGCGCGTACGGAACGCATCGCCGATGTCCATGTGTTTTCCCGAAATGCGTAGATTCATCTGAAAACTGACCTTCCTTGCTCAGGCTTCAAACTGTTCCCGAGTTTATACCCGTGGTGCGCGCGCACAAGCTTTGCAGCGGCATGCGCGCCGATTTTAGACCCGAACTTTCCGGTTGATCACAAGTCGCCTTCTTGGCCGTCCGCGGCCTTGTCTGACGGACCCATTCGCAAGCTGGCATTACCGCCCTGCTCATGCGGGCGGGCTTCTAGCCACTTCATTGCGGCTTGTCAATCAAGCTTGGGAATTGTGGAGAACTGTCGAGATTCCGGGGGCGGCCTAGCGGCCGGCGTTCGCCAGCGCTCGCTTCTCCCGCCGCCGCTGCACCGACGATGGGATGTTCATGCCTTCGCGGTATTTCGCGACGGTACGGCGCGCGATATCGACGCCGCTTTCCTTGAGCATGTCGACGATGGCGTCGTCGGAAAGCACGTCGGCGGGCTTTTCCTCGTCGATCATCTGCTTGATGCGGTCGCGCACGGCCTCGGACGAATGCGCTTCGCCGCCTTCGGCCGAGGCGATCGACGCGGTGAAGAAATAGCGCAGCTCGAAGACGCCGCGCGGCGTCAGCATATATTTGTTGGCGGTGACGCGGCTGACGGTCGATTCATGCATGCCGATGGCGTCGGCCACCGTGCGCAGGTTGAGCGGCTTGAGGTGGCGCACGCCATGGATGAGGAAGGCATCCTGCTGCCGCACGATCTCGGACGCCACCTTGAGGATGGTCTTGGCCCGTTGGTCGAGACTGCGCGTCAGCCAGTTGGCGTTCTGCAGGCATTCGGCGAGAAAGTCCTTTTCCGCCTGGTCCTTGGCGTGGCTCGAAATGCGGGCGAAGTAGACATTGTCCACCAGCACGCGCGGCAGCGTGTCGGCGTTGAGCTCCACCGCCCAACTGCCGTCGTTGGCGGCGCGGACCTCGACATCGGCGACGATCGCATCGCTCGCGCCGCCCGAAAACGCCAGGCCGGGGCGCGGATCGAGCGCGCGGATCTCGGCCAGCATGTCGAGCAGATCCTCCTCGTCGACGCCGCAGATGCGTTTCAGCGTCTGGAAATCCCGCCGCGCCAGAAGCTCGAGGTTGGCGACCAGCGCCTTCATCGCCGGATCGAGCCGGTCGCGCGCAGCAAGCTGCAGCGACAGGCACTCGGCAAGGTCGCGCGCGAAAAGTCCCACCGGCTCGAAGGTCTGACAGACGCCAAGCACACGCGCCATCGCCGCCTCATCCGCGCCGAGCCGGACCGCGATCTCATCGAGTTCGGTGCGCAAATAACCGGCTTCGTCGAGCCCGTCGGCCAGCTCACCCGCGATCAGCCGCTGGCCGGGGCTGAGCGAAGCAAGCGCGATCTGCTCGCCGACATGCTCGCGCAGCGTAATGGCCGCCGCGGCCATGTCGCCGACGTCGAACCCCTCGGACGATGCTGCGCCCGCGCCGCCCCCAGCGGCCGACTTCCATTGCGCCGTGAGATCCGGCCCCAGTCTCTCGCTGGTGCCTGGATCGTCGGGAAACAGGTTCTCCAAGGAAGAATCGAGCTTTTGCGAGATCGCTTCCGCGCTCCACTCCGTCTCGCCCTCGAACCAATCGCCTTCGGTATCCTTTTCCGGCGACGCCTCGCTTTTCTGGGATAGATCGCCGGCGACATCGTCCTGCGGTTCGGCCCGTTCCAGCAGCGGGTTGCGCTCGATCTCCTCGTCGATGAAGCGCTCGAGCTCGACATGGGTGAGCTGCAGCAGCCGGATCGACTGCATCAGCTGCGGCGTCATCACCAGCGACTGGGACTGTCTGAGCTGCAGTTTGGCTGCCAGCGCCATGGTGTGATTCAAACGCCTCGTCTACGCATCGGACTGTGCCGAAGCAGATTTTCCCGGCCAGGCATAGAAACTGGCCCGGCTTTTGCTTGTCAAGGAAAACGCTAGCAGTTGCGGCTTACCGGAGCGTTATCGAGCGCTAAAATGACCGAAAGCCGCGACGCGGCCATCGAAACCGCGTCGGAACCCGCGGGTCAGAGCGTGAAACCCTCGCCGAGATAGAGACGCCGCACATCGGCGTTGGCGACGATCTCGTCGGCGCGGCCATGCGTCAGCACCTGGCCGGCATGGATGATGTAGGCGCGGTCGATCAGGCCGAGCGTCTCGCGCACATTGTGGTCGGTGATCAAGACGCCGATGCCGCGCGCCGTGAGATGGCGAACGAGCTGCTGGATGTCGGCGACGGCGATCGGGTCGATGCCGGCGAAGGGCTCGTCGAGCAGCATATAGGCCGGCCGCGTCGCCAGCGCCCGCGCGATTTCAAGGCGACGCCGTTCGCCGCCCGACAGCGACATGGACGGCGCCTTGCGCAGATGGCTGATGTGAAACTCCTCGAGGAGTTCGTCGAGCGTGCGCTCGCGTTCCTTGCGGCTCTTTTCCACCACCTCCAGCACGGCGCGAATGTTCTGCTCGACATTCAGGCCGCGAAAGATCGACGCTTCCTGCGGCAGGTAGCCGATGCCGAGGCGGGCCCGCCGGTACATCGGCATCGAGGTGACATCGAAGCCGTCGATTTCGATCGAACCTTCGTCGACGGGAACAAGGCCGGTGACCATGTAGAAACAGGTGGTCTTGCCTGCGCCGTTGGGGCCGAGCAGGCCGACCGCCTCGCCGGCGCGCACGCCGAGCGTCACCCCGCTCACCACCTTGCGGCCCTTGTAGCTCTTGGTCAGCCCCTTGGCGATCAGGGTGCCCTTGAACTTCGCCTTGTCGGTGCCGACCGTCGCCGGCGCAGCGGGTTGTGCGGCCGCCCGTCCCGGAAGACGGGCCAGCAGCGAAGTCACGCCGGCCATTAGTTGCTCGACGCTCCCTGCTGCTGCGCGTCCTGTTTCTGCGGCTTGAACATCATGATGACGCGCGGACAGCCCTCGACGTTGCCGAGGCCGCTCTTCATCTGCACGGTGAGCTTGCAGCCCTTGAGCACATTGTCGCCCTGCGACAGCACCACTTCCTTGCCCGAAAGCACCAGCACCTGCGTCTTCATGTCGAATTTGCCGGTGTCGCCGGTGGCGATCTGGTCGTTCGACTTGATGTAGACTTTGTTCTCGACCTCGAGGTGGTCGATATTGGCCGCGCCCGTCATCGCCGATGCGCCGGCCGCCGCGCTTTTGTCAGCTTTTGGGTCCTTGACGTAGTAGACCGTCATCTTGCCGGCTTTGAGCAGGGTCGGCCCCTGATTGACGGTGACGTTGCCGCTGAATATGGCCATGCTGTCGGCCTGGCGGACCTCAAGCTTATCGCTTTCGATCTGGATCGGCTGGTCGCCTGACAGTTTCAACCCCGGGATCTGGCTGGTCGCGCTCGATTGCGCGAACGAATGCACGGTTGCCAAAAGCAGCAATGCGGAAGCAGCGCCCGGAAGCCATGCGGATTTACTGCGACGCATTCTGTTCTCCACCGTTTACCCCCGCTGCCTTCAGCGCAGTTGGATCTATGTTGACGCGAACCCGGTTCTCGAAGACCACGAGCCTGCCATTGTCCTCGACCGACATCGAGTCCGCGGTGATGCGCGACCCGCCGCGGCTGACGTCGACCGGATTGCTCGTCTTCATAGAGCCTTTGCCCATGTCTAGGAAGATCGATTTGAACTTCGCCACCAGGCCGTCCGTCGTCGTCACGCTGACCTCGCTGGTCAGGTCCATCGTATTGGCGTCGCGATTGTAGATACCGTGCGCGGCGTCGACCGACACGATGTTGTCGGTAGCGACGGGCAGTTTGGCATTGATGCCGTCGAGGTCGATGACGGCTTGCTGCCCGACATCCTGCGTCGCCCTGGTCGCCGTCAGCGAATAGGGCAGCTTCTGCTTGGTGAAGCCGTTGAGCTTCGGATTGGCCATCACCAGCTTGCCGTCGGAGAACGCCGTACCATCGGCCTGCACCGAGACGGACAGGGGCGCCTTGAGGTAGGAGTAGACCGGAAAGGCGACGGCGATCGCGACCGCGAGCAGCGGCACGGCGAATTTCAGCACACGGACGCGGCGCGAGTGCCGCTGCGCGCGGTTGAAGGCATCGCCACGCGTGCCGTCTTGGCTCGCGGGAGCCGATGTCTCACCGGCATCGCTCGTTTCGTCAGATCGCGCCAACATGACTTTTCTAATGGACCTTTGCCCGCCCAAACACCGCCTATAGGTGGTATGCCGGCACCTACAAGCAAGCACAAGCGGAGGAAAACTGCAAAAATGTGACAACTGCCGCCCGCAAAATCGAGAGGAATCCGGCGAGACGGCTTGTACTTCATAGCAGATACGGACTGCTTGCGTTAATTTTTCGTGAGGCCGACGTCAACGCCGAAGCCCGAAACCAGGTCTTTCAAGCCAATTCCAGGACAAGTCCGAGCGGTTTTCCGACGGGAATTGCATCAGGACAAGGAATAGTGCGTATCACCATTCCGTGAAGCGGTGACCGCTCCAGGAAACGGTAGCCGTGCGCCGAGGCTTGCTTTAAAAGCGTGCTTCCACCCATCCACGAGGCTGACGATGGCAATGAGAGCCGACGACCTGATCGACCGCCGCCGCTTGCGCCGCAAGCTGACGTTCTGGCGCGTCGCCGCGTTTCTGGTTCTGGCGGCAGCAATTATCGCCTTCTCGGCCTGGGTCTATGACGACAATTTTACCGGCCGGGCAGTGCCTCATATCGCCAAGGTCAAGATTGAAGGCACCATCACCGAAGACGAGGAACTGCTCAAAAGGCTGGAAGCTATCCGCACGTCGCCGGAGGTGAAGGGCGTCATCCTCTCGATCGATTCGCCCGGGGGCACCACGGTCGGCGGAGAGTCGATCTTCGAGCAGGTGCGCAAGCTTGCCGGCGACAAGCCGGTGGTGGCCGAAGTCGGCACGCTGGCGGCATCCGCCGGCTATATGATCGCCAGCGCCGCCGACCACATCGTCGCCCGCAAGACCTCCATCGTCGGCTCTATCGGGGTGCTGATCCAGTATCCGGACGTCAGCGGCCTCATGGATAAGCTCGGCATCAAGCTTGAGGAAGTGAAATCGTCGCCGCTCAAGGCTTCGCCCTCGCCCTTCAAGCCGACCAATGACGACGAGCGCGCCATGGTGCGCAAGCTGATCCTCGACAGTTACGACTGGTTCGTCGGCATCGTCGCCGACCGCCGCAAGATGACGCATGATCAGGCGCTGGCGCTGGCCGACGGCTCGATCTTCACCGGCCGCCAGGCTTTGGCCAACCATCTGGTCGACGCCGTCGGCGGCGAGCAGGAGGCGATCGACTGGCTGGCGACAAAGGGCGTGGACGGCAAGCTCAAGGTCGTCGAGTGGAAGGACAAGGACAGGCGCGGCGGTTTCCTGTTTTCCCAGTCGATGGCAAAAATGGCGGCCAAGGCCCTCGGCCTGCCCGATGCCGGCGGCGATGTCATTCACGAGCTCGGTGCCGACCGCTTGTTTCTTGACGGTCTCGTTTCGGTCTGGCACCCTTGAGGGCCGTTGGTACCAGCCAAAAAAGCAATAAAATCATCCTGATAATCGATCGCTGTGGTTTTACGGGGAACGTTGTATGATCAAATCCGAGCTTGTGCAGATCATTGCTGCACGCAACCCGCACCTTTTTCTGCGCGATGTCGAAAACATCGTCGGCGCGATCTTTGACGAGATCACCGATGCGCTTGCCGAGGGCAACCGGGTCGAATTGCGCGGTTTCGGCGCCTTTTCGGTGAAAAACCGTCCCGCCCGCACCGGCCGTAACCCGCGCACCGGCGAATCCGTCGAAGTCGAGGAAAAGTGGGTGCCGTTCTTCAAGACCGGCAAGGAGTTGCGCGAAAGGCTGAACGGCGGCAAATAGGCGCCGCGCCGGCGGGTTGAAACGGGATCTTGGCGCAAAGCCGCTTCACCATGGAGATCTGATGTTCAATCGCTTCATCCTCGTCGTGGTCTTCGTGCCGCTGGCAATCATCCTGATCGCGCTCGCCGTCGCCAACCGCGGCGCCGTCGCCTTCACGGTCGACCCATTCCATCCCGGCAACCCGGCGCTGACGCTGAGCCTGCCGCTTTTCATCCTCCTGTTCCTGGCTTTGGCCATCGGCATGGTCGTTGGCAGCCTGGCCACCTGGGTGAAGCAGGGTCGCTACCGCAAGCTCGCGCGCCAGCGCGGCCTCGAGGCGGAGAACCTGCGCCAGGCGGTGAGCCGCGCGCCCGTGGCGCCCAACGGACCGGCGCTGCCCAAAGCGAACTAACTAACGCCTCACGGAGCTTCCGATGCTGACCATTTCGGCCGCCGAGGTCGACCGCGCGCTGACCTTTCCGGGCCTTGTCGAGACATTGCGCAGCGCCTTCCGCGAAGGCGCCGTGCAGCCGGTTCGCCATCATCATGACGTGGCGCGCCCGGATGGCGCCGCCTCGACCCTGCTTTTGATGCCAGCCTGGACCGACTTCAACGCCGCCGGCACCTCGGCGGGAGGCCATATCGGCGTCAAGATCGTCACCGTGTCGCCGGACAACAACACAAAAGGCAAGCCGGCGGTGATGGGCCTCTACCTTTTGCTGGACGGCGTCACCGGAGAGCCGCAGGCGTTGATCGACGGCCAGCGGCTGACCCAGTGGCGCACGACCTGCGCCTCGGCGCTCGCGGCCTCCTATCTCGCCCGCAAGGACGCCTCGCGGCTTCTGGTGATCGGCGCCGGCGCGCTGTCGCCCTTCCTTGCCAAGGCGCATTCGGCGGTCCGGCCGATCACATCCATCCGCATCTGGAACCGCACGCCGGCCAATGCCGAAAAGGTGGCAGCCGCCTTGCGCGCCGAAGGCCTTCCGGCGAGTGCCGCCGGCGATCTCGACGCCGAGCTTGCCGAGGCCGACATCGTCGCCTCGGCGACGATCTCGAACACGCCGCTGGTCAAGGGCGCGCTGCTGAAACCGGGCGCCCATGTCGATCTCGTCGGCGGCTTCACGCCCGATATGCGCGAGGCCGATGACGACGCCATTTCCCGCGCCCGCGTCTATGTCGACACCCGCGCCGGCGCCACCAAGGAGGCCGGCGACATCGTCCAGCCGCTGGCCTCGGGCGTGCTGAAGCCGGAAGCGATCGTCGCCGATCTGCACGAACTCGCGCGCGGCGAGAAACAGGGCCGGCAAGACGACAGCGAGATCACGCTGTTCAAGTCGGTTGGCGCGGCGCTTGAGGATCTCGCCGCCGGCATCGCCGTCTACAAGGCGCTCAAGTAGCCGCTAATGCATGTCGCGCAAAAGTGACCTCGGTTTTGCGACAACGGCATGCATCAAGCAACGACCTAGGTCAGGTTGGCCCCCATCGCTTCGCCGATCAGCCGGAAATCGCGTTCGCTGATCTCGAACAGGCCGAAGCGCAACTGGTAGCCCCAGTTCGGCTTGCCCGCCGTAAAATCGAGCCTGCCGAGCAACGGCTTGATCGGCGCTTCCTTGGCCTCGCGCCAGTCGACGTCGCGCCGCGCAGGCGTGAACCCGCCGCCCATGACGCCCTCATAGACTTCCCCTTGCCGCACCGTGCCTATCGCCGTGAAAGAATGCAGCCCGTCCTTCTCGCCGAGCACGGTGCTCGGCGAGTAGTAGACGATGCCGTCGCCCGGCTTGATACGGCGCAACGGGGCCGCCTTGCCGTGATTGACCTGCATGAAGCCATCTTTGCGGCCGATCCGCACGTGCTCGGCCGATGCGACGGCAACCCAGAAGGCGCTCATCCTTGCGCTCCCTCGAACGGCCAGTAGACGCGCAGACGATGATTGTCCGGATCGAGCGCGACGAAAGTACGGCCGAAATCGAGATCGGTTGGGGCCTGCAGCACGTTGAGGCCTCTGCCAGTCCAATCCGCGTAAGTGGCATCGACCGCCGCCGCGTTCTCGACGGCAAGCACAAGCTCGCCACCACCGCCTGTGGCCGTCGCAGCCGGCTCCACCGTGTGGCGTGACCAGAGGCCGAGCTTGAAACCCTTGTCGAGCACGAACATCGCGAAGGTCGGCGAGGATTCGACCGGCTCGCGTCCAAGCAACGAGGCGTAGAACGCACCGCTCCTTTCCGGGCTGTCGACATAGAGGATGACGAAATTCGGCGTGGTCATGTCTGATCTCCAAAGTGTCTGAACCTTTCGAACCATACGTTGGCCTGCTGTCAGATTCTGGCAGCATCGATCAGCCGGAATCGTCTTTCGCTCCATTCTGGCCCGGCGCATCGAGCGTCGCCCGCCATTCTTTCAGCATCGCCTGGCGGCGGCGCGGATAGCGGATGTCGGTCGCTGTCAGGTCGGATATCCGGTCGGCGCGGAAATGCCGGAAATCCTGGCGCGTCTCGCACCACGCCGCCATCACCCGCACCTTGTCGAAGAAGCCGAGCGCGAATGGCCAGACCACGCGCTTCGACGTCGAACCGCCGGCATCGCGATAAAGGAAACCGAGCTTGCGCTCCTCGCGGATCGCCTGCCGCACGACACCGAGGTCGATCGTGTCGACGCTTTCCGATCGCGGTCCGACAAGCAGCGTTGTTGCGTCGAGGTCCTCGCGCAAATCATCCGGCAGCACTGCCGCGATCTTTGCCAGCGCATCGGCCGCGGCGGCGGCCAACCTTCTATCCGGCTGCTTCGCCACCCAGCGCGACCCGAGCACGATCGCCTCGATCTCCTCATCGCTGAACATCAAAGGCGGCAGCATGAAGCCGGGCTTCAGCACATAGCCAAGCCCGGCCTCGCCTTCGATCGGCGCGCCCTGCCCCTGCAGCGTCGCGATATCGCGATAGAGCGTGCGGATCGAGACGCCCATCTCGTCCGCAAGCATGCGGCCACTCACCGGCCGGCGGTGGCGGCGCAGGATCTGGACGAGGTCGAGCAGGCGGGCTGAACGGGACATGATTGCCTAACCGGTGTGCTGGACAATAGGGCTGGCCCGCACATCACGGCAAGCACACCGATGCCACGGAACGCCTGCGTCCCGCTCCCGTTGTCTCCGCAATGGAGATGCGCGGATTCCTGCTGTTCTGGTCGGTGCTGACCGCTTTCGTCGCGGCGCTCAGCCTTGGGCCCTCCTTTGCCCATGTGCTGGAATCGCTGCCCAGGTTGACCAGATGGTCGCCGGCGCTCTGGCGTGAGGCGACGGTCTTCAACGCGCAGTTCCAGCTCTTTGCCGCGATCGGAGCGCCGTTGGACGTCGTGGCGATCCTCTGTCCGGCGCTGCTTGCCTGGATGCTGCGTCGAGACCCGCTTGCCTTCCGATTCGTGCTCGTCGCCGCATTGCTTTATGCGGTCTCGCTGGCGCTTTGGTTCGGCCTCGTCAAACCGGCAAATGCTATCCTCGCGACCTGGACGCCAGGGCCAATTCCAGAGAACTTCGAGGCCGTCCGGCTCCGTTGGGAGACCGGCCACATGGCGGTGACCGTGGCGAAGGCGCTTGGCTTCATTTCGCTTTGTTTCGGCCTGCTCGGTGTCCGGCAAGGCTGATGACCCCACCATTGAACACCATTGAATGAGCCGCGCTTTGTTGCGCCGGTGGGCTGAGCTGTGGCAGAAGCGGGCCGAACCGCCGGAGATGATCTTTCTTGAAATCTTTTCGCGACAAACGCCGCGATGGCCGCCCGCATCCCGCAAGGGCGGAACAGCCCCGCCCGCGTGATGCGTCCCCGGCCGGACGGCAGCAGGCCGCACCCGCCGAGCGACGTGAAACGAGACCGGCGGACCGGCAGGACGCCAAACCGGCGCCGCGCGTGCTCGCGCGCCGCGAGGGCGTGCTGCCCGCCGAGCGCCTGCCATTGATCCTCGAAGTCGCGCCCAATGCCGATTACGCGCTGCTGGACAGCGGCGCCGGCGAGAAGCTCGAGCAATACGGCCCCTACCGCATCGTGCGTCCCGAAGGCCAGGCGATCTGGCAGCGGGCCCTTCCGGCGAAGGAATGGCAGCGCGCCGACGCCATCTTCACCGGCGACACCGATGAGGAAGGCATCGGCCGCTGGCGCTTTCCGAAGGCGCCGCTTGGCGAAACCTGGCCGATGAAGCATGACGGCATCGACTATCTCGGCCGTTTCACCTCGTTTCGTCACGTCGGCGTCTTTCCGGAACAGGCTTCGCATTGGGACCATATGGCGGGGCTGATCGCGGCGGCGAAGCGTCCGGTCAAGGTGCTGAACCTGTTCGGCTATACCGGTCTTGCCTCGCTGGTGGCGGCCCGCGCCGGCGCCGAGGTCACCCATGTCGATGCCTCGAAGAAGGCGATCGGCTGGGCGCGCGAGAACCAGGAAATGGCCGGCCTTGCCGACAAGCCGATCCGCTGGATCGTCGAGGACGCGGTGAAGTTCGCGGAGCGCGAGGAGCGCCGCGGCAGCCGCTACGACATCGTGCTGTTCGACCCGCCGGCCTATGGCCGCGGTCCCAAGGGCGAGGTCTGGCAATTGTTCGAGGACCTGCCGGGCCTCACCGACCTCTGCCGCTCGATCCTGACGCCGAAGCCGCTCGCCGTCGTTCTCACCGCCTATTCGATCCGCGCCTCCTTCTTCGCCATCCATGCGCTGATGCGCGATACCTTCGCCGGCATGGGCGGCACGATCGAATCCGGCGAACTGATCATTCGCGAGAAATCGGCCGGCCGCGTGCTGTCGACCTCGCTGTTCTCGCGCTGGGTGGCTTGAATGACGGCACATGACGGCGCGCGCCCTGTCGGGCAGGTCAAGGAAGTCACCAGCCTTGCCAATCCCCTGGTCAAGGACATCAAGGCGCTGGCGCTCAAGAAATTCCGCGACCAGCAGAACGCCTTCATGGCCGAGGGCCTGAAGCTGGTCATCGACGCGCTGGACCTCGGCTGGTCGATCAGGACCTTGGTCTTCGCCAAGGCCGGACGCGGCAACGCGGCCGTCGAAAAGACCGCCGCGCGGACCGTTGCCGCCGGCGGCACGGTGCTCGAAGTCTCGGAAAAGGTGCTCGCGGCCATCACCCGCCGTGAAAACCCGCAAATGGTGGTCGGTGTCTTTGCGCAGCAGACCGTGCCGCTGAAGGACATCCGCGCCAGGGACGGCGACGTCTGGGTGGCGCTCGACCGGGTGCGCGACCCGGGCAATCTCGGCACCGTGATCCGCACCGTCGACGCCGTCGGCGCCAAGGGCGTCATCCTGGTCGGCGACACCACCGACCCGTTCTCGCTGGAGACGGTGCGCGCCACCATGGGCTCGATCTTCGCCGTGCCGGTCGCCAGGGCGACCGAGCAGGCCTTCCTTGCCTGGCGGCGCGATTTTTCCGGCCTGGTCGCCGGAACGCACCTCAAGGGCGCGGTCGACTATCGCTCCGTCGATTTCTCCAGGGGGCCGGTCTTGCTGCTGATGGGCAACGAGCAGCAGGGCCTGCCGGACAGCCTCGCCGAAAGCTGCGACCGGCTGCTCAGAATCCCCCAGGCAGGCCGGGCCGATTCGCTCAATCTGGCGGTCGCCACCGGCGTGATGTTGTTCGAGATCCGGCGCGGCGCGTTGAAGCTCGAGCCTGCTAACGACAGCCGATGAGGACTGCTAAGTGAAATCCTGGTCCCCTTACGTCGTGCTGGTCGTCATCGCCATTGCGCTCGACCAGTGGATCAAGCAACTGGTCGAGAACGGTCTCGCCTTTCAGGACAAGGTCGATCTCCTGCCGTTCCTGGCGCTGTTCCGCACCTACAACACCGGCATCGCCTTCTCGATGTTCCAGTCCTTCGGCGATACCGGCCTGGTGGTCATCGCCGTGCTGGTCGTCGCCTTCGTGCTCTACCTCGCCGCGCGCACGCCTGCCGGTCATGTCGTCGCCCGCATCGGCTTTGCGCTCATCATCGGCGGCGCGCTCGGCAATCTCATCGACCGCGCCGTCTACGGCCACGTCATCGACTACATCCTGTTCCACACACCCGTCTGGTCCTTCGCGGTGTTCAATCTCGCCGATGCCTTCATCTCGGTCGGCGCCGCGCTTGTCGTCTTCGACGAGCTGATCGGCTGGGGCCGCGAGGCCAAGCCGCAGGATCCGGGCAATTGACCTCACGCGGTTGAAACCGCAGACTTCTCAACAGCCAGAACCGAGGAGAGAAAAATGTCGGATACCTTCAAAGCCATCCTCGTTTCGCGCGATGCGGAGAAGAAGCAGTCCGTCGATGTCGTCGACCTCACCGAGGCCGACCTGATGGAAGGCGATGTCACCGTCGCCGTCGAGGCGACGACCGTGAACTACAAGGACGGGCTCGCCATCACCGGCAAGGCGCCGGTCGTGCGCCGCTGGCCGCTGGTTCCAGGCATCGATTTCGCCGGCACCGTGATCTCCTCCTCGCATGCCGACTGGCGCAAGGGTGACAAGGTGATCCTCAACGGCTGGGGCGTCGGCGAGACGCATTACGGCGCCTATGCCGGCCGCGCGCGCGTCAAGGGCGACTGGCTGGTGCCGTTGCCCGAGGGCATGAGCGCGCATGATGCGATGGCCGTCGGCACGGCGGGCTACACGGCAATGCTCTCCGTCATGGCGCTGGAGCGGCACGGCATCGTGCCGGACCGCGGCCCGGTGGTGGTGACGGGCGCCGCCGGCGGCGTCGGCTCGGTCGCCATCTCGATCCTGTCGAGCCTCGGCTACCATGTCATCGCCTCGACCGGCCGCAACGCCGAGAGCCCCTATCTGATCGACCTCGGCGCGGCCGAGGTGATCTCGCGCGAGGAGCTCAGCCAGCCGGCGAAGCCGCTCGCCAAGGAGCGCTGGGCAGGCGGCGTCGACTCGGTCGGCAGCCATACCTTGGCCAATGCGCTGTCGATGACCTCCTACGGCGGCGCGATCGCCGCTTGCGGTCTGGCCGGCGGCATGGACCTGCCGGGAAGCGTCGCGCCCTTCATCCTGCGTGGCGTCTCGCTGCTGGGCATCGATTCGGTGATGGCGCCGAAGGCGGTCCGCCTGGAGGCATGGCGCCGCATCGGCACCGATCTCGACTTGAAGAAGCTGTCGACATTGTCGCGCACGATCGGTTTCGACGGCATTGTCGCCGCCGCGCGCGACATCGTCGAAGGCAAGATAAGGGGCCGCGTCGTCGTCGATATGTAGCTGGAAATGGCGGTTTCGCCCGCGCATGCGGTGGTTAGAATCCGCGCAATCGCTAAAATTCGAACGATCCGTCCCAGTCTTCCATAATTTCTATCTGGCATGATCTGCGCATGGTCGCGGACTCCGACATCAGACAGGACAGCAAAGCCGCGGGCGCTGACAGGCTCATACCCAATGCGCCGAAGCGGCGGGTGCTCGTCGCGCCGCCGCTGGCTCCTGAATTGCCCGCGGCGAGCCACGAAGGCTTGCCGTTCCTGACGATCGTCGCCATCGCCGTCATGGCGGGACTGGCGCATCTTACCGGCGCGCCGCTCATCATCACAATCGGCCTTGCCGCCGCCGCGCTTGCCGGCCTTGCCATGCATCTGCGCAGCCGTCGCGACGAGCGGCGCACCGCAGCGCTTCTCGACGAGACCGCCGCCCGCAGCCGCGCCGAGATCGAGACGCTCGCCGATCGCATGTGGGAGATGCAGGAGAGCGAGGAACGCTTCCGCGGCCTGATCGACGCGCTTGGCGACCTCGTCGTCCACCGTGATCGCGACGGCCATATCGTTTACGCCAACAGCGTCTTCGCCTCGCTTGTCGAGGTCGAGGCGCGCGATCTTGCCGGCAAGACCTTGTCCGAGCTTGGCATCGATGTCGGCATCGTTCCCGACGCCGCCTTCTCCGATCATGAATGCCTGAGTTCCACCGATGTCGCGATCCGCACCCCGAACGGGCCGCGCTGGTTCTCCTGGATCGAATTGTCGGTGCGCGACAAGGACACGGGCGCGGTCTCGCACCGCGCGATCGCCCGCGACATCACAGCCCGCAAGCGCGCCGAATCCTCACTGATCACCGCGCGCGAACGGGCCGAATATGCCAGCCTGGCCAAATCGCGCTTCCTGGCCACCGTCAGCCATGAGATTCGCACGCCGATGAACGGCATCATGGGCATGGCGAAGCTGCTTGCCGATACCGACCTCTCGCCCGAGCAGCGCACCTATGTCGGCGCCGTTTCCACTTCGGCCAGCGCGCTGCTCGCGCTCATCGAGGACCTGCTCGACTATTCCAAGATCGAGGCGGGCCGCTTCGAGCCCGAGCCGCAGCCGACCTCCCTGCGCGAGATCGCCGACAACATCATCGAGCTTCTGGCCGCGAAGGCCTTCGCCAAGAACATCGGCCTCGGCTGCCATGTCGAGCCCGACGTGCCGCAGATGATCACCGCCGATCCCGGCCGCGTGCGCCAGGTGCTGCTCAACCTCATCGGCAATGCGGTGAAGTTCACCGACGCGGGCGGCGTGCTGCTCACCGTGGCGCGCGCCCGCACCGAAACCACGGACCGCATCTGCTTCACCGTCGCCGACAGCGGCCCGGGCCTGCGCGAAGAGGACATGGAGCGCATCTTCGAGGAATTCGAGCAGTCCGACGGCACCTCGACCAGGGTGCATGGCGGCGCGGGTCTCGGTCTTGCCATCTCGAAGCGGCTGGCGACGGCGATGGGCGGCGCGATCTCGGTTTCGAGCCGGCTCGGCGAAGGGTCCGAATTCGTCCTCGAGCTTCCGGCAGTCGCCGCGACCGAGCCGCCGCCGCATCGCCACAACATCCTTGCCGACCGGCGGGCGGTGATCGTGTCGAAAAACGCCATCGAGGCCGATGCCATCGCCCGCACGATCAGGGCCCATGGCGGCATCGTCGAGATCGCGACGACACCAAGCCAGGCCGCCCCCTTCGCCGCCGGCTGCAACGTGCTCCTGATCGACGCCGCGCTCGAAAACAGCGACGGCAGGTTGCTCAAGCGGTTGCGCGACTCGGGCTTCGCCGACTGCGAGGCCGTCACCCTGATCGCGCCGACGGATCGCGGCATGCTCGGCGAATTCCGCGCCAGCGGCTACGCCACCTTCCTCGCCAGGCCGGTGCGCGGCGAGACCCTGCTGCGGGTGCTGTTGACCAGCCATGGCTCCACGCTCGCCCAGCCGCGGCCGGAGCCGCGCGGGGCGCCCTCGGTGCGCAAGCGCGACCAGGGCCTGTCGGTGCTGATCGCGGAAGACAATGACATCAACGCCATGCTCGCCCGTGCCACGCTGTTGAAGGCCGGGCATCGCGTCAAGGTCGTCGGCAACGGCAAGGCCGCGGTCGATGCCATTACCGATGCCGGCCTCAAGTTCCGCTTCGATGTGGTGCTGATGGACCTGCATATGCCTGTCATGGACGGGCTGGACGCGATCGCCGCCATCCGCCGTCATGAAGAGTCGCTGGCAATGCCGCCGATCCCGATCATGGTGCTTTCGGCCGACAGCCAGGAAAAGACCCGGCATGCCGTGCTCGCCCATGGCGCCAGCGGTTTCGTGACCAAGCCGCTCGACCCGGACGCGCTTGTCCAGGCAGTCGAGGGCCAGGTTGCCGCCTGAGGAAATTTTTAACCCTTGAACGCCTTGGCTTGCCTGGCTTTCGCGATCACAAGATAGCCGGTTGAGGGTATTGCCCAGCCGACAAAGTATTGCCCGCCACGTCGTATCACGGTACTGTCACAATCCTGTTGCACCTACACCGTATCCCCGTGCCAAGAGGGATGGCTCGAAGGAGAATCACTCGTGCATACAGTCGTGCCTGAATGTGACACTCGGCCGAATGCCGGCGGCGCCCTGCTCGCCGCCCGTACCGCCGACGCCGTCGCAAGCGGTGCTCCGCTGGGCCGCATCGGCAATCTCGAAGTGCGGCTCGCCCGCAACGAGGCCGAAATCGCCGCCGCCCAGGAAGTGCGCTATCGGGTATTCTACGACGAGCTTGGCGCCAGGAAAGACCTGTTCCAGGCGCAGGACCGGCGCGACGCCGACCGTTTCGACCCGCTCTGCGATCACCTTCTTGTGTCCGATACCTCCCTTCCCGGTCCTGAGCATCGCCGCATCGTCGGCACCTACCGCTTGCTGCGGCAGGAGATCGCCACGGCCGCCGGCGGCTTCTATTCCGAAGGCGAATTTGAGCTCACCAAGCTGATCGCGCGGCATCCCGGCCAGCGCTTCCTCGAGCTCGGCCGTTCCTGCGTTCTGCCGGAATACCGCTCAAAGCGCACCATCGAGGCGCTCTGGCAAGGCATCTGGGCCTATATCAACCATTACGGCATCGGCGTGATGACGGGCTGCGCCTCCTTCCATGGCATCGTGCCGGCGGCGCATGCCGAGGCGCTGACCTATCTCGCCCATCATTGCCGCACCGATTCCGCGTGGGATGTCCGCGCGGTTCCGGGACGCTACTGCTCCATGGACCTGATGCCGATCGAGGCGGTGAACACCAAGGCGGCGATCGCCGCCATGCCGCCGCTGGTCAAGGGCTATCTGCGCGTCGGCGCCCGCATCGGCGACGGCTGCGTCATCGACCACGAATTCTCGACCGTCGACGTCTTCGTCGTCATGCCGGTCAAGGAGATCGGCGCCCGCTACGTCAACTACTATGGCGGCGAAGGCCAGCGCTTCGCGGCGTGATTCTAGTGAGTAGTGGTGGGCACCATCACTCGAGCTTTGTCATTATTGACTACTCACTAACCCCTACTCCCTCACGGAATGTCCTCCGGCCTTCGCCCCGGCCGGCTCTTATAGGCCGGAAACGACCAGCCGAATTTAAGCGCGCCGCCGCGCACCATGAATGCGCCTGCGAAGCCGAGCACGCTGGACACCAGCGCAGGCAGGCCGGCAAGATCGCCAAGGGTGAAGATGGTGGCGCCGGCAAGGGCGGCCGTGACATAGATCTCGGGCCTGAGCAGAACCGAGGGCTCGCCGGCTAGCAGGTCGCGCAAGATGCCGCCGAAGGTCGCCGTCAGCACGCCCGTGATGACCGACACGACGGGCGAGCCGGTGATCGCCAGCCCCTTGGCCGCGCCCATCACCGAAAAAGCGGCAAGTCCGATGGCATCGAGCCACAGCAGCAATTTGTAGCGGGATTCGAACCGGTGGGCGCTGAAGAAGACCAGCACCGCGACCACGGCGCAGATCAGCACATAGCCGCTGTTGGCGACCCAGAACACCGGCAGGTTGAGGATGACGTCGCGCAGCGTCCCGCCGCCGATGCCGGTGACGCTGGCCAGGAACAGGAAGCCGATGATGTCGAGCTCTTTGCGCGACGCGGCAAGCGCGCCCGTCGCCGCGAAGACGGCGACGCCGGCATAGTCGAGCAACGCGATGGGGTTCATGGCTGAGCGAGTAGTGAGTAGCGAATAGTGAGTAGGGAAATAGCACGAAGCCGCGGATAAATATCAGCCCCTGCTCACCACTCCCTATTCGCTACTCACTATCAAGCATCCTTCTCGGCCTGCTCGTTCACCGGACCCGGCTCGACCTTGGCCTCGGCGGCCGTCTTCGGGCCGCCCTTGGCGACACCGACCATCGCCGGCCGCAGCACGCGCTCGCCGATCGAATAGCCCGGCTGCACCACCTGGACGACGGTACCGGCCGGAACCTCCGGATTGGGCACCTCGAATATCGCCTGGTGGAAGTTCGGATCGAACTTCTCGCCTTCGGGCGCGAGTTTCTTCACGCCATGGCGTTCCAGCGCCGAAAGCATGGCGCGCTCGGTGAGGTCGACGCCCTCGATCAGCGCCTTGAAACCGGCGTCGCCGCCAGCCTTCGCCTCGGCGGGGATCGCATCCAGCGCGCGGCGCAGATTGTCGGACACCGACAGCATGTCGCGCGCGAAATTGGCGACGGCGTAGGCGCGCGCGTCCTGCACGTCGCGCGCGGTGCGCCGCCGCAAATTCTCCATTTCGGCCGCCGTGCGCAGCGCGCGATCCTTCAGTTCCTCGTTTTCCTTCAGCAGCCGCACCAGCGCTTCGTAGTCGCCGTCGACGCCACCTTCCGCACGCTCGCCGGAAGCCTGGGTGGCTTCCATATCTTCGGGCGTGCGTTCGTCTTTTGCCTGGTCGCTCATCGCGTTTCCCGTCATTCGGATTGGTCTGGATTTGCGCCCGATATCGAGGTTTGGAAGCGAAAAATCAAGGGGTAAGCGCTGGCGTCCAATGTCGGGCTGTCATTCCAAATTAATTCAAATTTTACCGTACCACGCGGCTTTGCTTGCCCTCAAATGCCGTTGCGGGAACCATAAGCGGGCTGGAGGAGTTTCGAAGCCAACACAGGATTTTGGGGCTATGAACGGCAACAAAGGCAACAGGCGCGCCGAATTGGCCAACGATATCAGGCGGCAGGCGGGCAGCGAAGCGACCAAGCGCTTTCTGCGCACCTTGCCCGCATTTCGCCTGGAAAAGGAAGTGCCCCGGCAACTGAGCGACCTGCTTGACCGCCTCAGCGGCGCAGAGGCTGAGAATGCAGGCGGCGGGCGGCGTCGGTAGCCGCGCGCCGCGACTGACGATTCAGGCCGCCTTCCGGTCGTCACGCATCAGCGCTTCGCCATGGCGGATCTCGGTGCCGAGCACTTTCAGGCATTCCCGCATGAAGGCGGCAAGGCCCGGCCAGCCCTTGGCTGAGACCAGATTGCCGTCGACATGCGCGCCGGTCGGCGCGACATCGATATAGATGCCGCCGGCAAGCGTCACTTCCGGCTCGCAATAATGCAGCGCCGCCACTTCCTTGCCGCGCACCACGCCATCGACCGCGATCAGGATCTGCGCGCCATGGCAGATGGTGAAGATCGGCTTGCCGGTCTCATGGAAATGCCTGACCAGCGCCTGCACGCGCTTGTCGATGCGGATATATTCCGGCCCGCGCCCGCCCGCCGCGTAGACCGCGTCGTAGTCGGCCGGGTTCACCTCGGCGAAGGTCTTGTTGAGGATGTAGTCGTGGCCGAGTTTTTCGGTATAGGTCTGGTGGCCCTCGAAGTCGTGCAATGAGGTCTTGAGCACGTCGCCGGCCTTCTTGTCCGGGCACACGACATGGACGGTGTGGCCGACCGCGTGCATGGCCTGTTCGAAGACGAAAATCTCGTATTCCTCGCTGAACTCGCCAACGAGCATCAATATCTTCTTGCCTGCCATGCCGTTTCCTCCCTTAGCTGACTATTTATTTCGTAGCACGAAATAATGACCCTATCCTAGGGGCAAGATAACGGGAGGGGAAGTCAAAATCGCACAAGTGGTCTGACCAGATGAATTTGATTGCACCTGCCGGCATACCCGAACGACGCCATGCCGGGAAAATCGAAGAGGCTGGTCCGACCAAGAAACCAAGCGTTCAGGTGGTCGCCCGGATCATGTCCGCGGCCTTCTCGGCGATCATGATCGTCGGCGCATTGGTGTTGCCGCCGATCAGGGTCGGCACCACCGAGGCGTCGACCACGCGCAACCCCTCCAGCCGCGCACCTTGAGCTGCGGGTCGACCACGGCCATGTCGTCGACGCCCATCTTGCAGGTGCCCGCGGGGTGGTAGATCGTGTCGGTGCGCGCCCTGATATGCGCCATCAATTCGGCATCGCTCGAAGCGCTGGCGCTGTAGATCTCCCTGGCGCGCCAGCGCCGGCGCCTCCAATATGGCGCGCGTCATCCGCACGCCCTTGAGCAGAAGAGCGGCGAGTAGGCAGACCGTCTTCGACGGGTCTTCGGAAAACCTGGCGGCAAGCGTCGAGCCGGCGCAGCCGCCGCCGGCGATGACATGGTCGTAGCGCATCCTCTCCTGCCGGCGGATGTTTCCGTCCGTTCACCTGAGAGAATGCCCGCCGGCGTGGCTTGCAAAGATGCCGCGGCGTCAGCTGGGACGCTTGCGCCGCCACGAATATTTCGGATCCCTGGGCTCCACTTCCACGGCCGGCTGGTAATAGACCGGCAGGCCACCGGTGCGGCCTTCCTCCAGGCGCTTCAAGAGCACCGGATTGGAGACCTCGAACTCGTCGAAGCCGAGCCGCAGCATGTGCGGCAACTGGTCGACCAGAACTTGCCCAGTGGCGCGCACCGCGCCCTTGAAGTCATGCCGGGCGCGCAGCAATTCGCCCTTGGAAAAAGAGCGGCCGTCATTGAAGGCGGGGAAGGCGAGCGCCACCAGCGACAGCTGGTCCAGCAGGCCGGTTATCTTGTCGAGCTCATCGCCAGGCTGCAGCAGCACGCCAAGGCGTTCGCGCGCCGACTTGCGGACCTCTTCGTCCAGCCCCAGGAAGACCTGCAGCGGCAGGATGAAGCGGCCATTGCCGGCCAGCGCCTCGGCGCTTTCGGCATGCGTCCACTCATCCTCGCGAAAACCATCCGGGGTCCAGAGGCGGGTTCCCGCTGTCGTCGATCCAGTCATCAAAATTCCTAAGTTCAAAAATCCAAGGTATGTCGAGAGTCAGGTCAGGCCGAGCCGAGAATGGTGGCTTCCGAGACCCGGAGCGGAGCGTACTTGAAGTACGTGAGCACCGGAAGCGCAGGAAACCGCCGTTTGCAGGCCGGCCTCACCTGAATATCGGCATAGCCTAAAGTGAGGCGTCGGTCAGCGACTTTTCCAAACCGGAGAGGTGAATGCCGCACTCGGTCTTGGCGTGGCCTGCCCAGCGGCCGCTGCGCGCATCCTCGCCCGGCTGCACCGGCTGCGTGCAGGGAAAGCAGCCGATCGAAAGATAGCCATAGGCGACCAGTGGATTTTCGCGCAGCGCATGCGCGCGCATGTAGTCGGCCTGGTCGGCGGTCGTCCAATGCGCCAGCGGATTGATGCGGATGCGCGAGCCGACCGCCTCGAAGACGGGCAGTGCCGCGCGTGTCGAAGCCTGGAAGCGCTTGCGCCCGGTGAACCAGGCGCGGAACGGCTCGACGCCGCGCGCCAGCGGCTCGACCTTGCGCACATTGCAGCAGGCGTCGGTGTTGGTCTCATGCAGCCTGCCGGTCGGATCGACCTGTTCGAGCGCGGCCTCCTCCGGCTTGATCACCCTGATATCGGTCAGGCCGAAATCGGCGACCAGCGCGTCGCGATAGCCGAGCGTCTCCTCGAAATGCTTGCCGGTATCGAGGAAGATCACCGGCAAGGTTCGGTCGATCTCCGAGATCATGTGCAGAAGCACGGCGGAGTCCGCGCCGAAGGACGACACCGCGGCGACTTCGCCGCGGAAGGCTTCGCGCGCCGAGCGCTCGATGATCTCGATCGGCTTCAGATGGCCGAGCAGCGCGTCCAGCCCCGCCGCTTCCGCGGCAACGCCGGCCTCGACGCCGACTACCCTGTCAAGCGGCCTTGGTTTCGCCAGCATAGAGCGCCTCCTTGAACGGCGCGGGACCGACACGGCGGTAGGCGTCGATAAAACGTTCTTCGGGATTGAGCCGAAGGCCAAGATAGGTATCGACGATCTGCTCGATGGCATCGGTGATCTCTTCCGAGGAGAAGCCGCGGCCGATGATCTCGCCGACCGAGGTGTTCTCGTCGGCCGAGCCGCCGAGCGTCACCTGGTAGAGCTCGGAGCCTTTCTTCTCGACGCCGAGGATACCGATATGGCCGACATGGTGGTGACCGCAGGCGTTGATGCAACCGGAGATCTTCAGCTTCAATTCGCCGATCTCGCGCTGCCGCTCGAGCGAGGCGAAGCGGCGCGAGATTTCCTGAGCCACGGGAATGGAACGCGCCGTGGCCAGCGCGCAATAGTCGAGGCCCGGGCAGGAGATGATGTCGCTGATCAGGTTCGAATTGGCGGTCGCCAGGCCGATCTCGACCAGCGCGTCATAGACCGCCTTCAGATCGGCGCGCGCCACATGCGGCAGGATCAGGTTCTGCTCGTGGCTGACGCGCAATTCGTCGAACGCATGCTTCTCTGCGATGTCGGCGACTGCTTCCATCTGACTGTCGGTGACATCGCCGGGCACCTCGCCGATGCCCTTGAGCGAAATCGTCACCGCCGCGTAGTCGGGATGGCGATGCGTCACGACATTCTGGTCGAGCCATTCCGAAAAGCTCTTGGAATCGAGCCGCGCTTGCTTGACGAGGGCATCGCCTTCCGGCCGGGCCAACAGCGCCGGCGGCGCGAAATAGGCGTTGATCGCCTGGATGTCGGCCTCCGGCAACTTCAAATCGGTGTCCTTGAGCTCCTGCCATTCGGCCTCGATCTGCCGCATGATCTCCTCGACGCCGGTCTCGTGCACCAGGATCTTGATGCGCGCCTTGTACTTGTTGTCGCGGCGGCCGTAGAGGTTGTACACGCGCAGGATCGCCGTGCAGTAGGACAGCAACTCGGCCTCCGGCAGAAAGTCTCGGATCTTCTTGGCGATCATCGGCGTGCGGCCCAGGCCGCCGCCGACATAAACGGCAAAACCCAGTTCGCCGGCCGCGTTCTTCTTCAGGTGCAGGCCGATGTCATGCGCCTGGATGGCAGCCCGGTCGCGCTCGGCGCCCGTCACCGCGATCTTGAACTTGCGCGGCAGGTACGAAAATTCCGGATGGACCGAGGACCATTGCCGCAGGATTTCCGCGTAGGGACGCGGATCGGCGACCTCGTCCGCGGCCGCCCCCGCGAAATGGTCGGCGGTGACGTTGCGGATGCAATTGCCGCTGGTCTGGATGCAATGCATCTCGACGCTGGCGAGATCGGCCAGGATCGCCGGAACGTCGGCGAGCGCCGGCCAGTGGAACTGCAGGTTCTGGCGCGTGGTGAAATGGCCGTAGCCCTTGTCGTACTTGCGCGCGATGTGGCCGAGCATGCGCAATTGCCGGCTGTTGAGCGTGCCGTAGGGCACCGCAATGCGCAGCATATAGGCATGCAACTGCAAATAGACGCCGTTCATCAGCCGGAGCGGCCGGAACTGGTCCTCGCTGATTTCGCCGGCAAGCCGGCGCTTCACCTGGTCGCTGAACTCGGCGACACGGGCCTGAACGAAATCGTGGTCGAACTCGTCGTAACGGTACATGCTTCGTCTTTCAGGGCGCGTCCGCCCGCTGCCTACCTTGGATTTAAGCCGCCCGCGCCGCTTGCTTGCCGAGATCGGGATGGATGGTCGGGCCGGCGGCGCGGATCTTCTCGCGCAACCGCACCGGCTCCACCAAGCCATCGACAACCGTGACGTCGATCACGTTGACGTCCAGGACTTCATTGTTGGCGGCGGCAGCGGCGCCGATCGCTTCCAGCCGGTCCTCCGCCGCCTTGTCATGCGCGATATCGGCATGACCTACCGTCTCCGCCCAGCCGCCATCGGCGTACCAGACGGCGATGCCGTCGGAGAGCCTGTTCGCGGTGAGAACCTTCATTGCTCAACTCCTTGGGCGACGGCTGAAGCCGCGCCCTCATGCTTGTGTGCCGCGAGCGGCTCGGATTGTTCAAAATTGGCGCCGGCAACCGCATCGCCGATGATCGTCATCACCGGTCCGGTGAGATCGGCGCGCTCCTCCAGCGACGGCAGGTCGGCAAGGGTGCCGTGGAAACGGCGGCGCTCGCCGAGGCTGGCGTTTTCGACGACAGCAACCGCCGTGTCGGGCGACAGCCCCGCTTCGATCAGCCGGCCGGCGACCTCGGCCGCGACCGAACGGCCCATATAGACGGCGACGGTCGCACCCGAGATGGCGAGCTTGGCCCAGTCGGGCAGCGAGTTGCCCTTGAGATCGTGCCCGGTGGTGAAGACCATCGACGACGAAACACCGCGCAGCGTCAGCGGCAGCTCGAAATCGGCGGCGGCGGCAAAAGCGGCGGTGACGCCCGGAACCACCTCATAGGCGATCCCGGCCTCGCGAAGTGCTGCCATTTCCTCGCCGGCGCGTCCGAACACCAGCGGATCGCCGGACTTCAGCCGCACCGCGCGCTTGCCGGCGCGGCCAAGCTCGATGAGCAGCGCATTGATTTCAGTCTGGCTCTTGGAATGGCAGCCCTTGCGCTTGCCGACCGGCAGGCGCTCGGCGTCGCGGCGGCCCATGGCCACGATCGCCTCCGGCACCAACGCGTCGTAGACGATGGCATCGGCTTCCATCAGCAGGCGATGCGCGCGCAAAGTCAAAAGGTCCTCCGCGCCCGGACCGGCGCCGACCAGCGCGATATGTCCTTCAACCGGAGCATCCTGGGCCAAAAGCTCGAGCGCCGCGCCATGCGCCTGAGCGAATTCGCCGGCTTCGATGGCCTTGGCCGGCGCGCCGGCGAAGAAATCGCTCCAGAAGCGGCGGCGGCGATGGCCCTTTGGCAGCGTCTCGGCGGCAGTGCGGAAAGAAGCGGCAAGCGCCGCCAGCCGGCCGAGCGACGGCGACAGCATGCGGTCGATGCGCCCGCGCAGCATCTGCGCCAGGACCGGTCCGGCGCCTTCGGTGCCGATGGCAATCGCCACCGGCGCCCGGTTGACTAAGGCCGGGGTGAAGAAATCGCAGAGATCGGGACGGTCCACGGCGTTGACCGGGATGCCCAGCCGGCGTGCGTCCTCGGCTATGCGGCGGTCGAGCGCTTCATCGCCGCTGGCCGCGAACACCAGGACGGCACCTTGGAGATGCACGGCCTCATAGGCCGTGTTGATATGAACGGCGCCGGCCGACGCGATGAAATCCAGCAGGCCGTCGCTGGCATTGTCGGCAACGATGCGCAGCACCGCGCTCGATTGCGAAAGTAGCCGAGCCTTGGCAAGCGCCTCCTCGCCATTGCCGACAATGGCTACGGCTTCGCCGTCGACCCGCATGAAGACGGGAAAGGCATTGAGCTTGGCGTTGGCTGGCGACATGGCGATGAGCAATAGTGGAACAGTTTGGCAGTTTTACGCGGCCACGCCAAAAATCAGAAGGCAAGCACTCGCGCGCCGCCGAACGGCAGGCAATCGCTTTTTCGCAACCGCGAAAGGCAAGAGAAAAAAATTCTACTTTGAGAGTGAAGCCGCCCGAGCGGCATAAAAAACTGCCTTGATCCGTCGTAATTTTTAGCGCCGGACGGGGAAAGCTGCAAAACAGTTTTTTCTAAATTCTACTAAGTTAGTAGATTAAAGCCTGCCTTAGCTGTTTCGGCGCCAGCCTCGTCGGCTGAGAGTGATCGAAGCGCCGCCGCCAGATCGGAACAATCATGCTTCGCGGCTCGTTTGCTTAGCAATCCATTTGTCGATCCGAAGCTCCATCGATCGGCAATCATGCAAGCAAGGAGGAACGCGATGAGCATCAAGCTGAAGCACGGATTATGGGTCGTCGTGGCCGATGGCGAGAAGGCGCTCTTCCTGCGCAACCAGGGCGACAGCAAGTTCCCGAATTTGGAAGTGGTGCAGGAGATGGAGCAGGAGAACCCCGCCACGCGCGAGCAAGGCAGCGACAAGCCAGGCCGCCAGAGCAACGAGGGTCCCCGCAGCGCCGTCGAGGAAACCGACTGGCACCGTCTCGGCAAGGAGCGCTTCGCCGTCGAGATTGCCGACCGGCTCTACAAGCTCGCGCATCGTGGCGAGTTCGACGCGGTCGTGCTGATCGCACCGCCGCAGGTGCTTGGCGAGATGCGCCAGAAACTGCACAAGGAGGTCGGTGAGAAGGTACAGGCGGAAATCCCGAAGACGCTCACCAACCACACCATTTCCGACATCGAGAACCTGCTTCAGGCGGCATGATGCAGCGGAACGAACGCAACTTCGAAGCCTGATTGATCTAAGAGCCGTCTCTTTGGCAGCGCGGCGCCGATTTTCCGGCGCGCGCCGTTGCAATTCTGCGCGGCGATGGTTGCATCATCGCCGCTCTCCCCGCCATATTGCCAGGAGGCGTCGACCCTTTGGACGGCGCTCATCCGACATCGTCAGTTTTTGAAAGGCGCTCCATAGACAATGCCGCATGACACACCCCTTATCGCCACCATCGTCGCCGGTCTGGGGCTTGCTTTTGTCTTCGGGGCTTTAGCCAACCGGTTCCGCATCCCGCCGCTTGTCGGCTATCTTGTCGCCGGCGTCCTTGTCGGCCCGAACACGCCCGGCTTCGTGGCCGATGCCAGCCTTGCCAATGAGCTCGCGGAAATCGGCGTCATTCTTTTGATGTTCGGCGTCGGCCTGCATTTTTCGCTGAAGGACCTTCTGTCCGTCCGCGCCATCGCCGTGCCGGGCGCCATCGTGCAGATCGGCTTTGCGACGCTGCTTGGCGTTGGGCTTGCCTGGCTGCTCGGCTGGTCGCTGGGGGCCGGCCTGGTCTTCGGCCTCGCGCTTTCGGTCGCCTCGACCGTGGTGCTTTTGCGCGCACTTCAGGAGCGGCGGCTGATCGAGACCGAGCGCGGCCGCATCGCCGTCGGCTGGCTGATCGTCGAGGATCTCGCCATGGTGCTGGCGCTGGTGCTTTTGCCGGCGCTCGCCGGCGTGCTTGGCGGCCAGCCCCAGGTCGACGACCATGCGAGCCTGCTCTCGCTGCCCGCCAGCTACGGCATATGGGGCGTGGTCGGCATCACGCTCGCCAAGGTCGCCGCCTTCGTCGTCGTCATGCTGGTGGTCGGCCGCAGGGTCATTCCATGGATCCTGCATTACGTCGCCCATACCGGCTCCCGGGAATTGTTCCGGCTCGCGGTGCTGGCCATCGCGCTCGGCGTCGCCTTCGGCGCGGCGAAGCTGTTCGGCGTCTCGCTGGCGCTCGGCGCCTTCTTCGCCGGCATGATCATGAGCGAATCCGAGCTCAGCCACCGCGCGGCGGAAGAATCGCTGCCGCTGCGCGACGCCTTCTCGGTGCTGTTCTTCGTCTCGGTTGGCATGCTGTTCGACCCGTTCAGCCTGATCAGCAACGGCCTGCCCATCCTCGCCACCTTGGCCATCATCGTCATCGGCAAGTCGATCGCTGCTTTCGTCATCGTCATTGTCTTCCGCTACCCGATCGCCACCGCGCTGATGATTTCGGCGAGCCTTGCCCAGATCGGCGAATTTTCCTTCATCCTGGCCGAGCTTGGCGTCGGCCTGAAACTGTTGCCAGAGCAGGGCCGCGACCTGATCCTGGCCGGCGCCATCTTGTCGATCCTGCTCAATCCGCTGATGTTCCTGATCGTGGACTGGATGAAACCCTGGCTGGAAAAGCGTGCCGGCAAGGATGCTGTGCCGACAGTGGAGCAGCGACCAATCGGCCCGGCGACCGAGCCCGGCCAGGTCGCTTCGGTGTCGGCCCCGGGTAAGGAAGACGCCCCGCCACCGAAAACGGCGCTTGCCGGCCATTCCATCCTGATTGGCTATGGCCGCGTCGGCAGCCTGGTGGGCGCGGCTCTGAAGGAAGCCGCCCTGCCCTTCCTGGTCATCGAGGATGCCGACAAGACGCTGGCGAAGCTGCGGGACGACGGCGTCGAAACCGTTGCCGGCAACGCCGCCAATGCGGACGTCTTCTCGGCCGCCAACCCGGAAGGCGCCAGGCGGCTTATCCTCGCCATCCCCAACGCCTTCGAGGCGGGGCAGGTTGTGCTCAGGGCCCGCGCGGCCAATCCGGCGATCAACGTCATTGCCCGCGCGCATTCCGACGCCGAGGTCGAGCATCTGAAAGGCCTCGGCGCCGACACCGTCATCATGGGCGAACGCGAGATCGCCCGCGGCATCGTCGAGGTGGTGACCGGCAAGACCGTCGATCGGGCCGGGCCTGCCATGGAGATCAACCCGCAGCCCGCTTGATTGGCATCACGCCACGAACGCGGAGCCGCCGTTTTGCGCGATATCGCTGAGATATTTGGCCGGCGGCTTGCCCAGCGCCTTCTTGAACATGGTGATGAAGGCGGTGACGGATTCGTAGCCGAGATCGCCCGACACCTGCTGCACGCTGGCGCCGGCGGACAGTTCCCTGAGCGCCACGATCAGGTGCAGCTGCTGGCGCCAGCGTCCGAAACTTAAGCCGGTCTCCTTCACCACGAGACGCGCCAGGCTGCTTTCGCTGACCGCAACGCGGTCTGCCCAATCGGCCAAGGTGCTGCGATCGGCGGGGTCGTCCGCCAACGCTTCGGCGATCCGTCGCAACCGGGGCTCGGCCGAGATCGGCAGGTGCAACTGCTGCACAGGCATACAGGGCAGTTCCGCGAGCAGCACGCTTCCCAGGAAGTTGCCGCGCGCATCGTCCGGCGCGCACTCCGATAGCTCGATGATCAATTCACGCAGCAGCGGCGAGATCGAAAGCGTGCAGCACCGGTCCGGCAACGCGGCGACGCCCGGTTCGATATAAACGAAGAAAATCCGAGCATTCGCCGTCGCGATGTTGCTGTGTTCCATGCGGCTCGGCACCCACACCCCGCAATGCGGTGGCACCATCCAAAGCCCGCTCGGAACGCGGCAGGTGACGCCGCCGCCGAGCGCGAAGACGAGCTGCCCTTTGCGATGCCAATGCGCCGGCACCTCGGCCTTGGTCCCCGTGACATCGACGCCAATGGCGATCGCCGGCGCGGCCACGTCGTCGACGTCGAAATCCAGCCAGGGCCAGCGGAGCGGCTGTCTCATATCTGACGGCTTTTAGCGATCATTTGGCTTTATCTCTAAATTCCACAGCCGCGAAAGTCGATAGGTTTCGAGCCGTTTCCGTCGCAATCGATCGCGGCTCTCGAGCGTCATTCAAGGTGGTCCATGCTTGCTCTCGCTATCTCTTCAGACAGTCCGAACAGGCTGAAGCTCGTCGAAATTGATGAGCCAAGCTGCAATATGAATGAAGCATTGGTGGCTGTTCATGCAACATCATTGAATCGTGGTGAGCTGCGCCTGCTCGGCATACGTCCCGACGGCTGGATACCTGGCCAGGACATCGTCGGCATTGTCGAGCGCGCGGCGGCCGATGGTTCAGGCCCGGCCGCGGGCACGCGCGTTGCCGCCTTGGTCGACGAGGCCGGCTGGGCCGAGCGCGTCGCCGCTCCGACCGATCGTCTTGCCGTCCTGCCGGACGCGGTCAGCTTCGCCGACGCAGCCACGCTCCCGGTGGCGGGCACGACGGCGCTGAGAACTTTGCGCCATGGCGGCGATCTCGCCGGCCAGCGGGTCCTGATCACCGGCGCGAGCGGCGCGGTCGGCCGCTTCCAGATCCAGATCGCCCGCGAGCAAGGCGCTTCGGTGACGGCGGTCGCTTCGGCCCGGCACCATGATGATCTTCGCGATCTGGGCGCCGGGCGGGTCGTCGAGTCGATCGAACTGTCCGGGGGACTATTTTCATTGATCACCGAGTCGGTCGGCGGCAAAAGCCTCGCCGACGCGATCGAGCATATCGCGCCCGGCGGGACCATCGTCATGTTCGGCTCGAGCAGCGGCGAGCTCACGCCGATCGGATTCCGCCAGTTCGTTCCAGGCCACGAGGGCGCAAGGCTCCAGACTTTCGCCTACTATACGTCCGGTTCAGCCATCGGCGCTGACATCGCCACGCTGCTCGATCTCGTCGCGGCCGGCCGGCTGGAGACCCGCGTGGCGATGACCGTGCCATGGACGGACATCGGCCAGGCCCTGGACGCGCTGCGGCAGCGCGGTATCAGCGGCAAGGCCGTTCTCACCATGGCCTGAAGTCAGCCAATCACACGTGCTGGCCGCCATTGATGTGGATTTCCGAGCCGGTGACGTAGGACGCCTGGCCCGAGCACAGGAAGAAGATGATGTCGGCGACTTCCGAGGTGGCGCCAAGCCTTCTCAGCGGAATCGTCTCGACGATCTTGTCGGTGCCGGGCGAAAGGATCGCGGTGTCGATCTCGCCCGGCGCGATCGCATTGACGCGGATGCCGTGCGGACCGAAATCATGCGCCATCTCGCGCGTCAGCGAGCCGAGCGCCGCTTTCGATGTGGCATAGGCCGTGCCGGCGAAAGGATGCACGCGGGTGCCTGCGATCGAGGTGACGTTGACGATCGAGCCCTTGGCGGCGGCGAGTTCCTTGAACAGCCCCCTTGCCAGCATGATCGGCGCGAAGAAATTGACCTGGAACACGTCGCGCCAGACATGCATCGGCGTCTCTATCGAATCCATGCGCCTGCCGTCTTTCAGCTTCGGCGAGATGCCGGCATTGTTGACCAGCGCGTGCAACTGTCCGCCATGCGCCTCCAGCCGGTGGCGGATTTCCGAGACGGCGATGCCGACATCCTCCTGGTCGGCGAGGTCGACCTTGATGTGGTCCTCGGGGCCGGCCGGCCACGGGCAATCCTCGGCGAAAGCCTGGCGCGAGCAGGTGATGACGCGCCAGCCCTCGCGCGAAAAGCGCTTCACGGTCGCATGGCCGATGCCGCGGCTGGCGCCGGTGAGCACGATGGTTTTTCTGCTGTCGGTCTCGGCCATGGCTTGATCTCCGGCCGGACATGTAGCCGAAGGCGCTTGCCATTACGAGAGGGCGAGTTGCCGCTTCAGCCGCCGCCCAGGATATCGAGGATCGAAGTCTGCCGCTTCTTGGTCGGTCCGCCGACATTGCCGGGCGGCACCGGATGCTTGATCGAGGCGGTCGATCCGCTGTCGCTTGGCATGTCGAAGCCGTTCGCATCGACGGTCTGGGCCGGGCGCGCCTGACGTACCGGCGCTGGCGCCGGAGCGACCGGCTGGGACTGGCCGACGGCCGCGGGCGGCGCTGGCGGCTGCGAGGCGTCAGCCGACGGGATCTCGTCCGGCACGATCGTATCGGACGGCGTCGACTTCCAGGTGCCGGGCAGCGGCCTGACCGGCACGCCTTCATGCGCGGCCACCATGAATTCGTGCCAGGCCTGCGCCGGCAGGGCGCCGCCGGTGACCTTCTTCATCGGGCTGCCGTCGTCATTGCCGAACCACACGCCGGTGGTGAGATTGGCGGTGTAGCCGACGAACCAGGCATCGCGCGAATTCTGGCTGGTGCCGGTTTTGCCGGCCGAAGGCCAGTTGAACGCCGCTTTCTTGGCGGTGCCGACCTCGACGGTGCCCGTCATCATCGAGTTCATCATGCCGACGATATCGGCCTTGATGACGCGCGGCGCGCTGCCGCCGCTGTTCTCGTAGAGCACCTTGCCGTTGGCGGTGGTGATGCGTTGGATGAAGTGGATGTCCGGCTTGTAGCCGCCATTGGCGAAAGGCACATAGGCCGAGGTCAGTTCCAGCGGCGTCACCTCCGAGGTACCGAGCGCGATCGAGGTGTTGGCCTGCAGGTCCGATTGGATGCCCATGCGATGCGCGGCTTCCACCACGGCGTCGGGACCGACTTCCATGGTGAGCTGGGCCGCCACCGAGTTGAGCGACTTGGCCAAAGCTGTCGCCAGCGTCACCTTGCCGTAATATTTGCCGCCGTAATTGTCCGGCGTCCATTTGCCGATCTTGATCGGCGCGTCGTTGCGGATGCTGTCAGGCGTGCGGCCGGCTTCCAGCGCCGCCATATAGACGAAGGGCTTGAAGGCCGAGCCCGGCTGCCGGCGCGCTTCCGAGGCGCGGTCGAACTGGCTGGTCGAATAATCATAGCCGCCGACCATGGCGCGCACCGCGCCGGAATCGTCGATCGACACCAGCGCGCCTTGCGTGACGTTGAGCTTCTTGCCGCTCTCGTCGATCAGCCGGCGGATCGACTGTTCGGCAAGCTTCTGCAGGTTGAGGTCGACCGTGGTGTTGATGACGATGTCGCCGCGCACGTCGCCGATGAGGTCCGGGAGTTCGTCCATCACCGTATCGGCGACATAGTTTTCCGAGCCGGTCCAGTAGGACGGCGCTCGCGTCGCCGGCGCGCTCAGCGCCGTCTTGTATTCCTTGTCGCTGATCTTGCCGGTCTCGCGCATGGCCGCGAGCACGAGCTGCGCCCGCTCCTCGGCCGCCTTTGGGTCGCGCGCCGGCGACAGCTTGGACGGCGCCTTCAGCAGGCCCGCCAGCAACGCGGCTTCCGAAAGCGTCACGTCGCGCGCGCTCTTGCCGAAATAGCGCCGCGAGGCCGCCTCGACGCCATAGGCGCCCGAGCCGAAATAGACCCGGTTGAGGTACATTTCGAGGATCTGGTCCTTGCTGTGCTTGTGCTCGAGCCACAGCGCGAGCAGCACTTCCTGGACCTTGCGCTCCAGCGTGCGGTCGGGTGTCAGGAACAGGTTCTTGGCCAGCTGCTGCGTCAGCGTCGAGCCGCCCTGCGAGAAATGGCCGCCGATGAGATTGGCGACCATGGCGCGCGACAGGCCGATCGGGTCGATGCCGAAATGCGAATAGAAGCGCCGGTCCTCGATGGCGACCACGGCCTCGGGGATATAGGGCGACATTTCGTGCAGGCCGACCGCCTCACCGCCAGACGCACCGCGATTGGCGATCAGCGCGCCATCGACCGAGACGATCTTGATGTTCGGCGCACGGTCCGGGACCGACCACGTCGTCGCCGCCGGCATCTTGGCGCCGTAATAGACGACGATGCCGGCCGTCGTGATACCGCCCCATATGCAGAGCACGAAGCACCAGTAGACAAGCCGCGTGGCGATGCCGAGCAGCCCGCGCCGATTGCGGTCGCGGCCACGGCTGCGCGATTTCGCCTTGGCGGACCTGCCCTTCGAAGCGGATTTACGACTGCCCGGCACGACACGATCCTCCTCGCTTACCGAAAAGCCTTCGGAGGATTTCGCGCGCGGCGATCCCTCGAAGCTCGGTTCGATGCGACTGTCTCTGCGGTTCGCCATGCGCTCTTGCTTGCTGCCCCGGTGCCGATGGCGTTCGGGTTGAAGACTAGATGCGGCGGTTTAAAGGCGGGTTAAAGCAGGGTTTATGCAGCCTTTTGAAAACCCTTACGATTTTCTGAATCCAACGGTCTCGCGCTATCTTTCGCAGTCGGTCCATTGCGGGGCGCCGCATGATTACGAGTGGATGGTTGCTCAAAGTCCCGCTGCCTTGGCCAGATAGGGCGCCAGCGCCAACGCGTAGGTTGCCGTCAGATGATGATTGTCGCGCAGCACGACAATGTTCCCGACCACCGCCGGGCAGCTCTCCTTGCCGCATAGCGCATCGTTCATGTCGACCACGCTCACCCCCGGCACGGACCGGGCGGCGAGCGCGTAGATGTTTTCCCGTTCGACCTCGCTGCGCGGATTGACGCATTTGCCGGGATCGGTCCCCAGGCAATTGCGCGGATCGAACAGGCTGAAAGGTGTGTTGCGGATCGCGACGACGCGCACGCCCTCACTTTTGAGCTCGCTCCAGACGCTGCGCAATCCCTCGATCATCGCGTCCCGCGCGACGCCGGTGTAGTTGCTCTGGCTGGTGATCACGAGATCGGGCTTCAGCTTCGCGATTTCGGCGAGAACTTTCTCCCGCCACAGCGCGCATTGCTCATACGGCTTGCCGTCGTCAAGGATGGTGACCCGGGTTACCGGGCAGGCCGCCTTGGTGAAGCTGACGAGCTTCCATTTTCTGTCTTTGGCGATTTTGTCGACCGCCGGCACCCATTGCGCCGCGTGGGAATCGCCCATCACGACAATGGTCCTCGTCCCAGCCGGGTCGCCGAGCGGGCAACCGGTCGCATCGATGCCCTTCTGCTCCTGATGACATTTCATCCTGTAGATGACGGGCACATCGCTGCCGATCTTGCTCAAGGGAGGCAGCGGCTTGACGCCCTCGGGGACGACGGCGTTCGCGAGCAAGGCCGCAGGCCCCGGATAATTCGGCGTTCCGATCAGGCTGGTATCGATGGGCTGCCGGTCGATCGCATGGACGAGTCCGCCCGCCACGGCCACGCACAACCCCACCGCCACCGTGCCGTCGATCAGCGGCCGCCATGCCAGGGACGAGCGCGAATGGCGATAGGGCTGTTCGATGAAGCGGTAGGAGAGTTCGGAAATCACCAGGGTGGCGACGATCAGCAGAAGACCATCAGCAAGGTCGATCGCGCCGCGCTGCGCGGCGTAAAAAATGATCAGCGGCCAATGCCACAGATAGATCGAATAGGAGCGATCGCCGATATAGCGCAGCGCCGCGATATCCAGGCCACGGAAGCGGCCCATGCGTACGCTGCCGGCCGCGATGATCAGAGCCGCGCCGAGCGTCGGCAGCAGCGCCTTGAAGCCTGGAAAATCGGTCGCCCTTGTAAACAGCATCGCCGACGCAAGCATCGCCAGCATGCCGGCGACAGCCATCCCCGCCCGGACACGCGCTTTCGGCTGGAACCGGTCCAGGGTCAGCGCCAGCAGCCCGCCAAGGGCCAGTTCCCAGACCCGGGTGTGGGTGACGAAATAGGCCCATGCCGGATCGGATCGGGTGAGAGCGACGGAAGCCGCGAGCGAGCCCACCAGGACCGCGCCGAGCACGAACGTAAGTGTTTGCACGGGCGAGTGCCCGCGACGCCTGGCCCACCAAAGCGCAGCGATCATCAGCACAGGCCAGACGATGTAGAACTGCTCCTCGATCGACAGCGACCAGAAATGCTGCACCGGGCTCGGGGCGTTCTCGGCGCCGAGATAGTCCACGGCCTGCTCGGCAAGCCGCCAGTTCTGCACGTAGAGCGCGCTTGCAATAACCTGCCTGGCGGTTTCTTCCCACCAGGCGTCCGACACGAACAGCAGCGTTCCCGCGAGCGTGACGAAGAGCGCGACGATCGCCGCCGGCAGCAACCGCCTGACCCGGCGCGTATAGAAGCCGACAAGCGAGATGCCGCTATCGCTCAGAGCCATGCGCGTAAGCAGGCCGGTGATCAGGAAGCCGGAGATGACGAAGAAGATGTCGACCCCGACATAACCGCCGGGAAGCGCTGCCGGCCAGATATGGAAGACCACCACAAAGGCTACGGCGAGCCCGCGCAGCCCCTGTATCTCCGGCCGAAATCCCCCCGGCGCAATGTCGTCTCGCAAAGCCGGCCTAGCCCCTCACGGCGCCGGTCTCCCGGCTGGCCACCATGGTCAATTCTGCTGGATCGAAATGCCCTTGTCGTCGATCTTGAGCTCGACGCCTTTCGGCCTGGTCTGCTCGCGATAGACATAGATGCCGAGCGCGATGACCACCGCGACCAGCGCCCCGATGATAAGATAGAGCGTGTTCTGCCTCATTGCGTCCCCTTGTTTCGGTCGAGGCCCGCCTTAAAGCCTGCACGCAGCCTACTAGTCGTCGTCATTTGATGCTGGGCGCCAGCTCGTCGGATCGACCTTCTTTTGCGTGTCGCTGTCGGTGTAGACCCACCAGCCGCCGTCGCGATACTGGCCGATGGATTCATTGACGACGCCGTCGCTGTCTTTCCACAGGATGGTGACCTTCGAGCCGTCCTTCGGCGCGCTTTCTATCGGTTTGCGCTCTGCCATCTCACTCCCTCCACGAACCGGCCCCAACGTCCTTTCGACGCGCCGGGTTCCGTCAGCTATGCGCGAAGATGTCTTCCTCCGCCCAGCCCATAAGGTCGAGCTTGGCGCGGGTCGGCAGGAAACGGAAGCAGGCGTCCGCCTCCTTGGTGCGGTTTTCGCGCGCCAGGCGCGCGCCCAGCACCTCATGCAGCCTGTGCAGGTAGAGCACGTCCGAGGCGGCATATTCGAGCTGTTCGGGCGAGAGCGTTTCGGCCGCCCAGTCGGAGGATTGCTGCGCCTTGGAAAGGCCGATGCCGAGCAGTTCGTTGCAGAGATCCTTCAGCCCGTGACGATCGGTATAGGTGCGGGTGAGCCGCGAGGCGATCTTGGTGCAGAACACCGGCTCGGCCATCACACCGAAGGTGTGGTAGAGCACGGCGATGTCGAAGCGGCCGTAGTGAAACAGCTTGGTGATTGTGTTGTTTCTCAACAGGCTGGCGAGGTTCGGCGCCTCTTTCTGGCCTGGAGCGATCTGGATGACGTCGGCGCTGCCGTCGCCGGGCGAAATCTGCACCACGCAGAGCCGGTCGCGATGCGGGTTGAGCCCCAGAGTTTCCGTGTCGATGGCCACCGCCCCGACATTGTAGCGCGACAGGTCAGGCAGATCGTTTTTGTGGAAACGGATATCAGTCATTCTCTTCTCCGGATCGCGGCCGCAATACCGCGCATCGCCTGGGATGCGCCAGCAGGCGGCGCGTTGCGCTGGTCATTCGTCCTCGCCGCGATCCGGAGAAAAATCAACAGAAAGTTGAATTTCAACGCGTCAGCGCGTCGAGGATTCGCGCCCAGGACCGCTGCCCCTTGTGGAAGGAGGTCAGCTCGTATTTCTCGTTCGGCGAGTGGATGCGGTCGTCGTCGAGGCCGAAGCCGACCAGCAGCGATTCCATGCCGAGATAGGTCTGGAAATCGCCCACCACCGGGATCGAGCCGCCGCCGCCGGTGGTCACGGCCTGCCTCTCCCACTCGTCCGACAGCGCGTCCTTGGCTTTGGTCAGGAACGGCGAGTCATAGGAAAGCTGGATCGCCGGCGAGCCGCCATGCGGGTGGAATTCTACCGAGCAGTCGCCGGGGATGCGCTCGCGCACGAAGGCCTGGAAGGCGGCGCGGATCTTCTTCGGATCCTGCTTGTGAACGAGCCGGAACGATACTTTCGCCGACGCTTCCGCCGCGATCACCGTCTTGAAGCCCCTGCCGGTATAGCCGCCGATGATGCCGTTGAATTCCGCGGTCGGCCGCGCCCAGGTGAGCTCGAGCACCGAGCGCCCTTTTTCGCCGGCCGGAATGGAAAGTCCGACCGGTCCAAGGAAGGTCTCGGCCGTTTCGCCGAGCCCTTCCCAGGATTTCAGCACCTGCGAAGGCGTCTCCTCGACGCCGTCATAGAAGCCCGGAATGGTGACATGGCCGTCCTTGTCGTGGACGTCGGCCAGCACCTTGGCCAGGATGCGGATCGGATTGGCGGCCGGCCCGCCATAGAGGCCCGAATGCAGGTCGCGGTTGGCCGCCTTGACGGTGATCTCCTCGCCGACCATGCCGCGCAGCGACACGCAGATCGACGGCGTCTCGCGATTCCACATGCTGGTGTCGCAGACCAGCGCGAAATCCGCCTTCAACTCGGCGGCGTTGGCTTCCAGGAACGGCTTCAGCGACGGCGAGCCGGATTCTTCCTCGCCCTCGAACAGGATGGTGACGCGGCACGGCAGATTGCCGTGCACCTGCTTCCAGGCGCGGCAGGCCTCGACAAAGGTCATCAGTTGCCCCTTGTCGTCGGCCGAGCCGCGTCCGGTGATCACTTTGCGTCCAGGCTCGATCTCCTTGATCGACGGCGCGAACGGATCGGTTTCCCACAATTCGATCGGATCGACCGGCTGGACGTCGTAGTGGCCGTAGAACAGCACATGCGGCGCGCCTGCCGGCCCCTCGTGATGCGCCACCACCATCGGATGTCCGGGCGTGTCGCGCACGCTTGCGTCGAAGCCGATCAGCTTGAGTTCGGCCACCAGCCATTCGGCCCCCTTGCGGCAGTCGGCGGCAAAGGCGGGATCGGTGGAGATTGACTTGATGCCGAGCAGGCCGAACAGCCGCTCCAGGCTCTGGTCGAGGTTCTGGTCGAGACGGTCGAGGACGGGGGAGAGTTTGGACATTTTGGGGGCCTTTCGATTTTTGCGGCAGACCCTAAAGGGCGATGCGGAAAACGAAAAGCCGCGATCGTTGGACCAAGCGGGAAAGGCTTGCCTGGAGGCAAAAAAGAACCGCCGTGGTGGAGGGGGAACCACGGCGGTCTTTACTCGAAACGATGCGGCAGCCCGGAGAGGGGGGATAGGCTGCCGCAAGTTGCCCGGGATAGGCGGGGGACGGGCCTTACTCCGGACTTCGGCGAAAACTGCCGATGAGACGTATTTGGGTCTGTGAACGTGGCGATTCAAGGGCACGAAAATTACACTTTTGTAACATGCCCGTGAGCAGTGGATTCCCGCCAGGACAGTATCTGTCAGGGGTGTTGCCCGAACTGGCAGGTTGCACAGCCTTTGGCATGGACCGCGAAGGCTGGCCGCGCTATCCCTGCCGGCATGAAAAAAGGCGATCACCTCTTCCTCGTCGACGGCTCCGGCTACATTTTCCGCGCCTATCACGCGCTGCCGCCGCTGAACCGCAAATCCGACGGCCTGCCGACCAGCGCCGTGCTCGGCTTCTGCAACATGGTGTGGAAGCTGATGCAGGATGCCCGCAACACCAGTGTAGGCATCGTGCCGACGCATTTCGCCGTCATCTTCGACTATTCCTCGAAAACCTTCCGCAGCGATCTCTATCCCGAATACAAGGCGAACCGCTCGGCGCCGCCGGAGGACCTGATCCCGCAATTCGGGCTGATCCGCCAGGCGACCGTGGCCTTCAACCTGCCCTGCATCGAGATGGAGGGGTTCGAGGCCGACGACATCATCGCGACCTATTGCCGGCTGGCCTGCGAGGTCGGCGCCGACACCACCATCATCTCCTCCGACAAGGACCTGATGCAACTGGTCGGTCCGACGGTCGGCATGTACGACCCGATGAAAGACCGCCAAATCGGCATTCCCGAGGTGATCGAGAAATGGGGCGTGCCGCCGGAGAAGATGATCGACCTGCAGGCGCTGACCGGCGACTCGGTCGACAACGTGCCGGGCGTGCCCGGCATCGGCCCGAAGACCGCGGCGCAGCTGCTGGAACAGTTCGGCGACCTCGACGGGCTGCTGGCGCGCGCTTCCGAGATCAAGCAGGACAAGCGCCGCGAAACCATCATCGCCAATACCGACAAGGCGCGCATCTCGCGCGAGCTGGTGACACTGAGGAACGACGTGCCCCTGAAGGAGGGACTGGACGATTTGGTCCTGCATGAGCCGGACGGGCCGAAGCTGATCGGCTTCCTGAAGACGATGGAATTCACCACGCTGACGCGGCGCGTCGCCGAGGCGACCGCCACCGAGATCGGCGATGTCCAGGCTTCCGCCGTCACCGTCGAGCGCGCCGATACCGCGCATGGCCCCGATGTCGGCGCCGGCGCGCCATCGAGACAGCCGGCACCTGAATCGAAGGGTACCGCGAAACCTGCCACAAGGGGCGAGGACGCGCCGCCGCAGGGCGACACCCCTTCGCTGCTCTCGGCGCTGCGGCTCGAACAGGCGGCGGCCCGCAAGATCGACCCCTCGGCCTATACCGCCATCCGCGATGCGGCGGCGCTCAAGGCCTGGATAGCCGAAGCCCGCGACGCCGGCGTCCTTGCGCTCGACGCCGAGACCAGCTCGTCCGATCCGATGCAGGCCGACCTGATCGGCATTTCCATGGCGATTGCGCCGAGCCGGGCTGTCTATGTGCCGCTCGCCCACAAGAGCGGCAATGGCGACCTGCTCGGCGGCGGCATGCTGGAGAACCAGATCCCGGTCCGCGAGGCGCTGGCGCTGCTCAAGCCGTTGCTCGAGGACCGGTCGGTTCTCAAGATCGTCCAGGACACGAAATACGACATCGTCGTGATGGGCCGGCACGGCATCGAGGTCGGGCCGTTCGACGACACGATGTTGATCTCCTACGTGCTTGACGCAGGCACCTCCGGCGGTCACGACCTCGTCTCGCTGTCGGAGAAGTGGCTCGGTCACGCGCCGGCCTCGAAGAAGGAACTCGCCGGCTCGGGCAAGAGCGCCATCGGCTTCGACCAGATCGATATCGAGCGCGCGACGAGATACGCCGCCGAGCAGGCCGACATTGCGTTGCAGCTCTGGCTGGTGCTGAAGCCGAGGTTGGCCGCCAAGGGCCTCGTTTCCGTCTACGAGCGACTGGAGCGGCCGCTGGTGCCGGTGCTTGCCCGGATGGAACAGCGCGGCATCTCGGTCGACCGCCAAATCCTGTCGCGACTGTCGGGCGAATTGGCGCAGGGCGCCGCCCGCGTCGAGGAGGAAATCTACGGAATCGTCGGCGAACGCATCAACATCGGCTCGCCGAAGCAGCTCGGCGATATCCTGTTCGGCAAGATGGGCCTGCCGGGCGGTTCCAAGACCAAGACCGGCCAGTGGTCGACCTCGGCGCAGCTTCTGGAAGACCTTGCCACCGAAGGCCACGAGCTGCCGCGCAAGATCGTCGACTGGCGCCAGCTCACCAAGCTGAAATCGACCTATACCGACGCGCTGCCGGGCTTCATCAACCCCGGCACCAACCGCGTCCACACCTCCTATGCGCTCGCCGCGACGACGACGGGGCGTCTGTCGTCCTCCGATCCCAATCTGCAGAACATCCCGGTGCGCACCGCCGAGGGCCGCAAGATCAGGACCGCCTTCATTGCGGAGAAAGGCCACAAGCTGGTCTCGGCCGACTACAGCCAGATCGAATTGCGCGTGCTTGCCCATGTCGCGGAGATCCCGCAGCTCAAGCAGGCCTTTGCCGACGGCGCCGACATCCATGCCATCACCGCATCGGAGATGTTCAACGTGCCGGTCGAGGGCATGCCTTCGGAAGTGCGCCGGCGCGCCAAGGCGATCAATTTCGGCATCATCTACGGCATCTCGGCCTTCGGCCTCGCCAACCAGCTGTCGATCCCGCGCGACGAGGCGAGCGCCTATATCAAGCGCTATTTCGAGCGTTTCCCGGGCATTCGCGACTATATCGAGGAAACCAAGGCCTATGCGCGGGAAAACGGTTTCGTCGAAACCATCTTCGGCCGCCGCATCCACTATCCGGAGATAAGGTCGTCCAACCCATCGATCCGCGCCTTCAACGAGCGCGCCTCGATCAACGCCAGGCTCCAGGGCACCGCGGCCGACATCATCCGCCGTGCGATGGTGCATATGGAAGAGGCGCTGGACAAGGCGAAACTCTCCGCCCGCATGCTGTTGCAGGTGCATGACGAACTGATCTTCGAAACGGTGGACTCGGAGGTCGAGGCGACCATCCCGGTGGTGCGCCGCGTGATGGAGAACGCGCCGATGCCGGCGGTCTCGATGTCGGTGCCGCTGCACGTCGACGCCCGAGCGGCGAACAACTGGGACGAGGCGCATTAGGCGCTACCCCACGCTGTAAGAGCGTCGAGATTCAGGTCAGGTCGAGTCGAAAATGGTGGGTCCCGAGAACCGGAGCGGAGCGTACTTAAAGTACGTGAGCACCGGAAGCGCGGGGAGCCGCCATTTGCAGGCCGACCTCACCTGAATATCGGCGTTCTTACGCCGCTTCAGCCCTGCATTTGGCACACACCCCGCGAAACTCTATCACCGCTTTTTTCGCCGCAAATCCCGTCGAGCGCACCCATTCGTCAAGCCGGTGATCGACATCGTGGTCGGACATTTCGGTCACCTGGCCGCAATTGTCGCAGATGGCGAAGGCCGTCATCGAATGGCTGTGGTCGTGCGGCTCGGCGCAGGCGACGAAGGAGTTGAGGCTTTCGAGCCGATGCACGAAACCGGACTTCACCAGCGTGTCGAGCGCCCGATAGACCTGCAGCGGCGCCCGGAAACCGCGCTCGCGCAGCTGGTCGAGCAGCGTATAGGCGCTGAGCGGCCCGCTGGACGCCTCGAGCTTTTCGAGCACGCAGAGCTGGTTCTTGGTTAGCGCATCTCTTGCCGTCATCTTGTTCGCCCAATCGACGCTCGCAGCAGATCTCGCATGCGAACGACTTCAATTTCCTCTGAGATAGCGACGAACGAGTGATTTTGCCACTGTTTACGAAGCGCGCCCCCTCTGACACGACGCGATGGCGATGGTTCGCCGGCTAATCTCTACTTGCGCGGCGGTCCCTTGCGTTCGGGGGAAGCCGCCCAAAGGTTGATGTCGGACTCGCGCGCGTAAGTGTCGATCTCGGCCAACTCGGCATCGGAGAACTCGAGCGCCTTGAGCGCGCCGACGCAATCCTCGACCTGTTCCGGCCGGCTGGCGCCGATCAGCGCCGTGGTCACGCGGCCTTTGCGCAGCACCCAGGCCAGCGCCATCTGCGCCAGCGTCTGGCCGCGGCGGCCGGCAATGGCGTTGAGCGCCTGGATGTTGGCGATCGACTGGTCGTTGATGAAGGCGGGCTTGAGCGATTTGCCTTGGGATGCGCGGCTGCCGTCGGGGATGCCGCCGAGATATTTGTCGGTCAGCATGCCCTGCGCCAGCGGCGAGAACACAATCGAGCCGATGCCGAGCCCCTCGAGCGTGTCGAGCAGCCCGTCCTCCTCGACCCAGCGGTTGAGCATCGAATAGCTCGGCTGGTGGATCAGGCATGGCGTGCCGAGCTGCCGCAATATGTCGGCCGCCTCGCGCGTGCGCTGCGAATTGTAGGAGGAGATGCCGGCATAGAGCGCCTTGCCCGAGCGCACCGCATGGTCGAGCGCGCCCATCGTTTCCTCGAGCGGCGTCTCGGGATCGAAACGGTGCGAATAGAAGATGTCGACATAGTCGAGCCCCATGCGCTTGAGGCTCTGGTCGAGGCTGGCCAGCACATATTTGCGGCTGCCCCATTCGCCGTAGGGACCGGCCCACATCTCGTAGCCGGCCTTGGTCGAGATGATCATCTCGTCGCGGTAAGCAGCGAAATCGGTGCGCAGGATCTCGCCGAACGCGGTTTCCGCCGAGCCGGGCGGCGGGCCGTAATTGTTGGCGAGGTCGAAATGCGTGATACCGAGGTCGAAGGCCTTGCGCACGAGCGCCTGCTTGGTCTTGTGCGGCGTGTCGTTGCCGAAATTGTGCCACAGCCCGAGCGAGATCGCCGGCAGCTTCAGGCCGGACCGCCCGCAGCGGTTATAGATCATCTTCTCGTAGCGGTTCTCGGCGGCGACATAGGGCATGGGAAATCCTCGGGGTCGAAGCGGCGCCGCGGGCGGCGTCATAGCGGATTGAATCGATGCTTGTCCCCCACCATTACCCTCTCCCCGCCGGGACGGGGAGAGGGTCGCCACCTACTTTTTCTTCGCCAGCAGCGCCTTGGCGTTCTTGACGCCGAGCGCGGCGGGCCGCTCGCAGGTCGTCTGCATGGCGACGTACTTGCCGCTTTCGCCGGAACGCAGGATGCCGGTCATGACATCGACCGCGTGCAGCGCCAGCTCCATCGAGCAGCGATGCGGCCGTCCCTCGGCAATCGCGACCGCCATGTCGGCCAGGCCGGCGGTGCGGTAGTTCGCCATCATGCCATGGCCATGCATCTCGTTCGGCACGCCGAACGGATGGTTCCATTTCGGCAGTTTCTTCACCGGCTTGGCCGAGTCGGTGAAGCGCACCTCGCCGCCGAAGAAATTCGGGTCCGGCACGAAAACGGTGCCCAATTCACCGTAGAGCTCCATCGGCGCGTGGCCATGGCTCCAGACGTCCCAGCTGGTGTTGAGCGTGATCACCGCGCCATTGGCGAATTCAAGCAGCGCATGGATGGTGGTCGGCGTGTTCACCGGGATCTTTTCGCCCGCACGCGGCTTCGACGAAATCGTACGCTCCTTGGCCGGCGTCGTCGCGAAGGCCGCCACCTGTTTCACCGGCCCGATCAGCTGGACCAGGTTGGTGACATAATACGGCCCGATATCCAGCACCGGACCGGCGCCCGGCTGGAAGAAGAAATCCGGGTTGGGGTGCCAGTGCTCCATGCCGTGGCCCATCACATGGCAGGTGCCGCTGGTGATCGCGCCGAGCTTGCCGCTGTCGATCAGATCGCGGACCAGTTGGTGCGCGCCGCCGAGGAACGTGTCTGGCGCCGAACCGATGCGCAGGCCCCTCTTCTCGGCCCGTTTCTTGAGATCGAGCCCTTCCCCGATCGACAGCACGAACGGCTTTTCCGAATAGACATGCTTGCCGGCGTCGAGCACCGCTTTGGAGACTTCGTAGTGTACCGCCGGAACCGTGAGGTTGACGATGATGTCGATCTCGTCGTCCTTGAGCAGGTCGTTGACCGTCTCGGCACGCAGCTTGAACTCCTTTGCCCGCGCTTTCGCCGCATCCATGTTGATATCCGCGCAGGCGCGCATCTTGATGCCGCGAAACAGCGGCGACAGCGAGAAATACGCCTTCGAGATGTTGCCGCAGCCGACGACGCCGACGCCAAGTTTTTCTGCCATTTCGATCACTCCTGCCAGCTCTTGGCTGCCGCGATGGAGCGGCGGGCATAGCGCTCGATGTCGTTGGGGTTGTCCTGCTCCATGATGAAATACTGCGCCGCGCTCTTGGCGCGCAATGTCTTGAACAGGCCCGCCCAGTCGATCGTGCCGTGGCCGACGTCGGACCAGCCGTCCTCGTCCAGCCCCTCGCCCGGCTTTGCCATGTCCTTGACGTGCACGGCGACGATGCGCTTGCCGTGCTTTTCAATCCAGGGCAGCGGATCGGCGCCGCCGCGGATCACCCAGGCGACGTCCATCTCCCAGCCGATGTCGGGCGCGGCGGACAGGATATGGTCCTGAGGCAGCGAGCCGTCGGCAAGCGGCTTGAACTCGAAATCATGGTTGTGCCAGGCAAAGCCGTAGCCGGCCTTCTTTGCCACCTCGCCGACCTTGGCGAGACGCTCGCCGAAGCCGCGCCAGCCGGCGGCATCGGACGGGCGCTGATCGGGCATCAGATAGGGGCAGATCAGGAGCGTGATGCCGAGCGCGTCGGCGGTTTTGCGCACGCCGTCGAAATCGTTTTCCAGCGCGTCGATCGAGAAATGCCCGGTCGGCATCGCAAGCCCGTTCCTGTCGAGCTCGGCGCGGAACGCTTTCGGGTCGTCATAGACGCCGCCGAAGCCCTCGACTTGGCTGTAGCCGAGCTCGCCGAGCATTTTCACCACGCGGTTCCATGGCTGGAAATTGCGGGCGCTGTAGAGTTGGAATGACCAGTTCATCTGTCCTGTCCGTTCTGTTGGTCCTGGGGAGTTAAATTCGGTTGCCGGTTTGAGCGTCGAAGAGCGAGGCGCGCAGCGGATCGAAGCCGATGCCGACCGCATCCCCGTTCTTCGGCGTGCGTTCGGAGGTGACGCGCACGGTGAAGTTCTGCCGGCCGAGCTTCAGCCACACCAGCGTGTCGGAGCCCATCGGCTCGACGACCTCCACATTGGCCGTCGCGGTGAAAGGCCAGCCCGTGCCGCTGTTGAAGGCGACATGCTCGGGCCGGATGCCGAACACAGCAGGGCCCGGCGCCGGCTCCTTCTCGAAGGAATAGGTCGCAAGCGGAATGCGCAGATCCTCGACGGCATAGTGCCAGTTGCCGCCGTCCTTCTCCAGCCTGCCGTCGATGAAATTCATCGCCGGCGAGCCGAGGAAGCCGGCAACGAAGCGGTTGACGGGGCGGTTGTAGATCGTCTGCGGCGCGTCGAGCTGCTGGATCACGCCGCCCTTCATCACCGCGATCCGGTCGGCCAGCGTCATCGCCTCGATCTGGTCGTGGGTGACGTAGATCATCGTGTTCTGCAAGCGGCGGTGCAAAAGCTTGATCTCGACGCGCAACTCCGAACGCAGCTTGGCATCGAGATTGGAGAGCGGCTCGTCGAACAGGAAGACGTCGACGTCGCGCACCAGCGCGCGCCCTATCGCCACGCGCTGGCGCTGGCCGCCGGACAGCGCCGAAGGCTTGCGCTGCAGCAGCGGCTCGATCTGCAGGATCTCGGCGGCGCGCGCGATGCGCTTGGCGATCTCGTCCTTCGCCACGCCGGCGACGCGCAGGCCGAAGGAAAGGTTCCTCTCAACGGTCATCTGCGGATAGAGCGCGTAGGACTGGAACACCATGCCGATGCCGCGGTCCTTCGGCTCTTCCCATGTGACGTTCTTGCCCTTGATGAAGATGCGCCCGTCCGAGATGTCGAGCAGCCCGGCGATGCAGTTGAGCAAGGTCGACTTGCCGCAGCCGGACGGCCCGAGCAGCACGATGAATTCGCCGTCGGCGACATCCAGGTTGAGCGTCTGCAGCACCGAGACGGCGCCGAAATTGAGCGAAAGGTCCTGGATCGAAACGCTGGGACTGGCGATTTCAGCGGCCATCATCATCCTTTCACCGCGCCGGCGGCGATGCCGCGCACGAAGAGCTTGCCGGAAATGAAGTAGACGACGAGCGGAACCAGACCGGTCAGGATGGTCGCTGCCATGTTGACGTTGTATTCCTTCACGCCCTGCACCGAGTTGACGATGTTGTTGAGCTGCACCGTCATCGGATAGGTGTCCGGGCGCGTGTAGACGACGCCGAACAGGAAGTCGTTCCAGATGCCGGTCACCTGCAGGATGATGGCGACGACGAAGATCGGCAGCGACATCGGCAGCATGATGCGCAGGTAGATGCCCCAGAAACCGGCGCCGTCGACACGCGCGGCGCGGAACAGCTCCTCCGGCATCGAGGTGAAATAGTTGCGGAAAAGCAGCGTCAGGATCGGCATGCCGAAGATCGAATGCACGATCACCAGGCCGGTCAGCGTGCCGTAGATGCCGATCTCGCGCAGGATGATGACGATCGGATAGATCATCACCTGGTAGGGGATGAAGGCGCCGACGATCAGGATGATGAAGAAGGTGTCGGCGCCCTTGAAGCGCCAGTTGGCCAGGGCATAGCCGTTCACCGAGGCGATCGCGATCGACAGGATCACCGACGGCACGGTGATGCGCACCGAATTCCAGAAACCGCGCGAAAGCCCGTCGCAGTTGAGCCCGGTGCACGCTGTCGCCCAGGCTTTCACCCAGGGTTCGAAGGTGATTTCCACCGGCGGCGAGAAGATGTTGCCGAGGCGGATTTCCGGCATGCCCTTCAGCGACGTGACGATCATCACGTAGAGCGGCAAAAGGTAATAGAGCGCCACGACGATCAGCGTGCCGTAAAGGAAGATATTGCGGCGCGATAGCACGTGCCGCGGCTTGGGCCCGCTCGGGCCGGTGGCATTGCGCCCGAGCGCTTCGGCACCGGTGGACGGGGAGGCGACGTCAGCCACGCTTCTTGCCTCCGAATTCGAGATAGGCCCATGGCACGATGACGATCACCACCGACAACAGCATCATGGTCGAGGCGGCGAAACCCTGGCCGAGATTCTGGGCGAAGAACATGTAGTCGTAGACATATTTCGCCGGCACTTCGGAGGCGATGCCGGGGCCGCCGCTGGTCTGCGCCACGACCAGGTCATAGACCTTGACGATGCCGGCGGCGATGATCACCAGCGTGGTGATGAAGACCGGCCGCATCATCGGGATGACGATGAAGAGATAGGTCTTCCAGGCCGGAATGCCGTCCACCCTCGCCGCCTTCCAGATGTCCTCGTCGATGCCGCGCAGTCCGGCGAGCATCAGGCACATGATCAAGCCCGTGCCTTGCCAGAGCGCCGCGATCGAAATGCCGTAGATGACGATGCTGGAATTGTAGAGCGGATCGAAGCTGAAACTCGTCCAGCCGAGGTCGCGCACGACGCGTTGGACGCCGAAATCCGGATTGAGCAGCCACTGCCATACCAGCCCGGTGACGATGAAGGACAGCGCGAAGGGATAGAGGAAGATGGTGCGGAACGTGTCCTCGAAGCGGATCTTCTGGTCGAGAAGGGCGGCAAGCAGGAAGCCGATGACCAGCGAGAACACCAACGAGATCACGCCGTAGATCAAAAGGTTCTCGATCGACACCAGCCAGCGCGAAGTCGACCAAAGCCGGTGATACTGGTCGAGCCCGACGAAATTGAGCCGCGGCAACAGCTTCGAATTGGTGAAGGAGTAGAGCACCGTCCACGCCGTGCCGCCGACGAACACCACTAGCGCGGTGAGCACCATCGGGATCGATGCGACCTTGGCGTTCAGGTTGCGGAAAAGCTTACTCGGGCGTTCGCTGCTGCTCATCTCGGCCGGCCGGGCAATGAGGACATCGAGCTCCCGACCCCGATAGGCTGGGGTCGGAAGCCGGCGGGGGCGCCGGTCGTCAGTCCGCCGAACCGATGATCTCGGCGAAGCGCTTCTGCGCCTCTTCGATTGTCATGTCGGGCTTGGCGAAGAACTCGGAGAACAGGTCCTCCTTCTGCTTCTGGGTGTCCTGCGAAAGCAGCTGGTCCGTCCACGGCATGACGGCGCCCTTGGCGAGGATGGCGAGGCCCTTCTTCATGCAGTCGTTCGCCGTATTGAGATCGACGTCGCCGCGCACCGGCAGCGAACCCTTCTTGAGGTTGAAGGCGACCTGGGTCTTCGGATCGAGCAAGGTCTCGGCAAGCACCACCTGCGCCTTCGCCTTTGCCTCGTCCTTGAGCAGCGGGAAGTAGAAGGCGTCGCCGCCGGTGGCGATGACTTCGTTCAGGCCGAGGCCAGGCAGGCAGGTATAGTCCTTGCCGGCGGTCTTGCCGGCGACCTGGAACTCGCCCTGCGCCCAGTCGCCCATGATCTGGCCGCCGGCCTTGCCGGTGATGACCAGATTGGTCGCCTGGTTCCAGTCCTGCACATTGGTGTTCTTGGCCATCTTGCGGGCGTCGTCCGCCGCCTTGAACACCTTGGCGATCTCCGGGCCGGCCGCGAAGGTGGCGTCCTTGTCCTTGTAGACCTTGAGGAACGTGTCGGTGCCGCCGACAGCGGCCATCAGCACGTCGAAGGCGCCGGAGGCCTGCCAGGCCTGTCCGCCGACCGCGAGCGGAATGATGCCGGCCTTTTCCAGCGCCGGCGCATCCGCCACGAATTCATTCCAGTCCTTCGGCAGCGGCAGGCCGGCCTTCTGGAAGGCCTCGTTGGACAGCCACAGCCACTGCCAGGAATGGATGTTGACCGGCACGCAATAGATCTTGCCGTCGATGGTGCAGCTATCGAGCAGGCTCTTCGGCCGCACGATTTCCGTCCACTTGTCCTTGGTGGCGATATCGGTGAGGTCGCGCATCAGCCCGGCCTGCACCAGCTCTTCCGCCTGGCGGCCGTGGTTGAACTGGGTGGCGCCCATCGGGTCGCCGCCGGTGATGCGGCTGATCATGATCGGCCGGGCCGTGCCGCCGGAGCCTGCAATGGCGCCGTCGACCCAGTGATTGCCTGTCGCGTCGAACGCCTTGGCAAGCTCGGCCACCGCCGCCGCCTCGCCGCCGGAAGTCCACCAATGGGTGACTTCCAGGTCGGTCGCGGCCGCCGGACCGGCGAAGTTGAGCGCAACCGTCGCGGCAAAGGCGGCAGTCAGGAATTTGTATCGCATTTCGGCTTCCTCCCAGAATCTGAAACGTTACAGATTTTCGATACGGCAAATGATCCGCATAGGCAACCCCTCGCCTTGAAGCCAACCAGGATTTTTTCGAGGCACGAACAAAATCTTTCTTCCGAAGCGGCAATGCCGGCGCCGGAACAGTCGATTGGTGGCAAAAGTAGGCCTGGATCGATATTTCCTTGTGATTCCAGCGACTTTCGGTTCATCGCCGCACCCGCGACGCAAAGTGGCACGACCTTGCCGGTCGATCACGAAGATTGGCAATCTGTAACGTTTCAGTATATTGAACCGAGCCACAAGCTGAAGGTCGCGCAAATGTCACCGCCGCACGATTGCCGGTCGGCCCTGCGGCTGCTATGCGCCTGACGGGCGGGACGAATGGATAGACGGATAACGAAGAAGGGCGACGACGCCGCGTCGGGCAAGGAACGGCCGACGCTGAAGACGCTTGCCTTCATGACCGGGCTCGGCGTCACGACGGTCTCGCGCGCGCTGAAGGATGCACCCGAGATCGGCGCCGAGACCAGGCGTCGCGTCCAGCTCGTCGCCAAGCAGATCGGCTACCGCCCGAACCGCGCCGGCGTCAGGCTGAGAACAGGCAAGACCAACGTCATCTCGCTTGTGCTGAACACCGAGCACGAGCTGATGAGCTTCGTCTCCGACATCATCTACGGCGTCACCGAGGTGATCGCCGACACGCCCTACCACCTGATCGTCACGCCCTATTCGCGCTCGCAGGATCCGCTGGATCCGGTGCGCTATCTGGTCGAGACGGGCTCTGCCGACGGCGTCATCATCTCGCGCACCCAGCCCAACGATCCGCGGGCGCGCTACATGCTGGAGCGCGGCATTCCCTTCGCCACGCATGGCCGCACCGACATGGGGCTGGTGCATCCCTATCACGACTTCGACAATTACGCCTTTGCCGGCGAAGCCGTGCGCTATCTCGCCGGCCGGGGCCGCAACCGGCTTGCCCTTGTGACGCCGCCGGTCGGCCTCACCTATTACGGCCATACGGTGAACGGCTTTGCCGATGCGCTGAGCGAGGTGGGCGTTAGCGAGGTGCCGTTCAACACCGTCTCCATCGACCAGTCGATCGAACAGATCAGGATGCGCACAGCGCAATTGATGCGTCGCAAGGACCGGCCGGACGGCTTCGTCAGCAGCGCCGCCGCAGCGACGCTCGCCATCGTGGCCGGCATCGAGGACGCCGGGCTGAAACTCGGCCGCGACGTCGACGTGGTGTCGAAACAGTCGTCGGAGCTGCTGCATCTGTTCCGGCACGAACTGCTGGTCGTCAACGAAAACTTCCGGCTGGCCGGCTCCGAGCTCGCCCGCGCGGTGCTCGGCTGGATCGGCGGCGCCGACCCCGGCTCGTTGCAGTCACTCAGTACCCCGAGCGAGGTTCTGCCCTATCGGGGTTAATGCCCCGCGCCGCTGCCCCACGGGCCATGAAACGCCCCCTGCTCGCCGATACGCTCGAAGCCGTGCGCGCCGAAGAAATCGCGCTGCGCCTGGATCAGGTTCGACGTGCCGCGCCCCTGCCGGTAGCTGTCGAAATAGGCAAGCGCCGACGACAGTGCCGGCACCGGCGACCCGGCCTCGGAGGCACGCGCCACGATGCGCCTGAGCGACGGATGCGCCTCCTTCATCAAGGCGATGAAGGCCGGCGCCATCAGCAGGTTGGTGGAAGCGCTGCCCGAACCGAACGCCTCGGCCATCGTGTCCAGCATCTGCGAGCGGATGATGCAGCCGGCGCGCCAGATCTTGGCGATGGTCGGCATCGGCAGGTTCCAGTTGAATTCCTTCGAGGCGCCGCTCATCACCGCGAAGCCTTGCGCGTAAGCCGCGATCTTGCCGGCGAACAGCGCCAGCTCGAGATCCTTGAGCAACCCCGCCTTGTCGCCGGCAATCTTCTCGACACCGATATCGCCATAGGCCTTCTCGGCTGCCTGCCGCTCATCCTTGATCGACGACAGAACACGCGCTGCGACCGCCGCCTCGATCGCCGTCGCCGGAATGCCGAGTTGCTGCGCTTCGATGACCGACCATTTGCCGGTGCCCTTCTGTCCGGCGCGATCGAGGATGATATCGACCACCGGCTTGCCGGTCTTGGGGTCGTCGGCGGCCAGCACCTTGGCGGTGATCTCGATCAGGTAGGAGTTGAGCCGACCCTTGTTCCAGCCGTCGAAGACCTTGCCGATCTCCTTGGGCGCCATGTCGAGCCCGTCGCGCAGGATGCCGTAGATCTCGGCGATCATCTGCATGTCGGCATATTCGATGCCGTTGTGGATGGTTTTCACGAAATGGCCGGCGCCGTCGGTGCCGAGCCAGGCTGCGCAGGGCTCGTCCTTGAACTTGGCCGAGATCGCGGTCAGCACCTTCTCGACGCGTTTCCAGGACTCCTCGGTGCCGCCGACCATGATCGACGGTCCGTGGCGCGCGCCCTCCTCGCCGCCCGAAACGCCCATGCCGATGAAGGTCAGGCCCGAGCCGGACAATTCCGAGAAGCGGCGCATCGTGTCGCGGAAATTGGCGTTGCCGGCATCGATCACGATGTCGTTGGCCGACAGCACGCCGCGCAGCGCCGCGATCTGCTCGTCGACCGGCTTGCCCGCCAGCACCATGATGATGATTGGCCGCGGCGGCCGGATCGCCGCGGCGAGTTCCTCCAGGCTGTAGCAGGGAACGACCATGTCCTTCAGCGAACCGGCGCTCTCGATAAAGGCGTCGGTGCGCGACGGCGTGCGGTTGAAGACGGCGATGCGGTGCCCGTGCTCGGCGATGTTGAGCGCCAGGTTGGAGCCCATCGTGCCAAGGCCGATCAGGCCGATTTCGGCTTTTTCCATCGTTTCTTCCCTGCGTTCGGATGCTTGTTGAAGGCTGCGTCCTGGAGAACGCCTTTGCCAGATGAATGACGGGCCTTGGCGGCGGCGTCAACCGTCTCGCCGAATTGTGTCTTTGGGTTGGCTATTGCGCCCTGATCTCTATGGGAGCCTCGATCTTCACCACCTCGAAGTCCGACACGAGGATGTCGAGCCGCGCATTCCAGCGACCGGACAGCGGGATGACGAGATTGTCGATACGCCAGGTGCCGTCGCCCGGCTTGGTCGCCGGTCGCTTGATCGGCTCGATACCGGAATCCGGCTTCGACAGCACCAGCGTCACCGCCTTGGCGTCCAGCGGTCCGAGATCGCCGGTCATGATCATCATCGAAGCGGCGACCTCGCCGGCATGGCCGGGCGTGATGCTGAGATCGGCCATTGCCTTCGGCGTGTGGATGTGGATCGACACCGGCTGCGCGGCGGCGATCGCCAGCGCGCGCGGCGGTGGGGTGAAGCGCCAGCCGGCGGCGACGCCGAAGATGGCAAGCACGATGACCACCTCGATGCGGATGGAGCGCGCCAACCGCCGCTGCACCTCAGTGTCGCCGGCCTCGGCGGGCGCCGTCAGCGTCCAGCGATTGACCGCTGCAAGCGTGAACAGGAAGAGCAGCAGAGCCAGCTTCAAGAGCAGCAGCCGGCCATAGGACGTGTCGATCAATGCTGCCGGCTGCTGCACCTGGATGATCGCCAGCACGATACCGCTTGCGGCAAGCAGGATGACGACCGGCAGGATCGCGCGGGAGAAGCGGCGCAGAAAGACTTTCGCTTCCGCCGGCTGCCGCCGCAATGCCAGGCCGAGCGGCGTCAGCGAACCGGCCCAGAACGCGATAGCCGCGCCATGCAGGAACACCAGCGGCCGCGTCAGCCATTGCGGTTCGGCCGCACTTGCGTGGCCGCTCGCGGCAAGGGCGCCGCCGACGCAGAGCAGCGCCGCGCCTGCCGACAGCTTGCGAAGAGCCGAAGGTCCGGAAAGCGAAAGCAGCGCGAGACCAAGCGCGATCAAGCCGATCAGCACCGTCCAGACGAAGCTCGTCCCCAGCGCGGTCTTCCAGACGGCTGGTGTCGCAAACCGGGCGAGTGGGGCGCCAAGCCCATCCAATCCCTGCAGGCCGAGCGACAACGGCGCGCCGACCAGGCCGAAAAGCAGTGCCGAGGCGACAAAGCGTTGGCCGCGGCGCCGGTCCTCGGCCAGCCAGGCGAGCGCGAACGCGCCGCCGACGCCGAGAAAGAGGCCGACATAGACAAACAGCCTGGCCGCCCAGATCGCCGCGCGCAGCGTCCAGTCGACGGCTTCGCCCGCCACCGGCGCGGCGCTTGGCGCGCCTATGGAAAACAGCGCCGAGCCACCGACAGGATGACCGTCGACCGACACCACCCGCCAACTCAGCACATGCGTGCCGGGTTTGAGCGTTTCGGGATTGTCGATCTCGACCGTCTGGTCGTTGAGACGGAAGGATGTCAGTGCAAGCTGCGAGCCGTCCGGCCGCACAAGCGTCAGAACCAGTGGCGAGACGGGCTCGCTGAAGCTCAGCGAAAATTGCGCGGGGCTTTGCGTCAGCACGGCGCCGTCGGACGGATCGGTCGCAACCAACGCCGCATGCGCGAAGGCACGACTGGGCAGCGCCAACACCGCCATCGCCATGAGCGCCGCAGCCAACCAGGCAAGCGGGCCGGTATGCATGCGGTTCGTCGAGGAAGGCTGTGCTGCGCTCATGCCGTCATAACAGGAAATGGTGGCGCGCCCCGATGGCGCGCGCCAACAGGGATCATTTCTTCGGCAGCAGTTTGATGCCGGGCGCCGGAGTTTCCAAGGCGTCCTCATCCTGGCCCGCCGCGGGGATCTCGATCCAGCGGTTGGTGGCGTCGCCGCATTCCTGCACCACCGGGAAATAGAGCATCTGGCCGGCCGGCAGATCGGCCGCCAGCGAGGCGCGGAAAACGAACTCGTCATAGAACTCGTCGGGCAAATTGCCGCCGCTCCAGTCCACTTCCTTGACGCCGGTGGTCAGCGTCTCGCCATAGAGCTGGTAGGATTTCTCGTACTTGCCCTTCTTGGTCTGCAGCGTCCAGCCGGGCTTGGGCATCGGCTTCACCGCAATGACGCCTTCGGGGATCTGCACGCGCACGGCGGTCGTCGCCTTGCCCTCGCAGCCATGCGGCACCCGCAAGACCGCCTTGTAGGTGGAGCCGACAGCCGCTTCCTGCGTTTCGAGCGTGATGTGGGCGAGCGCGGCATTGGTCCCGAGCGCGAACAGCGCGCCGGCAAAAAGATATGTCTTCATGAATTGTCCCTCTGATTTCGAATTGGCGGATTACTCGGCGTGATCCATGTCCATATCGCCACTGCCCGTCTCGCCCATGCCTTCGACGGCAAACTCGACATTGACGCTGCCGGCCTTCTCGAAGGTCAGCGTCGCCGGGAATTTCTCGCCCTGCTTCGGCTGCCGCTTCAGCCCGGTGAACATCAGGTGGTAGGCGCCCGGCTTCAACGCGACCTTGCCGCCGGCCGGGATCTCCAGCCCGCCCTCGACCGGCCGCATGGTCATGACGCCGTCCTTGACGCCCATCTCATGCAGTTCGGCCTTGTCGGAGATGTCGGAGGAAATCGACAGCAGCCGGTCCGGCGCACTGCCCTTGTTGATCACGGTGAAGTAGCCGCCGGCCACCTTGGCGCCGGGCGGCGTCGCTCGCGACCAGGGGTGCTCGATCTCGAGATCGCCGACCTTGAATTCATGCGCGAGGGCTGCGGGAATGCAGGCCAAGAGAAGAAGAAGGCTGAGCACGGCAAGGCCAACGCGCTGCTGGAGGTGGAACGGCGGCGCGCCGCGAAGGGCATAGGTCCGAGCCCTGGGAAGAAGATTGGACATGGTTGCTCCATGAATGTGAGGATCGCGCCGCTTTGCGGCCGCGAACAGTCTGATCATTGGATGAATAGGCCCGCGAAAAGTTTCCGCGGATCAGACCATTGCCGGCGGCGCGCGTGGATTGGCCGGCGAGCGATCGCGGGCAAAGTCGAGATGCTGGAAGGCCGGAACCGCAAAAGCGACCGTCTCGAACGCCGTCGCCCTGTGAAGCGCGCCTGCTTCCGGCGGCGGCAGATGCGCCGGCGAAACCATGCTGCAGCCGAGCGAGCAGCAGGCCGGCATACGCTGCTGGTGCGGATCGCCGCCGGGGAGCTTTACCGCGCCTTCATGCGTGCAGATGACGTTGCCGAAGACGTCGAGCTGCGAAGGCGCGCCGAACGCGAAAGCGCCGAGAGAGGACTGAAGCAACAGGAGCAGCGCCGCGACGAACGCGGCCGGCATGCTCCATCGTTTCAGCCGGATATCCAACGGAAAGCCTCTCCCGGAAACTTGATCGACACTAGAGCAATTCCAGGAAAAGTGTGAAACGGTTTTCCGTCCGGGATTGCGACCAATAAGGAAATAACACGGAGGATGCGGCTGGAAAATCGGCAAAACCGCGCTGCGGCAACGCGGCGCGACGCGCTTGTTTTTATGCATTGTCGTTATCCCAAAACCGCTGCGCGCTTCTGGGCGACATGCATTAGGGTCTGTTGAGATTCCAGGCCAGGACGGCATCACCTGAATATCGACAGACCCTAGGCGGGCTGCGCCTGGCGTCCTTCGGGAATCGAGCTCAGCAGCGTCTGGCGCGCCGACTTCAGGTGCTTGCGGCAGGCGGCGTCTACCTTGCCGGGATCACGCGATTTCAGCGCCGCGATATAGGCAAGATGCTCCTGGACCGCGACCTCGTTGCGCTGGCGCTCCTCGGCCTTGTTCCACTGATAGTGGTAGTGGAAGATCATCGCGATGACATCGTAGAAGTCGACGATGAAGCGGTTGTGCGACGCGCGGTGGATCAGCCGGTGGAAGCGCTCGTCGAGTTCGGAGAATTCGTTGAAGCGCGTGGCGATCTCGCTGGCGAGCTGGCGATGCTCGACCTCCAGCCGATCGAGATCGGCCCAGACCGCGCTATCCTCTGGCAGCGCGGCGAAAGCCGCCGCCGAACGCAACTCGAACATCTCGCGGATCTCGGTCAGCTCCAGCGCGAAGGCGCGCGTGAAACCCTTCAGCACCCAATGGCTGTTGCGCCGCTTCTCGATCAGCCCGAAGCGCGAGAAGCGGATCAGGAATTCGCGCACGCTGGTGGTGCCGACGCCGATCTCGCGCGCCAGCTCCAGCTCGTTGATCTGCATGCCGGCTTCCGCGCCTTCCGCAAGCAGGCGCCGCATGAAGGAGCGCTCGATGATCTCGGCGAGCGAATCGGTCTCTTCCTCGGGGAAGAAATCCTCCGGCCGCGGCGCCCTGAGCACCGTCTTGTTGCGTTTGTTCCAGGCGATCAGCCCGGTTTCTTCCATGCGCGCAAGAATGCTGCGCACCGTGGTGCGGCTGACGCCGAGCAGCGTGCCGAGCTCAGGCTCCGACGGCAGGCTCTTGGTCTCGTCGAGCAGCCTGAGGCAGCGGTTGAAGGCGTCCTTGTAGACATTGTTGCTCTTCGACATGCCCCGTATCCCCCAACGCTTGCCGCGGCCTGCCGGAAGCGCGATATGATGGGTGTTCCTAGAGCAGTTCAGCGTTTCCCGTAATCGCCGAACTGCTCTAAATCCTTGTTTCTGCGCAATTCCGGACGGAAAACCGCTACGCACTTTTCCTGGAACTGCTCTAGAGCATGATGCCGAAAAGTGTGAAGCGGTTTTCGGGCGACATCATGCTCTATCTCTTTGATTTAGAGCCGGATTCAGATTTTCAGACCAAACGGACCTGAAACCATCCGGCTCTAGCGCAAGCCTCCGAAAAGCGGAACGTTTTTCGCCGGCTTGCCAAACGGGTGGCGCGGGCGTCCAAAAGACGCGCGCCACCCAGGGTGAGAAAACAATTGACGCAGAATTGTTTTTTCCCGATAAAAGACATTACCTTTAAACGGGCGCAAGTCAATCCGCCCGCATTCCCAGGATCACCCAGGACAGCCGCACGTGACCATTGCAAACACCATCCTTCTCTCGCCCTCCGATAATGTCGCCGTCGCCAACGGACGCATCGAAATCGGAACGCCATTGCCGGGCGGCGCCGCCGCGACCGCCGTGATCGAGCCCGGCCACAAGGTGGCGATCAAGCCGATCGCCGCGGGCGAAGCGGTGGTGAAATACGCGCAGGCGATCGGCCGCGCCACGCAAGCCATCGCGGCTGGCGAGCATGTCCACTCGCACAATCTGGTCTTCGAGAGCGGCCGCTTGCCGGTGGTGCCGCCGAGCGAGGCCGAGCACGCCACCGAGGCCGACCGTAAGCGCACCTTCATGGGCTACCGCCGCGCCGACGGGCGAGCCGGCACGCGCAACTTCATCGGCATCATCGCCAGCGTCAATTGCTCGTCGACCGTCTGCCACGCCATCGCCGACGAGGCCAATCGCACGCTTCTGCCGAAATATCCCGGCATCGACGGCTTCGTGCCGATCGTCCACGGCCAGGGCTGCGGCATGAGCGCTACCGGCGACGGCATGATGGTCCTGCACCGCACTTTGGCCGGCTATGCGCGCCACCCGAATTTCGGCGGCATCCTGATGGTGGGGCTGGGCTGCGAGGTCAACCAGCTCACGCTTTACGGCCAGAAGGGCGTGGCCGCCGGAAAGCGCCATTTCAACATCCAGGAAGCCGGCGGTTCCCGTAAATCGGTCGAAAGGGCGATGGGCGTGCTGGCCGAGATCGCCGATGAGATCGGCCACTTGCAGCGCGAGCCGATCCCGGTCTCGGAGATCGTCGTCGGCCTGCAATGCGGCGGCTCGGACGGCATGTCCGGCATCACGGCAAATCCAGCGCTGGGCGCCGCCGTCGATATCCTGGCCGGTTGCGGCGGCATCGGCATCCTGTCGGAGACGACCGAAATCTACGGCGCCGAGCATCTGCTTGCCTATCGCGCCGCCTCGCCCGAGATCGCCGCCAAGCTCGACGGCTATGTGAAATGGTGGGAGGACCATACCGCCAAGCACGGCGCCTCGATCGACAACAACCCCTCCCCCGGCAACAAGCGCGGCGGCTTGACCACGATCCTCGAGAAATCGCTGGGCGCCGTCGCCAAGGGTGGTCAGACACCGCTCAACGGCGTCTTCGGCTATGCCGAGAAGGTTTCGGGCAGCGGCCTGATGTTCATGGACACGCCCGGCTACGACCCGGTCTCGGCCACCGGCCAAGTCGCGGGCGGCGCCAATGTCATCGTCTTCACCACCGGCCGCGGCTCCTGCTTCGGCTGCCGGCCGACGCCGTCGATCAAGGTCGCCACCAATTCGACCATGTATCACCAGATGGAAGAGGACATGGACGTCAATTGCGGCGTCATCGCCTCGGGCGAGAAGACAATCGCCGGCATGGGCCGCGAGATCTTCGAGATGATCATCGAGACGGCGTCCGGCCGCAAGACCAAGAGCGAGGCGTTCGGCTACGGCGACAACGAATTCGTGCCCTGGCATCTCGGCGCGACGCTTTAAGGAAGCGCTGCCAGCAAGGAAGTCGGCCTTCACAATCGCGCGACCTCACGATGGAATGAATATTCCACATTGACAGCACCGTGAAATTATCGTTCCATATCCACAGGGAGGAACGGAAGCGCCCATGTGCTGCCAGGGAGGGGCCGGACAATGCTCACCCGGCATCGCACAAACGGCACCAGACACCGCTTGCATCGACCATGGCGATGCATTATCAAAAAAAGGCATCTGTTTTTTATTGATAAAGTTCTGTTCGGGCCGCGCCTATCCAGACGGAGCTTCCGCAACCTTCACCAGGCGACCTTAGGGAGGAACCTAATGAAATTCGTGACCAGCCTTCTCAACCGCCGTGCTTTCGTGGCCTTGGCCGCCGCGTCGATGCTTGCCGGCGCGATGCATTCCGCGCCCGCCTCGGCGGCCGACGTGACCATTCCGATCATCGTCAAGGACACCACTTCCTTCTACTGGCAGATCGTGCTGGCCGGTGCGCGCAAGGCCGGCAAGGACCTCGGCATCAACGTGCCGGAGCTCGGCGCCCAGGCTGAAACCGACGTCAACGGCCAGGTCTCGATCCTCGAGAACGCCGTCGCCAGCAACCCGGCGGCAATCGTGATCGCCCCGACCGAATTCAAGGCGCTTGGCAAGCCGATCGATGAAGCTGCCTCCAAGGTCAAGATCATCGGCATCGACTCGGGCGCCGACTCCAAGGCCTTCACCTCCTTCCTGACCACCGACAACGTCCAGGGCGGCCGCGTCGCCGCGGACGGTCTCGCCGCCGCCATCGCCGCCGCCAATGGCGGCAAGATCGAGGGCGACGTCGCGCTGATCACCAACGCCCCCGGCGCCGGTTCGCTCGAACAGCGCAAGCAGGGCTTCACCGAACAGCTCAAGGCAAAATATCCGGGCCTGAAGCTGGTCGCCGACAAATACGCCGACGGCCAGGCCACCACCGGCCTCAACATCGCCACCGACCTGATAACCGCCAATCCGAACCTCAAGGGCATCTTCGCGTCCAACCTGATAATGGCGCAGGGCGTCGGTCAGGCTGTCGCCGAGAACAACCTTGGCGGCAAGCTGGCGTTGGTCGGCTTCGACAGCGACGAGAAGCTGATCAAGTTCCTCAATGACGGCGTCATTTCCGCGCTGGTCGTCCAGGATCCGTACCGGATGGGCTATGACGGCATCAAGACCGCTTTGGCCGCTTCCAAGGGCGAGAAGGTCGAGGCCAATGTCGACACCGGCGCCAATCTGGTGACCAAGGCCAACATGAAGGATCCCAAGATCGACGCGCTGCTCAACCCGAAGCTCAACTGAGCAACGTCGCTTGCAGACGTTTCCGGGGCCTCGGCGCCCCGGAAACAGCCGTGACAGCGGCTTGGCAATTCGCCGGCTTGCTTTAGGCTCAGTCCTCAAGATGCGCGCCAGACGCATCGCTGTGTATCCAACGGTTAGGATCAATCTGGGAGGATTGTCATGACGTCGACGGCGCAGGACCTGCACCCCGCCCCCACGCTGGCGCCGGGCCGGACGATCCTCGAGCTCCACGGCCTGGAGAAGCGCTATCCCGGCACGCATGCGCTGAAGCCCGTGCATCTCGCGTTCAAGGCGGGCGAGATCCACGCCATCGTCGGCGAGAACGGCGCCGGCAAGTCGACCCTCATAAAGCTTCTCACCGGCGTCATGCCGCGCACCTCGGGCGATGTCATCTGGGAAGGCAAACCGGCAGCCCTGGCGACCCCGCATGAGGCGATGGCGCTCGGCATCAACGCCGTGCACCAGGAGGTCGTGCTTTGCCGTCACCTGACGGTCGCCGCCAACATGTTCCTTGGCGAAGAGGATTCGCGCTTCGGCATCCTCCAGCAGCGCGCCATGGTCAGGGAAGCGCAGAAGATCATCGACGATCTCGGCTTCGACCTGCCGGCGCATGTCGTGCTCGGCGACCTCACCATTGGTCAGCAGCAATTGATCGCCGCCGCCCGCGCCACCGTGCGCGGCACCAAATTCCTGATCTTCGACGAACCCACCGCCTACCTCACCCGCAAGGAAGCCGACCAGTTGTTCACGCTGATCCGACGGCTGAAGGGCGAAGGCGTCACCATCATCTACATCAGCCATCGCATGGAGGAAGTGTTCGAGCTCGCCGACCGCGTCTCGGTGCTGCGCGACGGCACGCTGGTCGGCACCCGCAACATCGCCGAGACCAACGACGCCGAACTGGTCAAGATGATGATCAATCGCTCGATTGAGCAGGTTTACCACAAGGAGCATTTCACGCCGGGCGCGACCATCGTCGAAGCATGGAACCTGTCCGGCAAGGGCTTCGAGAATATCTCGATGACCGTACGCGCCGGCGAGATCGTCGGCCTCTACGGCCTGATCGGCGCCGGCCGCAGCGAGTTCGTCACCACGCTGTACGGCCGCCACAGGAAGTCGGCCGGCCAGATCCTGTGGGAGGGCAAGGAGGTCCAGGTCAATTCCGAGCACGACGCGATCCGGCTCGGCATGGCGCTGGCGCCGGAAAGCCGCCGCGATCAGGGCCTCTGCCTCAATTTGCCGGTCGGCATGAACCTCAACCTGCCGATCTACAAACGCATCTCCAGCAACCTTTTGATTTCCGGCGCCAAGGAGAAGGCCGAGGCTGATCGCCAGATAGCCGGCCTCAGGATCAAGACGCCGACGCGCGGCGCGCTGGCCTCCAGCCTGTCGGGCGGCAATCAGCAGAAGATCGTCATCGGCAAATGGCTGGCGCACGGCGCCAAGCTGTTCATCTTCGACGAGCCGACCGTCGGTGTCGATGTCGGCACCAAGGCCGAGATCTACCGCCTGTTCGGCGAGCTGCTGTCCAAGGGCGCGGGCATCATCCTGATCTCGTCCTACCTGCCTGAGGTCTACGAGCTGGCCGACACGCTGCATGTGTTCCGGCGCGGCAAGCTGGTCGCCACGCATGGCTTCCGCACCGCCGATCACGAGGACATTCTCACCCAGGCGCTCGCCGAGAAACAAGAGAAATTGGGAGGACAGACATGAGCACCGAGGCGATCTCCGCCGAAAAGCCGAAGCGCAACTACAATGTCCTGTTCGGCCTGACGCTGCTGGCGCTGCTGGTGCTGCTCTGGATCGTCCTGTCGGTGGCGACGCCGAGCTTCGCTTCGGGCAACAACATCGCCAATCTGCTGCGCCAGGGTTCCATGATCGCCATCATGGCGGTCGGCCAGACCTTCGTCATCATCACCGGCGGCATCGACCTTTCCGTTGGCGCCGTGGTCGGCTTCGGCACAGTGGTCGTCGCCATGCTGATCAACGCCGGCGTCCCGATCTGGCTGGCCATTCTGGCCACCTTGCTGGTCGGTGTCGCCATCGGCATGTTTCATGGCTTCGGCATCGTCAGGATGGGCCTGCCGCCCTTCATCATCACGCTGGCGACGCTGACCTCGCTGCGCGGCATCGGCCTGCTGATGACCAACGGCAATTCGATCAACATCAACAGCGACAGCTTCACCGCCTTCTCCAGAAATTCCTTTATCGGCATTCCCAATCTGTTCTGGATGGTGATCCTTGTCGGCGTGCCCGCCTACATCTTCCTGCACCACAGCCGCTGGGGCCGCTACCTCTTCTCCGTCGGCTCCAATGCCGAGGCCTCGCGCCTGTCCGGCGTCAACGTCCAGCGCACCATCTACATGGCCTACACGCTGTCCGGCCTGTGCGCGGCCTTCGTCGGCGTGCTGCTTGCCGCCCGCATCGGCATCGGCAATCCGACCCAGGCCGAAGGCTGGGAACTGCAGGCGATCGCCTCTTCCGTCATCGGCGGCACCTCGTTGTTCGGGGCGGTCGGCTCGGTGCACGGACCGCTGCTTGGCGCCTTCATCCTCGCCACCATCAACAACGGCGCCAATCTGCTCAACGTCAACTCGTTCTGGCAGCGCATCATCACCGGCGTGCTGATCATCGTCATCGTCTACTTCGACGGCCTGCGCCGTCGCGGCAAATGAATCCTCCCTGACTTCCGCCGGCCTCGTTCGTACGAGGCCGGCGTTCTTTTTTGAATATTGGATTTGCGAAATGAAAGCCGTTGTCTGCCGCTCACCCGGCGAGCTTGTCCTCGAAGACCGCGCCGACCCTGGCGCGCCCCCGCCCGGTTGGGCGCGGGTTGCCGTCAGCCATGTCGGCATCTGCGGCACCGACTACCACATCTTCGAAGGCAAGCACCCGTTTCTGGCCTATCCGCGCATCATGGGCCATGAGGTCTCCGGCACCATCGTCGAAAAGGGCGAAGGCGTCGATCTCGCCGTCGGCGAGCCGGTCGTCATCAACCCCTATCTTTCATGCGGCAAATGCATCGCCTGCCGGCACGGCAAACCGAATTGCTGCGTGAAGATCGAAGTGCTCGGCGTCCACCGCGACGGCGCCATGTGCGACGAGATCCTGGTGCCGGTTGAGAACCTCTACCCGGCAAACGGCCTGTCGCTGGCCGACGCCGCGGCGGTGGAATTCCTGGCCATCGGCGCGCATGCGGTGCGCCGTTCGCTCGGGCCTCCCGGCGCGCGCACGCTGGTTATCGGCGCCGGGCCGATCGGCCTCGGCGCGGCGATCTTCGCGCGCATCGCCGGGCTGGATGTCAGCTTGCTCGACATGAGCGCCGAGCGCCTCGGCTTCGCCGAAAAGGAACTCGGCTTTACCCCGCTGGACGGCTCGAAGGCGACGGCTGCCGAACTGGTCCGGCAAGCAACCTCCGGCGAGGGTTTCGACCTCGTATTCGACGCGACGGGCAACACGCCGTCGGTGCAGTCCGCCTTCGCCCATGTCGCGCATGGCGGCACGCTGGTGCTGGTCAGCGTCGTCAAGGACGACATCGCCTTCTCCGATCCCGAATTCCACAAGCGCGAGATGACGCTGGTCGGCAGCCGCAATGCGCTGAAGGCCGACTTCGACCATGTTGCGGCCTCGATCCGCAACGGCGCCGTGCCGCTGAACAAGCTCGTCACCCATCGCACCACGCTTGCCAGGACGCCGCGCGATCTGGCGCGATGGACGCATGAGAAATCAGGGCTGATCAAGGCGGTCATCGAGGTCGGGTCATAAACGGCAGCCGGTGAACCTGACCCGAATTGACGCCGCCGCGTAGGTCGACCCCCGCTCCGTCGAGCTTCGCTCGACACCTCTCCCCCGATCGACGGGGGAAGAGGAAAGGTGCGAGCTTATGCCGGCTGGCTCCCTTCCTCTCCCTCCGGAGGGGGGAGAGGTGGCGCCGCGAAGCGGCGACGGAGTGGGGGAAGGCGCTCCTCAAACGCGAAGACTCTGACAATTAAGCGGCCGAGCTGGGCTGACATCAGCGTGAGGCAGATCAATCACGGGTCTGAGACAAGGCCAGCATCTCCTACGATGCCGAGAGCCTCAGCTCCACCCGCTCCGCCGGAAAGCGCGACTCCGCGAACTGGATCGGCTGGCCATCGAGCGTGACGTTCACCGCGACGGTGACCAGTACGATGGCGCCGGGCTGCAAATCGAGTGCTGCAAGGTCGTCGGCGTCGGCGTGCCGCGCTGACAGCACTGTCGAGTGCCGCAGATAATCGTTGATGCCGAAACGCTTCAGCGAGGCAGTGATCGACCCCGTTTCCGCCATAGAGGCCTCGATGCCAGCGAAGCGCTTGGCGTCGAACCAGGTCGTCGCGCGCGACACCGGATGACCGTCGGCCTCGCCGCGCGTCTCAAGGCGGATAACGGCAGCACCCTTGGCGAGACCTAGCGCCTCGGCGATGCGCCGGCTGGCCGGCTCCGTCGATGACGACAACAGCGCGATATGCCGCTCGCTCGTCTGCCCTTGCAGTCCGGTCGAGAAGCGCGTGCGCGCGCCGATCGGATAGGACAGCCGTTTGCGCGACAAGACGAAGGTGCCGCGTCCCTGCTCGGCCTTCAGCACGCCTTCCTGCACAAGTGCGGCAATGGCGCTGCGCACTGTGTGGCGGTTGACGCCGTAACGTTCCGCCAGCGCGACTTCGGGCGGCAGCGCCGCGTTCTCCGCGAAATCGCCATTGGCGATCGCCTGCAGGATCCGATCGGCGATCTGCCGCCACAGCGACACGCCATTACGCCTTTCGATACTAGCCGCCAGTCCAGTCACCCATCGCCCCCAAGCATTTTTCCCGGGTTGTCATCCACCCGTCATGGACTCTCGTTACGAGATGAGTATAATTTGTATAGTTGTCTATATCAATAGACAAATTTTATGCATGTAAGGATCGATGCCATGCGAGGACAGGAAGCGCGCGAGCAGGCCGGGCGGAAGGCCTTGATGGCGACGCTGGCGCATGCCGCGGCCGATGAGATCTCCCGTCTGTGGAATGAAGCGGGCCTGCCTTCCGAGGCAGAGCTTTTGCGCGGCCCGGAGACCGGATTGGTGACGGTGCGCGGGCGGATCGGCGGCGGCGGCGCGCCGTTCAATGTCGGCGAGGCGACGGTCACCCGCGCCACGGTGCGGCTGCCATCCGGCAAGGTTGGCCACTCCTATGCGCTCGGCCGCGACAAGGGCAAGGCAAAGCTCGCGGCGATCGCCGACGCGCTCTGGCAGGACCCGGCGCATCGCGAGGCGGTCGAGACGAAGCTGGTCGCGCCCTTGCGCGCGGCGCTCGATGCGGCGCGCGAGACGCGGCGCGTCGAGACGGCGGCAACGAAAGTGGATTTCTTCACCATGGTGCGCGGAGAGGACTGATGGACATCGCCACGCAATCGATCGACGGCGGCTTCACCGAGCCGGTTTTCGACGCGCAGACCGTCTTCCGCGCCATCATGGACGCGATGGCGCGCCCCGGCACCGTCCAGGACCTGCCGCAACTCGCCCGCCCGCCAGCGCCATTGTCGGCGACGGCAGGCGCGGTCGCGCTGGCGCTCTGCGACAACGACACGCCAGTCTGGCTCGATCCGCCGCTGCAGGCGCACGCCTCGGTCAAGGCCTGGCTCGGCTTCCACACCGGCGCGCCCTTGGCCAACACCCCGGCCGACGCGCATTTCGCCTTGATCGCCAATCCCAGGGAGATGGCGGCGCTCGACGGTTTTGCGCAGGGCACGCAAGAATATCCCGATCGCTCGACGACGCTGATCCTCATGGTCGACGACCTCGCTTCGGGCCCTTCGCTGCTGCTCGACGGTCCTGGGATCGAAAAGACGTCGATGATCGCGCCTCCGGGCATGCCGCGCCATTTCGTCGAGCAGTGGAAGCAGAACAACCAGCGTTTCCCGCGCGGCGTCGACATCATCCTGGCGGCGCCCGGCAGCCTCGCCTGCCTGCCGCGCACCAACCGCATCAAGTCGATGGAGGCATGACATGTATGTCGCGGTGAAAGGCGGCGAGGCCGCAATTGCCAACGCCCATCGGCTGCTGGCCGACCGCCGCCGCGGCGACCGCTCGGTGCCGGCGCTGCGCCTCGACCAGATCGTCGAGCAGCTGGCGCTCGGCGTCGACCGGGTGATGAGCGAAGGCTCGCTCTATGATCGCGAGCTGGCGGCTCTCGCCGTAGTCCAGGCGCGCGGCGATATGATCGAGGCGATCTTCCTGGTGCGCGCCTATCGCACCACGCTGCCGCGCTTCGGCTACACCAACCCCGTCGATACCGGCACGATGCAGCTCGAGCGGCGCGTGTCGGCAACCTACAAGGACCTGCCCGGCGGCCAGGTGCTTGGTCCGACTTTCGACTACACCCACCGCCTGCTCGATCCCGAGCTTGCCGCCGGCGCCGAGGTCGAGACGCCGGCGCAGCGTCCGGTCGAGCCGGAGGCCATGCCGCGCGTTTCGGCGATCCTCGCCCATGAAGGCCTGATCGAGGCCGATGGCGACATGCCGCTTGACCACGTGCCTGGCGATATCACGCGCGAGCCGCTGCAATTCCCGATGGCGCGCGACATCCGCTTGCAGGCACTGTCACGCGGCGACGAGGGTTTTCTCCTGGCGCTCGGCTATTCGACGCAGCGCGGCTACGCCCGCAACCATCCCTTCGTGGGCGAGGTGCGCATCGGCGAGGTCGAGCTTGAACTCAACGTGCCGGAACTGCCCTTTGCCGTGCCGCTCGGCTCCATCCGCGTCACCGAATGCCAGATGGTCAACCAGTTCAAGGGCTCGGCCAAGGCGCCGCCGCAGTTCACCCGCGGCTACGGCCTGGTCTTCGGCCAGAGCGAGCGCAAGGCGATGGCCATGGCGCTGTGCGACCGGGCGCTGCGCGCGAGCGAGCTTGGCGAGGACGTCGTCGCCGCCGCGCAGGACGAGGAATTCGTCATCTCACATTCCGACAATGTGCAGGCCACAGGCTTCGTCGAGCACCTGAAGCTGCCGCATTATGTCGACTTCCAGGCCGAGCTCGGCCTGGTTCGCCGCATGCGCGCCGAATACGAGGCGCGGGAAAACGAGGACAAGGCCGCCGAGGAAAAGCGGGAGGCGGCGGAATGAGTTCAGTGCCCGCTACCGGAATGTCCGCCGCCATCGAACGAGCCGCCGCCCGAGCCGTAGCCACTGGCGCCGGCAACGGTCTCGCCGTGCGGGGGCTCCTTTGGCGCGGGGAGAAACATCTTCCGAAGCGCAAAAGCCGCAACGCCGGCGAAGACCAGCAACAGCACGCCAAGATGCATCCAACCGGTAGAGTCCATGTGGATCTGCTTCCGCGTCTTGAGCGTCAAATCCATAGCACGAAGCGGATGTGATCGCCATGACCGACATCGCCACCTACAACTTCGCCTATCTCGACGAGCAGACCAAGCGGATGATCCGCCGCGCCATTTTGAAGGGCATCGCCATTCCCGGTTACCAGGTGCCCTTCGCCTCGCGCGAGATGCCGATGCCTTATGGCTGGGGCACCGGCGGCGTGCAGGTCACCGCCTCGATCATCGGCCCGGATGACGTGTTGAAGGTCATCGACCAGGGCGCCGACGACACCACCAACGCCGTTTCGATCCGCGCCTTCTTCAAGAAGGTCGCCAAGGTCGCCGTCACCACCGAGACGGCCGAGGCCAGCATCATCCAGACCCGCCACCGCATTCCCGAGCAGCCGCTGACGGCCGGCCAGGTGCTGGTCTTCCAGGTGCCGATCCCCGAGCCGCTGCGCTTCCTCGAGCCGCGCGAGACCGAAACGCGAAAAATGCATGCGCTGGAGGAATACGGCCTCATGCATGTGAAGCTCTACGAGGACATCGCCAAGCACGGCCGCATCGCCACCACCTATGCGTACCCGGTCAAGGTCGAGGGCCGTTATGTGATGGACCCCTCGCCGACGCCCAAATTCGACAATCCGAAGATGCACCGCTCGCCAGCCCTGCAGTTGTTCGGCGCCGGCCGCGAGAAGCGCATCTATGCGGTGCCGCCCTTCACCGGAGTCGTCAGCCTGGACTTCGAGGACCATCCCTTCGAGGTGCAGACTTTCGACCAGCCCTGCGCGCTCTGCGGCGCCGAGAATGTCTATCTCGACGAGGTCATCCTCGATGACCATGGCGGCCACATGTTCGTCTGCTCGGACACCGACCACTGCGAGAAGCGCCGCGCCGATGGTCATCACGGCCACCTTGCCGCCGAAACACATCTTGTCTCAAAGAAAACGGAGCCGGCAGAATGACCGACGAACCGCTGCTGCGCGTCTCGGCGCTGTCCAAATTCTACGGCTCGCGCGTCGGCTGCGAGAACGTCACCTTCGACCTTTGGCCGGGCGAGGTCCTGGCGGTGGTCGGCGAGTCCGGCTCCGGCAAGACGACGCTGCTCAACTGCCTGTCGACCAGGCTGCTGCCCTCTTCCGGCACCGCGAGCTACCGCATGCGCGATGGCCAATGGCGCGAGCTCTACCGCATGAGTGAGGCCGAGCGCCGCTTCCTGATGCGCACCGACTGGGGTTTCGTCCATCAGAACCCGGCCGATGGGCTGCGCATGACCGTGTCGGCCGGCGCCAATGTCGGCGAGCGGCTGATGGCGGTCGGCGACCGCCACTACGGCAAGATCCGCGCCACCGCCGTCGACTGGCTGTCGCGCGTCGAGATCGACGAGGACCGCATCGACGATGAGCCGCGCGCCTTTTCCGGCGGCATGCGCCAGCGCCTGCAGATTGCCCGCAATCTGGTCACCGGGCCGCGGCTCGTCTTCATGGACGAGCCGACCGGCGGCCTCGACGTCTCGGTGCAGGCGCGCCTGCTCGACCTGTTGCGCGGACTGGTCACCGACCTCGGCCTGGCGGCCATCGTCGTCACCCATGACCTTGCCGTGGCGCGGCTTCTGTCGCAGCGCATGATGGTGATGAAGGACGGCCGCGTGGTCGAAAGCGGCCTCACCGACCGCGTGCTCGACGACCCGCGCGCGCCGTATACCCAGCTTCTCGTTTCTTCCATCCTGCAGGTGTGATGATGCCGACGCCCCTCGTTGTTTCCGATGTCGCAAAAAGCTTCACCATGCATCTGCGCGACGGCGTCACGCTGCCGGTGGTGGCAGGCGTCTCCTTCTCGATCCGCGCCGGCGAATGCGCCGTGCTCGGCGGCCCTTCCGGTGCCGGAAAAAGCTCGATCCTGAAGATGCTCTATGGCAACTACGCCGTGGATGAAGGCCAGATCATCGTCCAGCATGGCGGCGGCTTGATCGACCTCGCCTCCGCCAGCCCGCGCACCGTGCTTTCCGTGCGCCGCCACACCATAGGTTATGTCAGCCAGTTCCTGCGCACCGTGCCGCGCGTCTCCGCGCTCGATGTCGTCGCCGAACCGCTGGTCGAGCGCGGCGAGGATAGGGAAAGCGCGCGGACGAGAGCGCGCGCCCTGTTGGCGCAGCTCAACCTGCCGGAAAAGCTCTGGGCACTGCCGCCGGCGACCTTCTCCGGCGGCGAGCAGCAGCGCGTCAACATCGCGCGCGGCTTCATCACCGAGCATCCGATCCTGCTGCTCGACGAGCCCACCGCCTCGCTCGACGCGAAGAACCGCGATGTCGTGGTCGAGCTCATCGCCGCCAAGAAGGCGGCGGGCGTTGCCCTGCTTGGCATCTTCCACGACCTCGACGTGCGCGACGCGGTGGCCGATCGCGTCATCGACGTCACCGCTTTCGCCGCCGGAAAGATCGCCGCATGAAGCTTTCGGAGACGCCACTGATCCACCCGACAGCGCAGGTCGAAAACTCGACGCTCGGCCGCTGGACCGAGATCGCCGAGCGCAGCCGCGTCGCCGAATGCGAGCTCGGCGACTATTCCTACATGATGCAGGACTGCGCCGTGTGGTGCGCGACCATCGGCAAGTTCTCCAACATCGCGGCGAGCGTCCGCCTCAACGCCACCAATCATCCGACATGGCGGCCGACGCTGCATCACTTCACCTATCGCGCCTCGGACTATTGGGACGATGCCGAGCATGAGAGCGAGTTCTTCGCCGAGCGCCGCGCCAGACGCGTCACCATCGGCCACGACACCTGGCTCGGCCATGGCTCGACCGTCCTGCCCGGCGTGACCGTCGGCGACGGCGCGGCAGTCGGCGCCGGCGCCGTCGTCTCGAAAGATGTCGCGCCCTACACCATTGTCGGCGGCGTACCGGCAAAGCCGATCCGCGAGCGCTTCGACCGCCGCACCGCCGAGCGCTACCAGGCTTTAGCCTGGTGGGATTGGGACCACGCAAGGCTACGCGCCGCGCTCGGCGATTTCCGCGAGCTGGAGGCCGAGGCGTTCCTGGAGAAATATGGCGGCTAGGTGCGGTGAATGGCGAATGGCGGAAGACAAGGTCCCGGCCAGGGAAATTCTCTTCACCATTCACACCGTTGACACATGACTCGGACAGGACGCCATCTCCCCCAAGGAGATCGCGATGCTCGCCACAGTCAGACCTTCGCTCGCCGGATTTTTCGAAGGCACCAATCCGATAGCGCCAGTGCATCTCGGCACTCGTTACGACACGTCGGGCAACTTCCTCCTCGAGCCCGGCAACACCGTCGTCAGTCACCTCGTCGGCGGCTCTACTTCCGAAGCTGCAATCATCGAGGTGCGCAAGCGCATGCTGGCCATGCCCGACGCCGATCGGCTCGCCTTCACGCCGATCTCCAGCCTTCACATGACGCTCTTTCAGGGCATCATCGAATACCGGCGCCGCCTTCCCTACTGGCCATCGGACGTGGCGCTCGACACCGGCATCGACGACATGACCCGGCTCTATCTCGGTCGCCTGCAAGGCTTCGAGGGCCACGGCCCCTTCAAGGTCAAGATTGTCGAAGTCGTGCCGACCGGCCTCACCGTCGCCGGCGCCACCGAGGAAGACCGCCGCGTCCTGAAAGCGTGGCGCGATGCCCTTTCAGTGCCGTTCGGCTACCGCCATCCGGACCACGAGACTTATGCCTTCCACATCACCTTCGCCTACCAGATCCGCCGCCTCGCCGATGAGCGAGCCGCTGCCTGGCAGGAATTGCTCTATGACTGCCTGTCATTCCTCGAGCGCGAGGCTCCGGTGATCGAGCTCAGGCCCCCGGCCTTCTGCAGCTTCAAGGACATGAAGCATTTCGAGGAATTGCTGGTGCTTGGTTGAATCTCCAAGCCTGTGGGACGTAACAAAACTGACATCAATCCGACACCCCAGCTTCATCGGCCTGCGCTAGCGAAGGTTAACAGACCTGCAAAAGCGCGACGGACTGGAGTTTTGGTATGTCAGCATCATCGGCCACGCTTGAAATCCGCGGCGTAACCCGACGATTTGGCAAGAACACCGCTGTCAGCGACATCAACATCTCGATCCCGCGCGGCCAGATGGTTGGCATTATCGGCCGTTCGGGCGCCGGCAAGTCGACGCTTTTGCGCATGATCAACCGTCTCATCGATCCCAGCCGGGGGTCGATTTTTTTTGACGGCGCCGAGGTCTCCAGCCTGCAGGGTCCGCCGTTGCGCCGCTGGCAGCGCGACTGCGCCATGATCTTCCAGCAATTCAACCTCGTGCCGCGCCTGGACGTCTTGACCAATGTGCTGCTCGGCCGCCTCAACCATCGCTCGACGGTTTCCAATCTGCTTGGCATGTTCACGCGCACCGAATGCGCCGAGGCGGTCGCCGCGCTCGAGCGCCTCGACATCGCCCGCACCGCGCTGCAGCCGGCCGGCACGCTGTCCGGCGGCCAGCAGCAGCGTGTCGCGATCGCCCGCGCCATGATGCAGCAGCCGAAAGTGCTGCTGGCTGACGAGCCGATCGCCTCGCTCGATCCGCTCAACGCCAAGGTGGTGATGGACTCGCTGCGCGACATCAATCTGCGCGAAGGCATCACCGTCGTCACCAACCTGCACACGCTGGACACCGCGCGCGCCTATTGCACCCGCATCATCGGCATGGCCGCCGGCAAGGTCGTCTTCGACGGCGCCCCGGAAGACCTGGACCGCGACGCCGTGCGCATGGTCTATGGCGCCGACGCCAGCGGCGCCGAGATCTCCGAAGCCATCACGTCGACCAGCGTGACCATCAAGCCGAAGATGACCGCATCCGCCGGACCGCTCGAACCAGCCTTCCCTGGCTACTGAGTCCACCGTCCCGGGCCCAGCCGGTGCGGGCAAATCGTGGATTTCAGCAGAGCAACCCGGATCGCCCGCCAGCGTCAAAGGCAAGACTTGAAAAATCAGAACGCAGCCGGCGCAGCCGGAACAACAGGAGAGAGATCGAAATGTTCAGGAAGATGGTTTTTGGGGCGGTTTCGCTGCTTGCCATGGCGGCAAGCGCCGCGCATGCCGCTGATATCAAGGAATTCCGCGTCGGCATCCTCGGCGGCGAGAACGAGACCGACCGCCTGCGCAATTACCAATGCCTCGCCGACCACCTGAAGTCGGAATTCGGCTTCGAGAAGGTCTCGCTGTTCCCCGCCGCCGACTATGACGGCGTCATCCAGGGCCTGCTCGGCGGCACGCTCGACTTCGCCGAACTCGGCGCGTCCGGTTATGCCAGCGTCTATCTCAAGGATCCGAAGGCTGTCACCCCGATCCTCACGACCAAGCAGACCGACGGGTCCACCGGTTATTATTCGATCGGCCTGGCGCTCAAGACTTCCGGCATCACCGACATCAAGTCGGCAAAGGGCAAGAAGCTCGGCTACGCCGATCCGGATTCGACCTCGGGCTACCTGATCCCGCTGACCCAGATTCCGAAGGACACCGGCGCTTCCAACGAGACCTACTTCGCCTCGACCCAGTTCAACGGCGGCCACGAGAACAACGTGCTGGCCGTGCGCGATGGCAAGGTCGATGTGGCGGTGGACGATTCCTCGGGTATCGGCGACTTCAAGAACGGCTACACCTCCGGCACCTTCCACAAGGAAGTCTCCAAGGGCGCCGTCGACCCGAACGACTTCGTCGAAGTGTGGCGCTCGGGTCTGATCCCGAACGGTCCGCTGGTCGTGCGCACCGCGCTGGGCGACGACATGACCGCCAAGCTCACCGCCTTCTTCACCGCCCTGCCGGCCAAGGACAAGGCCTGCTTCGAAGGCGTCGAGGGTGGCGACTTCACCGGCTACGTGCCTGTAAAGCCGGAATTCTACAACGTCATCGTCGAAGCCCGCAAAGCCGCCATCGGCGGCTAATGGCAAGATCAGAGAGGGCGGTGTGCCTCCAGCACCGCCCTTTTTGCATGTCCCGATCATGACATCAGCGACACTCCATTCCGACGCCACCCGCCAGCAGGCCGACGCCTGGCGGCGCCAGACCTCGTTGCGCCGCTTCTACACCGCGCTTGGCGTGGGGCTGCTGCTTGTCGCCATGTGCGCCACCATGTGGTTCGCCGACGAGGCCAATGCCGGCCACTTCTTCGACCGGCTGCCGCATATCCTCGATTTCCTGAGCTGGCTGGTCCCGAAGGACTGGAACGACGTCTGGCGGGCGTTGTTCGACATCGCCTCGCCCAACGACAAGGGCACGCAGGAATTCAACTTCCCGCTCGGTCGCGTCTATGTCTGGGGCGGTTTCTACATCCCCGAATATTTCGAGCTGATGCTGACCACGGTGAACGTGGCGCTGGTCTCGACCTTCATCGGCTTCGTCTTCGCCGTTCCCTTCTCCTTCATCGCCGCGCGCAACCTGACGCCGAACCCGATCCTGCGGCTCGTCGTCAAGCGCTTCATGGAACTGCTGCGTGCCTTCCCCGAGATCGTCATTGCCGGCCTGTTCGCGGCCATCGTCTCGATCGGCCCGGTCGCCGCCATCATCGCCATCGGCCTGCATTCGATCGGCGCGCTGGGCAAGCTGTTCTACGAGATCAACGAGAACATCGACATGCGCCCGGAGGAGGGCCTGCGCGCCGTCGGCGCCAACTGGTTCGAGCGCGTGCGCTTCGCCGACCTGCCGCAGGTTCTGCCCAACTTCATGTCCTACACGCTGCTCAGGATCGAGATCAACGTGCGCATCTCGACCATCATGGGCGCGGTCGGCGGCGGCGGTATCGGCGAGGAATTGAAGCTCTCGATCTCGCGCGGCTTCGGCGCCAAGACGCTGGCGCTGGTGCTCCTGCTCTTCATCACCATCTTCCTCGTCGACCAGTTCTCCGCCTGGCTGCGCCGCAAGCTTGTCGGCGAGCAGGCTTTCCTGATGAGCGGTTGATATGGCTATGACCGCCGACGAACTAAGCGCCATCGAAAGCCGCTACCCGCAGGTGTTCCATCGTCCGGCCTACAAGCGTTTCTGGCCGTTGCTGCTGATCGCCGGCACGGTATTCTATCTTGCCTATGCCCTCTGGTTCTTCAGCCTGCCGCAGGTGCTGCGCGAGTCGCACTGGGAACGCCTGCCGCTCTTCCTGTCGCAATGGATCAGCTACGATTTGCAGCCGGAATTCCGTCTCGACCAGCCGCAGATCACGCCGAAATATCCGCGCTTTTCGGCACTCGGCGAGAACCCCAATCCCGATTGGGTGGTCAGGAACCCCGACGGCACCTTCACGGTCCGGATCGACGGCGATGCGAAATCCGTTGCCTTCGACAAGACCAGGGCGACGATCACGGCCAATGGCGTGACCGTGCCGATAGCGCTGACCGGCGGCAAGCCGGTCGTGACTGGCTCGGTACCTGACTGGGTGACCGTCCATGACGACGAGATCGTTGCCAAGATGGGCTTCGCCGGCGAGGTGCGCGTCACCGTCGACCGCGTCAAGGTTCGCAAGCGCTTCCTCGGCTGGGCCAATTTCGTCTTCGACACGCGTTCGCCCTTCTTCGGCAAATCGGCCGGCGAGGTCATCTCGCTGATCGTCTCCGGGCCTGAGCTTCAGCCCGGCACGTCGAACCTCGCCTTGGCCGCCGACAACATCTGGAACAACGCGCAGTGGCAGCACGGCGATGTCTGGACGAAACTCCTGCAGACCATCGTCATGGCGTTCCTCGGCACGCTGCTCGGCGGTATCGTCGCCTTCCCGCTCGCCTTCTTCGCCGCCCGCAACATCACGCCGAGCGGCCTGCTCAGCCAGGTGCTGAAACGCTTCTTCGACTTCATGCGCTCGGTCGACATGCTGATCTGGGCACTGTTCTTCACCCGCGCCTTCGGCCCCGGACCGCTGGCCGGCAGTGCCGCGATCTTCTTCACCGAGATCGGCACATTGGGCAAAACCTATTCCGAAGCGCTTGAGAACATCGACGACAAGCCGCGCGAAGGCGTGCTCTCGACCGGCGCCAACGGCCTGCTCGTGCAGCGCTACGGCGTGATGCCGGAAGTGGTGCCGGTCTTCATCAGCCAGACGCTCTACCAGTGGGAATCCAACACCCGCGGCGCCACCATCATCGGCGCCGTCGGCGCCGGCGGCATCGGCCTGAAACTATGGGAAGCGATGCGCACCAACTCGAACTGGGCCAACGTCTTCTACATGGTGCTGCTGACGCTGCTCGTGGTCTTCATCTTCGACAACATCTCGAATTTCCTGCGCCGAAGGCTGAGCCGCACGCTGCACGATTACAACAGGCTGCAGGCCGAGCGGGGGTAGCCTTGTGGCGCGGAAGCGCGGGCATCGTATAGTGCCGCGCCAAGGGTCGACCCCCCACTCCGTCGAGCTTCGCTCGACACCTCTCCCCCGATCGACGGGGGAGAGGAAAGGCGCGAGCTCGCCAGCCTTGGCTCCTTTCCTCTCCCTCCGGAGGGGGGAGAGGTGGCGCTGCGGAGCAGCGACGGAGTGGGGGAACCACCTCACAATCGTCGCGAACGCATGGGCAAGGCATCACGATCGCCCGATCAGACCGCCTAGCCCGCCTTCTTCCACCCGTCCCTGATATGCTTATACCCCTCGCGATAAACCGCCTCCGGGCTCTCGGCGAAATCGCGCCACACCTTCGTCGCCGCCGCCAGGTCCTTCAGCGAGCGTCCGAACGACTCGATGGTCAGCCAGTCGTCGTATCCGGTCCGGCGGATCGCCGCGAAAGTCTCCTTCCAGGGGATGTTGCCGCGCCCAGGCACGCCGCGGTCATTCTCCGAAATGTGGATATGGACGACGTTTCGGCGATGCTTCGTATAGGCGCCGATCGGGTCGGCCTCCTCGATATTGGCATGAAAGGTGTCGTACATCGCCTTGATGTGCGGCCGGTCGATCGCGTCGATATGCTCCGACAGGTCGGCCATGGTGTTGACGAGGTAGCATTCGAAGCGGTTGAGCGCTTCGAGCCCGATGGTCACGCCCTTCTTGCCGGCATGGTCGCCAATGGCGCGCTGCGAGGCGACCGAGCGCTTCTTCTCGGCTGCGGTCGGCCCGCTGCCGGAAAAGGCGCCCAGCGTCGAATGCAGCGGCCCGCTGAGGGTGTCCGCTCCGAGCGCGGCGCTGCAGTCGACCGCCCATTTCATGTAGTCGATGCCAGCTTTGCGGGTCGCGGCATCCGGCGAGATCAGGTTCATCGCCGGATCGCCCATCGCCGAGACCGCGGTGCGCTCAAGGCCGATGCGGTCGAGCATTTCGCCGAGTTTCTTGTAGTCGTCGGGCGCCCCGACGAAGACCGGTATCTCGACGCCGTCGAAGCCGGTCGCCTTGATGTCCTTGAGCAGCGCCTCGTGCTTCTTCGAGACGCTGGTCGTCCACAAGAACATGCACATGCCGATCTTCATCGACGCCCCCTCCCCGCTTGCGGCCAACCCTTTGCGTTGGCCGGCCACACTCCCCCTCATCCGGCCGCTTCGCGGCCACCTTCTCCCGAGGGGGAGAAGAGGTCAGCGCCGGCGTCGCTTGTCTCCTCTCCCCTCGGGGAGAGGTCGGATTGCCCCGAATTGCTCTTCGTAATTCGGCTGGCAATCCGGGTGAGGGGGACTCCCTTGGACGACGCGGCCGTCCCTAGAGCTTCGTCCACGCCCCATTCTTCTTCGACGACTTCACGCAGGCCTCGATGAAGGCCATGCCTTCGACGCCGTCCGCGATCGTCGGGAAGACGACGTCCTTGCCTGGCTTGCCGCCCTTCCGGCGTGCCGCACGGATGGCGCGGGCCGCTTCCTGGTAGATATTGGCAAAACCTTCGAGATAGCCCTCCGGATGGCCGGACGGCACGCGGCTGACGCGGGCCGCGACCGGCATCGCGCCGGCGCCGGCCCGGGTGAGCAACTGCTTCGGCTGGCCGAACGGCGTGTACCAGAGATAGTTCGGGTCGGCCTGCACCCATTCCAGCCCACCCTTGGAGCCATAGATGCGCAGCTTCAGCCCATTCTCATGGCCGGGCGCCACCTGGCTTGCCCAGATCATGCCCTTGGCCGGATGCTTGTTGCCGACCGGCTTGAAGCGCAGCATGACGTTGACGTTGTCGTCGAGCTGGCGCCCCGGCACGAACGCATCGAGATCGGCCGAAAGTGAATCTAGCTCCAGCCCGGACACGAAGCGGGCGAGATTGTAGGCATGCGTGCCGATGTCGCCCAGCGCGCCGCCGGCGCCTGCCTGCTTGGGGTCGGAGCGCCACGAGGCCTGCTTCTGGCCTGTGGCGGCGAGGTCCTCGGTCAGCCAGTCCTGCGGATATTCCGACTGCACGATGCGGATGTCGCCGAGTTGGCCCTTGGCCACCATCTCGCGCGCCTGCCGGATCATCGGGTAGGCGGTGTAGTTGTGCGTGAGCACGAACACCTTGCCGGTCTTCTCGACCAGGGCGGCAAGCTTCTTCGCCTCGGCCAGAGAGGTCGCCAGCGGCTTGTCACAGATGACATGGATGCCGGCCTCGAGGAAGGCCTTGGCCGCCGGCACATGGACATTGTTGGGCGTCACGATCGCCACCGCCTCGATGCCGTCGGGGCGCTTGGCCTCGGCCTTCGCCATCTCGGCGTAGGAGCTGTAGCTGCGCGCGGGATCGAGTCCGAGTTCTTCGGCCGATGCCTTCGCCCGCACCGGATCCGACGACAGCGCGCCGGCCACCAGTACGAAGTCGTTGTCCATGCGCGCCGCGATGCGATGCACCGCGCCGATGAAGGCACCCTGCCCGCCGCCAACCATGCCATAGCGGATCGGGCCGCCTCCCGCTTCCGACTTCGATGCGCCGACCATTTCTTGTCCTCTCTTTAGCTCCTCACCCTTCCCCCTTGCGGGAAGGGTCGACGCGCAGCGTCGGGGTTGGGGTATAGAGTCCGCTGCGACTTGGGATTCAACCCACCCGGACCTGTGGCCGAATCTCCTCAAGCAGAGTTCGTAGGTCAAATCCCCATCATCGCCCGCAACAGCTTCTTGTCGCTGGTGCCGCCGGCGAAATCGTCGAAAGCTTTCTCCGTGACCCGGATGATGTGATGCCGGATGAAGGGCGCGCCTTCGGCCGCCCCGTCCTCGGGATGTTTCAGGCAGCATTCCCACTCCAGCACCGCCCAGGAATCGTAGTTGTACTGGGTAAGCTTCGAGAAGATGCCGCCGAAATCCACCTGCCCGTCTCCCAGCGAACGGAAGCGGCCCGCCCGGTTCACCCAGCCCTGGTAGCCGGAATAGACGCCTTGCCGCCCGGTCGGATTGAACTCGGCGTCCTTGACGTGGAACGCCTTGATCCGCTCGTGGTAGATGTCGATGAACTCGAGATAATCGAGCTGCTGCAGCAGGAAATGCGACGGATCGTAATTGATGTTGCAGCGCTTGTGGCCGCCGACCGCGTCGAGGAACATCTCGAAGGTGGCGCCGTCGAACACGTCCTCGGAAGGGTGGATTTCATAACCGACATCGACGCCATTGTCCTCGTAGACATCGAGGATCGGCTTCCAGCGCTTGCCGAGTTCGGAGAAGGCCTCCTCGATCAGCCCGGCCGGCCGCTGCGGGAACGGATAAAGGTAGGGGAAAGCCAGCGAGCCGGTGAACGACACCGAAGCATTCAGCCCGAGATTCCTCGATGCCTTGGCGCCGAACTTCATCTGCTCGACCGCCCATTTTTGGCGCGCCTTGGGGTTGTTGTGCACCTCGGCCGGCGCAAAGCCGTCGAACTGCGCGTCATAGGCTGGATGAACGGCGACCAGTTGGCCCTGCAGATGCGTCGACAATTCCGTGATCTCGACGCCGGCATCGGCGCAGATGCCTTTCACCTCGTCACAATAGGCCTTCGACGACGCCGCCTTCTTGAGGTCGAACAGGCGCCCGTCCCAGGTCGGGATCTGCACGCCCTTGTAGCCGAGCCCGGCCGCCCATTTGGTGATCGAAGCCAGCGAATTGAACGGCGCGGCATCGCCCGCGAACTGCGCCAGAAACAGGCCGGGGCCCTTCATCGTCGTCGGCATCGGCATCCTCCCTCATTGTTTTCGCGACCAAGCATAGCGCCGATTGAAGTGAGGGCCAGCCTGTTTGGTCAATACTGTCGGCGTCTATGCGTCGCGCCATTCTGGTATTACCAAATCCCGTAATTCGGTCAAGCGGTCCAAATCGACGAGGACAGCTCGGGATTTCGAACAAATGAGCGAAATTACCTTATAAAATCAGACCATTGACTGATTGATTTGGTGTCATCCACCCACTTCTTGCCGTGCATGAAAATTTGCTGTAGAGGTCATGGAAGGCCCAATTGGTCGAACCAGTTTCAGGAAAAATGCTGGCAACGCCTTGGGGAGGAAACGTGCGACCGCTTCTATCGGAGCCGTCGCGGGGTAAAACGTGACAGGCGAATTCTGGGAAGGATAGACCATGCATCTTTCGACGCACAATTGGATGCGGGCGGAGCCGCTGGAGGTGACGCTCAAGCGCATCAAGAAATTCGGCTACGAATCGATCGAGATTTCCGGCGAGCCCGAGCAGTACAAGACCAAGGAGACGCGTGCGCTTCTCAAGGAGCACGGCATCCGCTGCTGGGGTTCGGTGACGCTGATGCTAGGCGAGCGCAACCTCGCCGCCAAGGACCAGGGCCAGCGCGAGCGCTCGGTCCAATATGTCAAGGACGTGCTCACCATGGTGAGCGAGCTCGACGGCGAGATCATCACGCTGGTGCCCGCGACTGTCGGCAAGGTCGTGCCGGACGGCACCGAGGCGGAGGAATGGGGCTGGGTGGTCGACGCCACGCGCGAGTGTTTCACCCATGCCAAGAAGGTCGGCGTCAGGATCGCCGTCGAGCCGCTCAACCGCTTCGAGACCTATCTCTTCAACCGCGGCGCCCAGGCGCTGGCGCTCGCCGATGCGGTGAGTCCCGAATGCGGCGTCTGCCTCGACGCCTACCATATCCATATGGAGGAATTTAACGTCTATGACGCGATCCGCCAGGTCGGCAAACGCCTGTTCGATTTCCATGTCGCCGACAACAACCGCTTCGCCGCCGGCCTTGGCCAGATCGACTGGCCGAAGATCGTGCGCACGCTGAAGGAAGTCGGCTATGACGGCGCGCTGACCAACGAGTTCGTCGCGCCCGTCGACCGCACGCCGGCGGCGCCCTATCCGGAGATGGTCGAGCGCAATCCGGTCGACATCTCGCCCGAGCAGCTCAAGTTCATCCAGGATCACGGCTCCAGCGTGCTCACGGAAAAATTCTACACCGACCAGATGCGCATCACCGCCGAAACGCTGCTGCCGCTGATCAAGTAGGCCTCCGATTGAAACCTATCCCTTCCACCCGGCGGGCGGAGGGGCCGAAGGGAAAACATGCGCATCAAACGCGTCCAGGCCTGGTGGGTTCGTATCCCGATCGAAGTCGCGAAGCAGCATCGCAGCGACTTCGGTCAGGTGACGACGTTCGACGCCGCCATTTTGCGCATCGAGACCGATGACGGCCTGGTCGGCTGGGGCGAGGGCAAGAACGCCGCCGGCAGCGCCGGCAGCTATGGCGCGCTCGTCCATATGCTCAACCACGAGATCGGCCCGCAGCTCATCGGCCGCGATCCGGCCGACATCGGCATCATCTGGGAAATGCTCTACAACGGTGTGCGGTACGAGACAGCGGCGCATGCCGGCCATGCCATGCCGCAGCTGGCGCGGCGCGGCATGAGCGTCGCGGCGATCAGCGCCGTCGACATCGCGCTCTGGGACATTCTCGGCAAATCGCTGGGGCAGCCGGTATGGCGGCTGCTTGGCGGTCGCAAGGTCGAGCGGATGCAGGCCTATGCCTCGGGCGGCTGGGCCTCCGCCGACGCCATCGGCGAGCAGTTGAAATCCTATATCGCCAAGGGCGGCTTCAAGGCGCTGAAGATGCGCGTCGGCGCCATGGACGGCGCCCCGCATGTCTCGGCCGCGCGCGTGCGCGCCGCAAGGCAGGCGATCGGGCCCGATGTCGATCTGATGGTCGACGCGCATGGCACTTACACCGTCGCCGAGGCCAAGCGCTTCATCAAGCTCACCGCCGATCTCGACCTTGCCTGGTTCGAGGAACCGGTGATCGCCGACGACAAGCCGGGCATGGCCGAAGTGCGCGCCTCGGGCGCGACGCCGATCGCGACAGGCGAAAGCGAGGCGACGCGCTACGCCTTCCGCGATCTGGCGGTGCTGAGATCGGCCGACATCTTCCAGCCGGATCCGGCGTTTTGCGGCGGCATCAGCGAGGCGATGAAGATCGGCACCATCGCCAGCGCCTTCAACCTGCGTTTCGCGCCGCACCTGTGGGCCGGCGCGCCCTGCTTCTTTGCCGGGCTGCATGTCTGTGCCGCCTCGCCCGCCAGCTTCATCATCGAATATTCGCTCGGCGCCAACCCGATGATCCACGACCTTGTCGAGGAGACTGTCGAAGCGAAGGACGGTATGGTAGCGATCCCTGAAAAGCCTGGATTGGGTTTCACCATCTCCGAGCGATTCCTGGAGGCGCACGCGCAACGTATTTGACGATGAAAGAAAAGAACCTTCTCGCGGAACTTGCCGCCTACCTCTTCGCCAACTCGGACAAGGAGTCCGGCCGCACGCCCTCGGAGCGCGAGCTGGCGGAACATTTCGGCGTCAGCCGCGGCCAGATCCGCGAAGCGCTGGCCATCCTGGAAGCCATGCGCATCGTCGAGCGACGCGCCAAGTCCGGCATCTATATCGACACCAAGCAGGCGAGCGTGGAAGCGCTGGCGCTTTTCGCCCGCGCCGGCCTGCCGCTCGATCCGGTGCAGATCTACGAGACCGTCGAGTTGCGCAAGATCCACGAGATCAAGGCGGCCGAGCTTGCCTGCTCGCGCGCAACGGAAGAAAACTTCGAACGCCTGCGCGAGATCCTGAAGGCCTCGGAAGAGCGCATCGCCGCCGGCGAGGGCCTCGCCAAGGAGGACCGCGAGTTCCACCTCGAGATCGTGCGCGCGACCAAGAACAGCGTCTTTCACAACATCTGCAGCGTCTATTACCTGATGGGCGAGCAGCGCCTGCCGATCTATTTCAACGATCCCGAACGCAGCGTGCGCTCACATGCCGAGCACATCCAGATCTACGAGGCGCTGTTGCGCCGCGACGGCAACCTCGCCCAGGCCCTGATGAATGCCCATTTGCAGGGCGCCGAAAGCTACTGGAAGGGGATCATCGAAGGCCGCGGAATGGAGCCAGAAAGCGCGGTGCTCGAAAAGGCCTAGAGCATTTTGCAGCCAAGCGTTATCGCTTGGCCTCGCAGAAATGCGGAGAAAAACAAAACCTCATGCGCAAGATCCTGTCGACGCATCCGCTGCATCCTCGCGCCACGGCCATGCTGGCGGGCGCCGGGCGGCTGGCCGTCGCTTCCGCGCTCGATCCCAAAACTCTGACCGCCGAAGCGAGCGACGCCGACATCGTCATCGTGCGCGCGCCGCTGCCGCCGGAGCTGTTTGCGGGTGCTTCGAACCTGCGCGCCGCGATCCGCCACGGCGCCGGGCTGGACATGATCCCCGTCGAGGCCGCGACCGCCGCCGGCGTGCTGGTGGCGAATGTGCCCGCCGTCAATGCCCGCTCGGTCGCCGAGCATGTGATGTTCGTGGCCCTTGCGCTGCTGCGGCGCTTCCGAACGATGGACCGCGACCTGCGCGCCAAGGGCTGGCTTGCTGGGCGCGAACATGCCAATTCGACCAGCGAGCTTGCCGGCAAGACCATCGGCATCGTCGGCCTCGGCGCGGTCGGCCAGGCCGTCGGCCATATCGCCGCGCATGGCTTCGACCTCAATGTCGTGGCGACCACACGAAGCCTGCGTCCGGCGCCCGAACGTGTCGGCTTCCTGTCGATCGACGCGCTGGTCGAGCAGAGCGATATCATCGTGCTCTGCTGCCCGCTGACGGAGGAGACGCGCGGCCTGATCAGCCGCGAGCGCATCGCCCGCATGAAGCCCAACGCGCTGCTGATCAATGTCTCGCGCGGCCCGGTAGTCGACGACGAGGCGCTGATCGAAGCGTTGCGAGCGGGCCGCATCGGCGGCGCCGCGCTGGACGTTTTTTCCACGCAGCCGCTGCCGCCCAACCATTCTTATTTCGGCTTCGACAATGTCATTGTCACCCCGCATATGGCCGGCATCACCGAGGAATCGATGATGCGCATGGGGGTCGGCGCCGCCGGCGAGGCGTTGCTGGTGCTCGCCGGCAAATTGCCGGTCAATCTGCGCAATCCGGACGTCGTCGAGCACTACCGGCGGCGCTTTGCAGCCGACGGTTAGTTCCCGGCGACCATCGCGACGATGCAGCCAGAGATGACAGCGGGACAGCGAATTCCCGGGCGCCGAATTTGCGTCGGTTCGCCGCGCCCTATCAACGGCCAAGCAAAGTCTCGACCGCGGCGGCAATGCGCAGCAGATGACTGTCGTGCCCGTGCTTGCCCACCAACATCAAACCAGCCGGCAGCTTCATGCCGGGCATGGGCAGCGAGATCGCGCAGAGGTCAAACTGGTTGGCGACCTGCGTGTTGCGCAGGAGCAGCCCTTCCGTCTTGTCGCGCAGAGCTTCGTCGCCGGCCATGGCGGAGATGGACGGCGCGACCATCGGCACGGTCGGCAATGCCAGAACATCGACCGTCTCCAGCCGTTCCGCCATTACCGCCACAAGCTCGGCGCGCCGGCGGATCGTCCGGATGTAGGCCGAGGCAGGGACAGCCAGCGCGCGCGCCAATGGCCCGGTGACATGCGGATCGACCGGCACAGAGGCGCCGCCCGCCAGCCAATCGGCATGCACCTCCGCGCCTTCCATGGACGCGATCGTCCCGCGCCTGGTTGCTGCGCGCATCTCGGCGATAAGATCGTCGATGGACAAATCGGCGGCGCGGGCGCCGGCTCGTCCGATCCTGTCGATGCAGGCCTCGAAAGCTTCGGCGACCTCCGCTTGCATCTCGCCGAACAAGACGCCGCGCGGGATGCCGATGCGCAGGCCGGCGAGTGGGACCGGCCGAAGCGCCGTTGGCTCTTGTCCCGCCATGATCGCATCGGTGATCGCGCAATCGGCGACGTTGCCGGCAAGCGGGCCGATCGAATCCAGCGTCATCGACAGCGGAAAGGCGCCGGTCAATGGCACGCGCCCCGCCGTCGGTTTGAAGCCGACAACGCCATTGAGCGAGGCCGGGATGCGCACCGAGCCGCCGGTGTCCGAACCGATCGAGATGTCGCTCGTGCCCTCGCCTACCGCAACGCCCGCCCCCGATGACGACCCGCCCGGGATCAGGCTTGCATCGGCGGCATTGCCCGGCGTGCCGTAACGCGGATTGTCGCCGATCGCGGTGAAGGCGAACTCGGTCATGTTGGTCTTGCCGAGGATGACGGCTCCCGCCTGGCGCAGCCTCCGCACGATCGCCGCATCTCGCGCAGCGGCTGACGCCTCGGCATGGATCAGCGACCCGGCCGTCGTCGGCTCTCCTGCGACATCGAACAGGTCCTTGATCGAGACGATGCGCCCGTCGAGCGGTCCGAGGCTCACACCGGCCTTGCGGCGGGCATGGGCCGCATCGGCGGCTGCACGCGCCGCCTCGGCGTAGAGCTTCGTATAGACCTTCTCGTCGGCCGCGCGATTGGCAAGACGTGACAGGATGATTTCAAGACGGTCGCGGATGGATTGCATTTTCGATGTCGGGCCCTGCAAAGTTGCAACGTCTTTTAGGCACGGCCTGATGTTGGGCCAGCCAAGAGATAACCCGGCAAGCGTGCCTTTGCACCCTGCCAGCGATGGGAAGATGCTGATGCTGTACAAAGGCAGCTGCCACTGCGGCAAGGTGGCGTTCGAGGTCGAGGGCGAGCTTGGCATGGCCGTGCGCTGCAATTGCTCGATCTGCCGGCGCAAGGGCGCGCTGTTGTGGGCCGTGCCGCATGAGAAGCTCAATCTGGTCGCCTGGGGCGACGACCTCGGCCGCTACACATTCGGCAAGGGCGCGATCGCGCACCGCTTCTGCCGCACCTGCGGCATCCATCCGTTTGCCGAGGATGTCAGCGAGAGCAACGAACGATCCGCCTATGTCAACATCAACTGCCTGGAAGACGTCGGCCTGGCGACCATCGAAGTGTTCGAGTTCGACGGTCGCTCGGCTTGAAGCTGGAAATTATCGGCCCGGCGCTCGTGAGAGCCGCCGGGCCGATGCCTGAGAAGGCAAGCAGTCTTAGCTACTCGGCAGCCTGCTTCGGTCCCATCAGGAAGGCCACCAGCGCCGCGAGCAAGGTCGCCACGCCGCTATAGGCGAAGGCTGTGGCGACACCGGCATGATCGACCAGAAGACCGCCGACGACGGCGCCAAGCGCGATCGCCACCTGGAAGGTCGCGACCATCAGACCGCCGCCGCTCTCGGCCTGGTCAGGCGCGGCGCGCACCAGCCAGGTCTGCAGGCCGACCGGAACGGCGCCGAAGGCAAAGCCCCAGGCGGTGACCGCGACCGCCGCCGTTATCGGCGAGGCGCCGAGCACGAGCAGCGCCGCCGCCGACAAGGCGATCAGCAGCGGCGCCAGGCCGACCGCCATCTTCAGGTTGCGCTCGGCCAGGAAGGCGCCGGCGAAATTGCCGAAGAAGCCGCCGATGCCATAGGCGAGCAGCACCAGCGAGATGGTTTCGATCGGCATCGCCGGCACCGTCTCCAGGAACGGCCGCACATAGGTGAAGCCGGCAAACTGCCCGGACGCGACCAGGAGAACGACCAGCAGCGCGATGCGGATCATCGGCCGCTTCAGCACCTCGGCCAGCGTGCGGAAGCTCGCGACCGCCGTCGGCGGCAGGCTTGGCAGGGTGGCGAGTTGCACCAGCAGCGCCAGCCCGCCGACGACCGCCGCGATCATGAAGGCGGTGCGCCAGCCCCAGATATCGCCGACATAGGCGCCGACCGGAGCCGCCGTGACCGTGGCGACCGAGACGCCGGTCAGGATGATCGACATGGCGCGCGGCATCAGCCGCATCGGCACAAGCCGAAGCGCCATGGCCGCCGACATCGACCAGAAACCGCCAAGCGCAACGCCCAGCACGACGCGGGCAAGAAGCAGCATGGCGAGCGAGGACGCGAAGGCGGCGACGAGGTTGGAGACGATCAAAAGGGCGGAGAGGATCCACATGACCAGCCGGCGGTCGAGCCGCTTGGTGACGATCGCCATGGTCGGCGCCGCGATCGCGCCGACGACGGCCGTCGCCGTCACCGCCTGGCCGGCGGCGCCTTCGCTGACGCCGAGGTCCTGCGCCAGCCGCGTCAACAGGCTGGCGGGCAGGAATTCGGCGGTCACCAGGCCGAAAACGCCGAGCGCCAACGAGACCACCGCCGCCCAGGCCGGTTCGGTTCGTTCGTCCGGCTCGCTCGCGTCGAGAATAGTGGCGTCGACGGCGCCCGTTGCGGGTTCGGTCATGGCAAAATCTCCGATCTGTTTGCGGCGCCACGCAAGAGATGACCAGATCGGACTCCGCCCGTTACATGCCGGCGGGCGGCTCTGTCAGTTCGATTTGGTTGCGGCGCAACATTTGGCTGCAGCGCAACATAGGGAGTGACTGGCTGGAGTTTCCATGCTAGAAACGCCGAAATGAATTACAATTCGTCCAAAACCATTCTGCAGGCTTCCGGCGACCCGCTGACCGACATGTTGCGCGGCCTGCGCCTTGACGGCGTCGATTACGGCCGCTGCGTGCTTGGCGAACCGTGGGCCGTTTCCTTCCCCGCGCAGAAGGCGGCGCGCTTCCATTTCATCGGCCAGCGAGGCTGCTGGCTGTTCTCGCCGGCCAAGGAATGGATAAAGCTCTCGGTGGGCGACGCGCTGCTGATCCCGCGCGGCGACGAGCATGTGCTGGCGAGCGCGCCCGGCGTGCCGCCGGTGCCGATCGGCCGCTACACGATCGAGCCGGTGTGCGAGAACATCTACGACGTCTCGAACGGCTGCGACGGCTGCAAGACCTTGCTGTTTTGCGGCAGCATGCATTTCAACCTCGACGGCTCGCATCCGCTGCTGGAGATGATGCCCGACCTGATGCAGGCGCATAAGCTGATGGCCAACGCGCCCGGCATCCAGCATCTGCTCGACGCGATGGCGGGCGAGGTGACGATGGACCGCGTCGGCTCGGGCGGCATCCTCGCCCGCCTGGCCGACGTGCTCGCGGCCACCATCATCCGCTCCTGGGTGGAGAATGGCTGCGGCGACGCCACCGGATGGATCGCCGCCGTGCGCAACCCGGATGTCGGCAAGGTGCTCGCCGCCATCCACCTGCAGCCGGAGCGCGACTGGACGGTCGAGGCGCTGGCCAGGATGATGGGCGCCTCACGCTCCGCCTTTGCGCAGCGCTTCGCCACCGTGGTCGGCGAGACGCCGGCCAAATATGTGCTGCGCGTGCGCATGCACCAGGCGCGGCAATGGCTCACCCGCGACGGCATGCGGGTTTCGGTGGCGGCGTCGAGGCTGGGCTACGATTCGGAAGCCTCCTTCAGCCGCGCCTTCAAGCGGGTGATGGGCGTGGCGCCAAGTCATTTCCGTCACACCGGCGCCGACGAACAATCCTGATCGCAAGCAGCCGGTTGCCAGGCTGGAGGAATTGCCAAGTCTTTTGGACACCGCGTCATTCCCCGCCGGCCGAGGCGGCATAAGCTGGCTGGCGGAGGAAACCACCATGCCCAATCATCTTGCATCGCTTGCGCTTGCGGCACTTGCCATCCTGCCAAGCCCGGCTTTCGCGCTATCTGCCGAAATAGCGCAAGCCTCGGTTGGCGAAATCCGGCGGCCTCGTCAGCCGGCGTGCCGCAGGCTGACGCCGCTGCCCTTGTCGAACAGCACCACCTTGTCCGGGTTCCAGGCAAAGCGCACCGGCTGTTCGATCGCGACATCGGTCCTGGCCGGCACGGTTGCCCGCAGCATCGTTTCGCCGATCCTGAGCGTCAGGATCTTCTCCACACCGTGGTTCTCGACGTCGTGGACGTGCGCCTCGACCGGCGCGCCGCTCTCCAGGTAGACGTCCTCCGGACGGATGCCGAAGACGAGTGGCCGACCGTCGGTCGCGCCACTCGTCCTGCCCCCGCCAAAAGTCTTGGCCCCAACTGTCAGCGGCAGCTCGAAATTCATCGGCGCCATCACGGCGCGGTCGTTGACCAGTCTGCCGTCGATGAGGTTCATCGGCGGCGAACCGACGAAGCTCGCGACATAGGTGTCGCGCGGATTGTTGTAGATCTCATGCGGCGTGCCCGTCTGGACGATGCGGCCATGGTTGAGCACGCCGACCTTGTCGCCCATCGACATGGCTTCGATCTGGTCATGCGTGACGAACAGGAATGTGGCGCCGAGCTGCATCTGCAGGTTCTTCAATTCCGTGCGCAGCGCCTCGCGCAGCTTGGCGTCGAGCGCCGACAGCGGCTCGTCCATCAGGAACACGCGCGGCTTGCGCACGATCGCCCGGCCGATCGAGACGCGCTGCATCTCGCCGCCGGAAAGCCGGTCCGTCTTGCGGTCGAGAAGATGCTCGATCCTGAGCGTGCGGGCCGCGCGCGCCACGCGGTCCTTGATCTCGGCATCCGGCAGCCGGCGGATCTTCGGCTTTAGCGGAAATTCGAGGTTCTGCCGCACGGTGTAGCGCGGATAGAGCGAATATTGCTGCAGCACCAGCGCCACGTCGCGTTCGGCAGCGCCCCAGTCGGCGACGTCGACGCCGTCGATGAAGACCTGGCCCTCGGTCGGCTTCTCAAGGCCCGCGACCATCCTCAGCGTCGTCGTCTTGCCGGCGCCCGTCTCGCCGAGCAGCACGAAGAATTCGCCGTCGGCGATGTCGAGATCGAGATTGGACAGAGCCGTGTGGGTGCCGAACGTCTTGGAGATGTTCTTCAGCTGGATATGGGCCATTACAATCTCACTCCGAGCGACTTGCCGCTCGCGGCGTCGAAGAAATGCGCCTGCGAAGGATCGATCCGCGCATAGACCTTTTCGCCCGCACCGCCGATGAAGCCGCTCTTGGTGCGGGCGCGCAGCATCTTGGAGCCGACCTTGAGATCGACGATATCGAAGGATCCCAGCGGCTCGACGATCTGCGTTTCGACTGGCAGGAAGCCGTCCGTCGCCTCGCGGCGCACCAGCACGCCTTCCGGCCGGATGCCGAGCGTCAGTTGGCCGCCGGCATGGCCGTTGAGCTTGGAAAGCAGCGCGCGCGGAAACTCGAAGCCGGTGGCCGCGCCGCCGACGGAGACGGAAGCTGCCGACGCATTCTCGGCGACCGTCGCCTCAGCCACGTTCATCACCGGGCTGCCGACGAACTGCGCGACGAACAGATTGGCCGGATGCGAATAGACCTCGTCCGGCGTGCCGACCTGCTGCAGCACGCCCTCATGCATGATGACGATGCGGTCGGCGAGGCTCATCGCCTCGATCTGGTCGTGCGTGACATAGATGCTGGTCGAGCCTTGCTTGATATGCAGCCGCTTGATCTCGGCGCGCATTTCCTCGCGCAGCTTGGCATCGAGCGCGCCGATCGGCTCGTCCATCAGCATCGCCTTCGGGCGCCGCACCAGTGCCCGGCCGATGGCCACGCGCTGCATGTCGCCGCCCGACAGCGCCGAGGGCTTCTTGTTGAGAAGATCGCTGATCTGGAGCGTCTTGGCCACCGAGCGCACCTCGGTGTCGATCTCGCTCCTGCTCTTGCGCGTCGCGCGCAGCGGAAAGGCGATGTTCTCGTAGACGTTCATATGCGGATAGAGCGAGAACGATTGGAACACCATGGCGATGTCGCGGTCGGCAGCCTTGAGGTGCTGCACCGGCTTGCCGTCGATCAATATGTCGCCCTGGTCGATTGTCTCCAGCCCGGCGATGGCGCGCAGCGTCGTCGTCTTGCCGCAGCCCGACTGTCCGAGCAGCACGATGAACTCGTTGTCGTTGATCTTGAGGTTCAGGTCCTTGATGACCTGGACGGCGCCGAAGAATTTTTGGACGCCGCGAAGCTCGATCTGGGTCAATGCTGTGCCCCCGCGTTGCGCGCCTGCTGGTCGGCTCCGTGTCCGGTGCCGGCCTGCTCCTCGCGCGGGATCTTGGAGGTGACGTTGAAGCCTATAAGGCCGATCAGGATGATCGTCACGCCGTAAGTGTGGAGCGGCATGTTCCAGGGCTGGCACAGCGCGACGATGCCCAGCACCATCAGGATCTGCGATCCAGGCTCCAGATACTTCTCGTTGATCGCGCGAAAGCTCATTTGCGGATCGCTCCGAAGGACATGCCGCGCAACAGATGGTTGCGGAGCAGGAAGGTGAAGATCGCGACCGGCAGCAGGAACAGGAACGTGCCGGCGGCGATCACCGTCCAGTCGGGCAGGCCGGAGCCGACCTGGCTCGGGATGAAGGGCGGCGCGGTCTGCGCGCGGCGGTTGGTCATGATCAGCGCGAAGGCATACTCGTTCCACGCCGTGATGAAGCAGAACACGGCGGTTGCGGCGATGCCGGTGGCGGCCTCCGGCAGCACGATCTTGAAGAAGGCTTCCATGCGCGTGTAGCCGTCGACGAGCGCTGCCTCCTCATATTCCTTCGGGATCTCGTCGATGAACCCCTTCATCAGCCAGACCGAGAAGGACAGGTTGAAGGCGGTGTAGAGGATGATCAGCCCGAGATGGGAATCGTTCAGCCCCACGGCCCGGTACATCAGGAACATCGGGATCGCGACCACCACCGGCGGCAGCATGCGCGTCGACAAGATGAAGAAGAGCAGGTCCGCCTCTCCCTTCACCTTGAAGCGCGAGAAGCCGTAGGCTGTGAACGTGCCCATGCCGACTGCGAGCACGGTCGAGGTGATCGCCACGATCAGCGAGTTCAGGAAGCGGCTCGGATAGCCCGACCACTGCACCTCACCCTTGCCGTCGCGCACGATCTTTTCGCCGCCGTCGAAGACGACGCGCTCCCACCATGGGGCGGCCGCATATTCTTCCGGCGTCGGCGGATTGCGCATCTGGGACCGCTTGGTGAACAGCTTCACGAACGGCGATATCTCCGGCTGGAAGATGACCGTCGGCGGGATGGTGGTGGCGAGGGCGCGCGGCTTGAATGCCGTCGAGGCGATCCAGTAGATTGGCGCCAGGAAAATGATCGTCACCAGCAGAACGATGACGATGGCGATGCGGTTGAAGGTGATTTCTGAAGAAGTGCGGACGGCGGCCATCTGTCAGCGCTCCTTCACTTTGTTGAGGTATTTGACGTAGATGTTGGTGATCGCCAGCACCATGATCAGCACGATGTAGGCCATGGCGCAGGAGCGCCCCGTCTGCCATTCCTGGAAAGCCATCTTGTAGAGCCGGATCGAGATAAGTTCGGCCGTCGGCTGGCTGGTCAGGATGTAGGCGAGATCGAAGGTCTTGAACGCTTCCATGGTGCGGAAAATGACCGCGATCATCAGGATCGGCGCGACCAGCGGCAGAGTGATGCGGAAGAAGGTGTAGAACGGGCCGGCGCGGTCGATCGCCGCGGCCTCGTAGAGATGTTTCGGCACCGCCGAGAGGCCGGCCAGCGACAGCAGCATGACGAAGGGCGACCACATCCAGATATCGGTCAAGGCGACTGCATAGAGCGCCATCTTCGGATCTGCCAGCCACTCGAAATTGCCGAGCCCGAGCGCATAGTTGATGACGCCCCATGAAGGGTCGTAAAGCAGTTTCCAGAACAGGCCGACGACGGCCATCGACAGCATCATCGGCAGTAACAGCAGCGTAGTGATAAGGCCCTTGAGCGGAATATCCCGGTTGAGCAGCATCGCCACGCCAAAGCCGACAAGCAGTTGTCCGACGACCGAGACAATCACGTATTTCGCGGTGATGGCGAAGTTCGACCAGACATAGGGGTCGTTGAGCAGATCGCGATAGTTCTGCAGCCCGACGAAATTAGCCGGCGCGTTGGTCGACGCGCGGAAATCGGTGAAGGAATAGCCGAGCGAATAGATCAACGGAAAGATGTTGAAGACGATCAGGAACAGGATCGTCGGGATGATGAAGAGATTGCGGATCGAAATGTCGCTGAGGCCGCGCGCTGCGGCCCGCGAGGACCTGTCCAGCGTAGTGATCATCGTGCTCGCCAAAACCCTGCTCCGGATTCTCAAAAAAGCAAACGGAGGAGGCATGAGAAGCCTCCTCCGTGAGGCATGTCGGTTACTTCACGCGGCCGTATTTCTTGAAGGTCGCGTTCCAGTCGGCGGCAAGCGCGTCCAGCGTTTCCTTGGCCGTGCCCGAGCCGCCGATCATGTAGGGATAGACGCGCTGGTTGAGCTGCTGCAGCAGTTCGGCATATTCCGGCACGGCCCAGAAGTCCTTCACCTTGAACATGGTCTCGTAGAAGGCCTTGTTGTACGGCGTTGCACTCTGGAATTCCGGCGATTTCAGCACCGCGGCGCTGCAGGTATAGCCGCCGAGAGCCGCCCATTTCTTTTGGGTGTCGTCCTTGATGAACCATTCCAGGAACTTCATCGCCTCGTCCTGCTTCTGCGAATAGGAGACGATGGAGATGCCCTGGCCGCCGAGAGCCGCGAACTGGTCGCCATTCGGTCCCGGAGGATTGGCGAAGAAACCGGTGTTTTTGGCGTTCGGGTTTGACGACTCGTTGATCAGCGAGGGGAAGAAGGCGAAGTAGTTCATGCTCATCGCCGCGAGGTTCTCGGTGATCGCCTGGTTGTCCTCGACGAAGAACGACTTGGCCCAGCCCGGAGGCGTGAACTTGTAGAGTTCCTTGTAGGCATCCAGTGCCGCGACGGCCTTGTCGGAGTTGACGATACCGTCGACCTTGTACGTAGAGTAGTCGCCGAGCTCGCCGCCGTAGGAGAACAGGGCGTTCTCGAAGCCCATCGCCATCGCGTCATAGGAATTGTCGGTGTAGATGGCGATGCCGTATTTCTTCTGGTCCGGCCGGTAGAAGAATTCAGCGATGTCGCGCAGCGCCTTGAAATCCTTCGGCACGTCGAGGTCGTAGCCATACTTGGCCTTGAAGGCTTCCTTTTCCTTCGGGTCCTCGAACCAGTCCTTGCGGTAGGACCAGCCGACGGCGTCGCCCTCGAGCGGGATTGCCCAGTACTTGCCGCTGTTGCCGGGATATTCAGCGTAGTATTTGACCGTCGCCGGCGCCATGACTTCTTTGAGGTTGTACTTGTTGAAGAAGTCGGTCAGGTCGACATAGTGGCCGCCGGTCGAGCCCGCGCCGAGCCACTGCGAGTCGCCCACCACGAGGTCATAGGCGTCGCCATGGGCGTTGAACTCGGTGAATGCCTTGGTCTGGAAGTCGGACCACGGCGTGGTTTCGACCGTGATCTTGACGCCGGTTTCCTTCTCATACTCGTTGCCGAGTTCCTGCAGGTAGTTGGCCGGATCCCATTCCGCCCAGAAGATGGTGAGCGACTTTTCCTGCGCGTGCACGGATGTCCCGCAGGCAAGCGCCAGGCCGACACCAGCAAGCACGCTGGTCACTAACTTGCGCATAGTTTTCCTCCCTTGTGCGCATTCTACCGTCTCATGCGGGCTGGCAGCGAAAGCCTGCCCTGGTAGTTCCTCCTGTGATGGCGCCTGTCCGGTTCCAGGCCTCGTCGCCCTGCCGGAAATGGATCGCAGCCTTCACTTTTTGATCCGCTTTATCTGTCTTGATCTGGTATTACCAATTCCGGCTTGGCGTCAAGCGCTTTCTTGAGCGGCCAGCAGTAGCCGAAAAAGCGAAACATTACGATATCCGCCTGTTTTCCTTTGCTTTTCCTACTCCTTGATATGCAGAGCCCTTGCGATAGGCTGCCCATCACAATTAACATTCCAAACTGTCCCCTTAATCTGGTCGAACCAGATTTAGGCCGTTGTTGCCTTGGACATCGCCGATTTCGCCTCCGATTCCGCCATCGCGGCACGCACCAGCGCGCCCGCCGCCCATTGCGCGACCGACATCATCTCGGCGCTGTCCAGCCCCCATATATCCTTCAACACCGTGATCACCTCGACGCCGAACACCAGCGACAGCGCCTGGGCAAGGCGCTTGAGCTGGCGCGGCTTCAAGCGCCCCTTGAGCGGCGCGATCGCATCCTTCAGCAAGTCGACGCGATGGCCGCGCTTCAAGGCCGGTTCCGATCCGAGCGTGCCCGCCTCGCGCCGCGCCCATTGATCGAGGGACAGTTTCAGCGCCGCCTTGAAGGTCGCCTCGAAGGCTTCGATGCGCGGCATCGCGGTGGCGAAGAGATCCGCCACGCGCCGCTCGGCATCGTCGGACGCCGACTTCCAGGTCAGGATCGGGCCGAGCCCTTCGTCGACCACGGCCTGCACCAGCGCCGCCTGGCTCGGGAAATAGCGGTAGGCGGTCGCGCGCGACACCTCCGCCGCCTCCGCGACCTCGCTGACCGACGGGGTCATGCCGGACTGCATCAGCCTCGTCGCCGTCTCCAGCATCAGTCGCCTTGTGCGGGCGCGCGGCCCCTTCTCGACGGCCGGCGCCTGGGCGGCATCATCGTTGGCGGCGGCTTGTTGACGTGAGACATCCATATCAATACGATACGCGCGTCTCAAAAATTTGCAATGGCGCAACGCCAGGCGATAATGGGGTCCCCACCAGCGACGAGGCTTTTGCCGAGGAGCTTAAGGGTGGGGCAAAAGAAGGCGGACGGCGATGCCCGGACATGCCGGATGACGGGGAACCACCGATGGGGCGCATCTATGTGGTCGGCACCGCCGACACCAAGGGTGAGGAACTCGCCTTCCTGGCCGATGCCGTCGCCAAGGCCGGCGGCGCGGTCATGCGTGTCGATATCGGCACGCGCGGCGCAACTGTCCCGGTCGACATCCCCGCAAGCGAGGTCGCCGCGCATCATGCCAAGGGAGCCGATGCGGTTCTCGGCCTCGATGACCGCGGCGCCGCCGTCGCCGGCATGGGCGCCGCCTTCGTCAATTTCATCCGGTCGCGCAACGACATCACCGGCATCATCGGCATCGGCGGCGGCGGCGGCACGTCGATCGTCACCGCCGGCATGCGCGCGCTGCCGCTCGGCCTGCCGAAGCTCATGGTTTCGACGCTGGCCTCCGGCGATACCGCGCCTTACGTCGACGTCTCCGACATCGTCATGATGCCGTCGGTGACCGACATGGCGGGACTGAACAGGCTCTCCCGCACGGTGCTGCACAATGCCGCCCAGGCTATCGCCGGCATGGCCGCGAAGCCCGCCCCGGCCGCCGCCGGCAAGCCGGCGCTGGGGCTCACCATGTTCGGCGTCACCACGCCCTGCGTGACCGCGATCGTCGACCGATTGCGCGCCGACTATGACTGCATGGTCTTCCACGCCACCGGCACCGGCGGCCGCTCGATGGAGAAGCTCGCCGACAGCGGTCTGCTGGCCGGCGTCCTCGACATCACCACGACCGAAGTCTGCGACTTCCTGTTCGGCGGCGTGCTGCCCGCGACCGAGGATCGCTTCGGCGCGATTGCCCGCGCGAAGCTGCCCTATGTCGGCTCGGTCGGCGCCCTCGACATGGTGAATTTCTGGGCGCCGGCCACGATCCCCGATCGTTATCGCGGACGCTTGTTTTACGAGCACAACCCCAACGTCACCCTGATGCGCACCACGGCCGAGGAATGCCGCAGGATCGGTGAATGGATCGGCGGCCGCCTCGCCCGGTGCGAAGGCCCGGTCCGTTTCCTGATCCCGGAAAAGGGCGTGTCGGCGCTGGATACAGAAGGCGGCGCCTTCTTCGATCCGGACGCCGACGCGGCACTGTTCGACGCCATCGAGCGCACGATCCGGCCGACCACGGGCCGCACCGTGACGCGCCTGCCGCTGCACATCAATGACCCCGCATTCGCCAAGGCCGCCGCCGAGGCGTTCCTCGACATCGCCCAAAACTGAGAGACGACAAGCATGGCCGCCATTCCCCGCAAAACGATCCTGGAAAAATTCCGCAACATGATCGCCGACGGCGTGCCGATCGTCGGAGGCGGCGCCGGCACCGGCCTGTCGGCCAAGGCCGAGGAAGCCGGCGGCATCGACCTTATCATCATCTACAATTCCGGTCGCTACCGCATGGCCGGGCGCGGCTCGGCCGCCGGCCTGCTTGCCTATGGTAACGCCAACGAGATCGTCAAGGAGATGGCCTATGAAGTGCTGCCGGTGGTGAAGAAGACGCCGGTGCTGGCCGGAGTCAACGGCACCGACCCCTTCGTCATCATGCCGCTGCTTTTGGTCGAACTGAAGACGATGGGTTTTTCCGGCGTGCAGAATTTTCCGACCGTAGGCCTGTTCGACGGCACCATGCGCCAAAGCTTCGAGGAGACCGGCATGGGCTTCGGCCTCGAGGTCGACATGATCGCCGAGGCGCACAAGCTCGATCTCCTGACCACGCCCTACGTTTTCAATCCGGACGAAGCGCGCGCCATGACGCGGGCCGGCGCCGACATCGTCGTCGCCCATATGGGCGTCACGACCGGCGGCTCGATCGGCGCCACCTCGGCGAAAACGCTCGACGCCTGCGTCAAGGAGATCGACGCCATCGCCGACGCCGCGCGCTCGGTGCGCAAGGACGTCATCCTGCTTTGCCATGGCGGGCCGATCTCGATGCCCGACGACGCGCGCTACATCCTCGAGCGCTGCGGGGGGCTGCACGGCTTCTATGGCGCAAGCTCGATGGAGCGGCTGCCCGCCGAGGCAGCAATCGCCAGGCAGACGGCGGACTTCAAGGCGGTCGCGCTGGGGCATCGGACCCAAAAGTGGAAGCCGGTTTTGGGGAAATCCGATGCCCCGACAAAAACGAAAAGGAAGGGATGAGGCAATGGCCGATAAGAGCAAGGTGTTCGTCTACCCGAAGGATGTCAGCGCCTTCGGCTTCGACTGGGGCAAGCTGTCGCTGACCGTGGCGCCGGAAGTGAACGGCGCCGCCCGCTTTTCCGGCGGCGTCGTCGACCTGCCGCCGGGCAAGGGTCACACCCGGCACAACCATCCAGGCGCCGAAGAAATCATCTTCGTCATCTCCGGCAATGGCGAGCAGATGGTCGAGGACGAGAACGGCAATCCGGTGGTAGCCAAAGTCGGCCCCGGCTGCACCATCTACGTGCCGGAAAGCCGCTTCCATTCGACACTCAACACCGGCGACCAGCCGATGCAGCTCTTCGTCGTCTATTCGCCCGCGGGGCCCGAGCTGGCGCTGCGCGACCTGCCTGATTTCAGGCTGCTGCCGGCGGGGGAGTGACGAACTTTCCTTCTCCCCGTTCCACGGGGAGAAGGTGCCCGAAGGGCGGATGAGGGGCAGCGCCGATCTTTGGCTACGAAGCCCCGCCCCGGTTCCATCCGCGCCCGCGGTCGCCGAACATCACATAGCCGGCGTCGGTGACGGCGACCGTATCCTCCAGCTTGATGAAGCCGCGCGACGGATGGAGCATGGTGGTCTCGACCGACAGCACCATGTTCTTTTCAAGCGGCTTCGCCGCATAGGTGCCTTCATAAGCGACCGGATGATTGGTCATCAGGAACGGCGCCTCATGCGTGATCAGCCCCATGCCGTGGGCGAAGAAATCCGTGTAGGCCGCGACCTTGGAGGCCTTCAGCACGCTCTCCGCATGCGCGATCATCTCGCCGCCCAATATACCCGCCTTGACCTTGGAAAAGGCCGCCTGCTGCACCGCTTCGACTTCGGCCAGAAGATCCTCCAGCTCGGCATCCGGCTCGCCGAGCACGCCCATGCGGCACAGGTCGCCGATATAGCCGTGATAGTTGCCGCCGGAATCGATCGACATCACCTCACCCTTCTTCCACGCCTGGCTGGACGCGGCGCGGTTGTGGCTGGAGCCCAGCGTCAGCAGGCAATATTCGAAATGCGCGCCGCGATTGGTTTCCTCGCGCCTGAGCCGCTCGATGATGTCGGTCTTGCTCGTGCCTTCCCGCGCCCAGGCAATCGTTGCCAGCATGGAGTCGGTGATCAGCTCGGAGGCGATGCGCAGTTGCTCCAGCTCCGCCTCGGTCTTGATGGCGCGCATGCGTTCCAACATGTCGGTCGCATCGACCAGCTTGGCATCCGGCAACGCCTTGCGGATCAGCATATAGGCGTCGGAGGGCAGGAAACCCGGTTCGATGCCGATGCGGGCCGCCGACTTGCCGATCTGGCGCAGATGCTCCACCGCCAGATTGGCGGCATCGAGCGTGCCCCAGCAGGCCGCGTGCAAGGTCGGCGTCCAGAACGGATGGTTCTGGTGCTCGCCGCCTTCCATCTTGTTGCCGATATAGGCGGCATGTTCCGGCCCGCCCTTCTCGTAAAGGACGATCGGCAAATAGCGGCTGTGGCCGATCGCATCCATCGCCGCGAAGAAGATGAACTTGTAGCCGCCGAGCAGATATTGGGTGTTGTGCTTGGAGGTGGCAAAGAGCACGTCGATGCCGGCCTCGTCCATCAGCCGGTCCACACGCGCCTGGTCGAACGGAACGCTGCTGACCTCGGTTTTGCCCGGAGCGATGTTCATCTGCCTCTCCCTGTTTTTCATCGGCCGCAGGAGCGCCGAACGTCATGATTTATGGCTGTCGGCCAAATCTGCATCATTTTGACCACTCTGGTCCAGCCAGAATTGATCACTTTCGCGCTAAAGGCGGTTTCTGCCCGAATCCTGATCCTGCTTCTCTATAATGTGGTCCTACCAGATAGAGCATGAGAGCCTCTTTCGGCCGGCTGGTCCAGCGGACGGAAATTTCAAAGCCAAGCCATGATGCGCCAAATCCGTCTCTGGCGAAACCTTTGCCAAGGGCCATAATCACCGGATTGCCGCGCCTGCCACGGCGCGAAGAGGGGAGTTTGAGCGATGTCCGAATTGACGATTTCACGCCGCGGCCTGCTGGCCGGCTCGGCGCTGCTTCTGGCCTCGACCGCATTGCCGACGATCGGCTTCGCGCAGACGCCAAAGAAGGGCGGCCGGCTGATCCTCGCCGCCGATTCCGAGCCGCGCAACCTCAATCCCGCGATCGTCGCCTCCAACGGTGTCTTCTTCATCTCGAGCAAGATCGTCGAGACGCTGGCCGAAGCCTCCTTCGACGGCAAGGACGGGCTCGAACCGCGCTTGGCGCTTTCTTGGGAAGGTGCCGCCGACGGCCTGTCGGTGACCTTCAAGTTGCGCGATGGCGTCAAATGGCATGACGGCAAGCCGTTCACCTCCGCCGACGTCGCCTTCTCGGCGCTGCAGATCTGGAAGCCGCTGCAGAATCTCGGCCGCACGGTGTTCAAGGACCTGGAGGCGGTCGACACGCCGGACGATCTCACCGCGATCTTCAAATTCGCCAAGCCGACGCCGTTCCAGCTGATCCGCAACGCGCTGCCGGCGCTGTCGAGCGTCGTGCCGAAGCACCTTTATGAGGTGGGCAAGATCGAGGACAATCCGGCCAACAACGCGCCGATCGGCACCGGCCCGTTCAAGTTCGCCGAATACAAGGCCGGGCAATATTACCGTCTGGCCAGGAACGACGCCTATTGGGGCAAGGACGAACCCTATCTCGACGAGATCGTCTACCAGGTGCTCCCCGATCGCACTTCGGCCGCCGCTGCGCTCGAGGCGGAAGAAATCCAGCTCGCCGCCTTCTCCGCCGTGCCGCTCGCCGATCTCGACCGCATTTCCAAGGTGCCGGGTCTCAAGGTCATCACCAAGGGCTATGAGGGGCTGACTTACCAGCTCGTCGTCGAGATCAACCACCGCCGCAAGGAGCTGGCAGATCTGAAAGTGCGGCAGGCGATCGCGCATGCCATCGACAAGGATTTCGTCGTCAAGACGATCTTCCTCGGCTACGCCGCGACCGCGACCGGCCCGGTGCCGAAGAACGATCCGCAATTCTACACCGCCGACGTCCCGACCTACCCCTTCGACGTCGCCAAGGCCAATGCGCTGCTGGACGAAGCCGGTTACAAGCGCGCCGACGACGGCAAGCGCTTTGCGCTGAAGCTGCTGCCGGCGCCCTACTTCAACGAGACGAAGCAGTTCGGCGACTATCTGCGCCAGGCGCTCGCGGCAATCGGCATCGACGCCGAGATCGTCAACAACGACTCGGCGGCCCATATCAAGGCGGTCTATACCGACCATGCCTTCGACCTTGCCGTCGGTCCGCCGGTGTTCCGCGGCGACCCGGCGATTTCCACCACCATCCTGGTGCAGAGCGGCATCCCGGACGGCGTGCCCTTCTCCAACCAGGGCGGCTACAAGAATGCCGACCTCGACGCGCTGATCGCCAAGGCTTCGGAGACGCTCGATACGTCAGCCCGCACCGAGCTCTACAAGGAGTTCCAGAAGAAGGTGGCGGCCGATCTGCCGCTGATCAACGTCGCCGAATGGAGCTTCATCTCCGTCGCGCGCGATACGGTCGGCAACATCGCCAACAACCCGCGCTGGGCGGTTTCGAACTGGGCGGACACTTATTTGGAATCGTGACACACTCGCGCGGATGAGAATTCGCGAGAGAATGGGAACTTGGGCAAAGACCGAGTTCCCGCCAACCCCCCTCTGTCCTGCCGGACATCTCCCCCGCAAGGGGGGAGATCAGCAGCTTGTCCGTCCCGCCAGTTCTGCAAAGTTGGAGATTGGCGAGGCCGTCGATGACAGCCAATCTCCCCCCTTGCGGGGGAGATGTCCGGCAGGACAGAGGGGGGTGCCTGGGCTCGGCATTTCTTATAGCGAGCCTTTCTCCAAACCCTCGAGGCGCGCATGACCCGCGCCCTCCGCCTCCTCCGCCGCCGTCTCGTCGGCAGCGTCTTCGTGCTGCTCATCGTCGTCATCGGCAGCTTCCTGCTGCTCGAAGCCGCCCCCGGCGACGCGGTCGACGCCTATATCGTCTCGACCGGTGGCGATGCCGGCATGATCGAATTGCTGCGCCACCGCTGGGGCCTGGACCAGTCGGAACTGACGCGGCTAGCCAACTACCTCTGGGCGCTGCTGCATCTCGACCTTGGCCAGTCCGTCACCTTCTCGCGGCCGATCCGCGATGTCATCCTCGAACGCCTGCCGACCACGCTGGTCCTGATGGGCAGCGCCACCGCGCTTTCCTTCGGCCTGGGCTCGGCGCTTGGCATCTATGCCGGCGCCCGGCCCGGCAGCTTTCGCGACCGCTTCCTGTCGATCGGCTCGCTGGCGCTCTATGCCGTGCCCGGCTTCTGGCTCGGCCTTGTGCTCATCGTCGTCTTCGCCGTCGACCTGCGCTGGCTGCCGATCGGCGGCATCGAGACCATCGCCTCCGGCAAGACCGGGTTGGCGCGGGCCGCCGACATCGCCACCCATCTCGTGCTGCCGGTCTCGGCCCTCGGTTTCATCTATCTTGCGCTTTATCTGCGCATGATGCGCGCCGGCATGGCCGAGGCCTGGCGGCAGGATTTCGTGCTTGCCGCTCGTGCGCGAGGCTTGCCGCGCCACCGCATCGTGCTTGCCCACGTCGCCCGCAACGCGCTGCTGCCGCTCATCACCATGCTCGGCCTGCAATCGGCACAGATGCTCGGCGGCAGCGTCGTCATCGAAAGCGTCTTTGCCGTGCCGGGCCTCGGCCGCCTGGCGCAGGAAGCCGTCGCCGGGCGCGACACGCCGCTGCTGCTCGGCATCATCCTGGTCAGCGCTGTCCTCGTCATCGTCATCAATCTCCTGGTCGACCTCGCCTACGCTTTCCTCGATCCGCGCGTCGGCGCCGGCGAGGCCAGCGCATGAACCGCCTGCGTCGTTTCTTGCGCACGCCGGAAGCATTCGCCGGCGCAATCATCCTGGCCCTGCTCTTCGTGATGGCGTTGGCGGCGCCGCTGCTGTTTCCCGGCGACCCGCAGGCGATCGCCGGGCCGGCGCTGCTGCCGCCGTTCCAGGACTGGTCGCTGCCGCTCGGCACCGACCGGCTCGGTCGCGACGTGCTGGCCGAGCTGTTCCACGGCGCTCGCACGTCCTTGGTCGTCGGCTTGGCTGCCGCCGCCGCGGCGCTCCTGATCGGCGCGGTTGTGGGCACGCTGGCCGGCTTTGCCGGAGGGCTCGTCGACGAAGTGCTGATGCGCATCACCGACGCCTTCCAGACAGTGCCGAGCTTCCTGCTCGCGCTCGCCTTCGTCAGCATTGTCGGTCCCTCGCTCGGCGTCGTCGTCGCGGCGATCGCGCTCGGCGCCTGGACCGGACCGGCGCGGGTGGCACGCGCGGAAGTCCTGTCGATGCGCGAGCGCGACTATGTCGCCGGCGCCCGCGTCATCGGCATGCATTCGCTCGAAATCGCCTTTCGCGAGGTGCTGCCCAATGCCCTGCCGCCGGTGCTGGCGCTGTCCTCGGTGATCGTCGCGGCGGCGATCCTCACCGAGGCAGCGCTCTCCTTTCTCGGCCTCGGCGACCCCAACCGCGTCACCTGGGGCGGCATGATCGCCGAGGGACGTACGGTGCTGCGAACCGCGCCGTTTTTGTCGATCGTTCCCGGCGTGGCGCTCGTGCTGACGGTGCTCGGTGTCTACCTCGCCGGCGAAGGCGTGGTGGAAAGCGCCGCCGTGCGCAGGAGCCAGTCGTGACCGCGCTGCTTTCGATACGCGACCTGACGATATGCTACGGCCCCGATGGGGTGCCGGCGCTGAAGGGCGTGAGTCTGGATGTAGAAGCCGGAGAGCGCCTGGCGATCATCGGCGAAAGCGGGTCCGGCAAGAGCACGCTCGCGCTGGCGGTTGCGGGGTTGTTGACGAGGTCGGCCAAGATCGAAGGTTCGATTGAGTGGCAGAAACCTCGATCGTCCCGTTCCTTCGCGCCCCCCTCTGTCCTGCCGGACATCTCCCCCACAAGGGGGGAGATTGAACTGTCGCGTCTGCTTTCGCCAATG
>NZ_VFTL01000023.1:0-108703 GCF_006439385.1 Mesorhizobium sp. B3-1-7
GCGCTGTTCTCGCTGACGGAAAAAGGACACGAGGTGCTCAAGCGAGGGTTGCCGCTGTGGGACAGTGTGCAGCATGGCATAGAGAGAAACCTCGGGGCCGACAAAGCGAGGCAACTTCAACGCCTTCTGGCAAGCCTCTAAATTTTGCCAGATGTGGGTATATACCCTAATAATCCGTGGAACCGCTCCCTGGAGGACCGGTAGCAGGAGCAGCGAAATGCCGTCATTGCAAGTAGAGCGCGGGCTAACGAGCAGAGCGAGGTCGCACCTCTCGGGCGGGATTATCCTCACGCTTGCCTTTGGGTGCGGACTGCTGGTTGCCAATCTCTACTTCGGGCAACCGCTTGCGGCTCCGATCAGCGCCTCTACGGGCTTGCCGCCATCTCTGGCCGGTGTGCCCGTCACCCTGACCCAAGTGGGCTACGCCATAGCGCTCCTTCTGTTGGCACCGTTGGGCGACATTTGCGAAACGCGAGCAGTCGTCGTTCCGATCGTCTTGATTGGCCTGTTAGCCCTCGTCGCTGCTGCCTTGAGCTCGACGCCAGGACCATTCTTGTTATCCTCCTTTGGGATCGGCATCTCTCCTGTCGGCGGCCAAATTCTGCTTCCCTATGCCGCTCGCTTGGCGCCGGAGCATGAGCGGGGCCACGTCGTCGGCAAGGTCATGAGCGGCCTGCTTCTTGGCATCATGCTGTCACGGCCGATGGGCAGCTTCGTGGCAAGCGTCGCGGGATGGCGGGCCATCTACTGGCTCATCGCTGCGGGGGAAGCGGTCCTGGCGGTGCTCCTGTTGAAGGTGTTACCCTCTCTTCGACCGCACACATCCCTCAGCTACACGGCGTTGCTGCGCTCTCTTTTGCCGATCTGGCGCAACCATGCGGAACTGCGCTACCGGGCGGTTATCCACGCGGGTCTTTTGGCCGCCTTCATTCTATTTTGGACGGCTGCCCCCCTTCACCTCGCAAGAGATTTCGGCCTGGGCCAGCAGGCTATCGGCTTGTTCGCGTTGGCTGGCGTTTCAGGCGCGTGTGTGGCTCCCTTCGTCGGGCGCATTGCAGACGCGGGACATCGCCAGCCGCGCATTGCCCGGGCTGCGCAGCTCGTTGCGCTCACCACAGCCGTCATTCCTTTCATCATATCGTTTTTTGGTCAGCGCATTTGGGCTGTGGGATTGTTGGCTTGCGCGGGCATCGTTCTGGACGCAGCCGTGACCGCAAATATGATCCTTTCGCAGCGCGCCATCTTTTCACTGGGGGACGACATTCGGACGAGAGTGAACGCCCTCTACATGGCGTCTATCTTTCTCGCCGGCGCCTGCGGCTCCGCCCTCGGTGGTTGGGGTATCGCCACGGGCGGATGGCCGCTCGCGGCTGCTTTCGGGGTTGCTTTGACCGGCGGTAGCCTGCTCTTCGCCTTGCTATCAGGGGTTCCACGCTCAAACCCTCGAAATTTTTGATCCAAAGGGTTTGAGTGATATGCCGGAGAAAACGCCCCGTTTGTCAGTCTGTCTTTCCAGAAGTCGTTGAAGCGGGCTATCTGCCTTCGCCCAATCCGGCGGCTAGCTGCTCTTCCACCTGGTCGGCTTGCCGTTCGGTGCGCACCTCGGCAACGTCGATGTGGAAGTAGCCAATCGGGTAGCTCTTGAACTTCCTCTTCGCCGGCGTGTCGCCCTCGACATCGGGCAGGCGGCCAATGCCATGGCGCCGCAGGCAGCGGTGCAATGAAGATCGCGTCAGGTGCGGGATCGTCGGCTGTAGCGCATAGAGGCTGTCGTCGAGCGGCAGCAAGGTGTAGCGTCGGAAGGCGACGATGACCGCCTCCTCCTCGACCGAAAGCACTGTCGATCTCGGTTCCTTCGGCCCAGTCGGAAGGTCAGCTGTTGAGCTCCGCTCCCGCCACTTCGCAACCGTCTTCTGGTTGATCCCGTATCGCTTTGCCAGCGCCCTCAAGCTCTCTTGACTATGTTGCATCGCTCGACGGACCGCCTTTGTCGTCGTGGCGCTCCCACATGCAAGGCGCGCCCGCAAACTCACGAACAACGGCAGTCTCCATTCCCACAAAAGGCCACGCGTAGGCAGATATCTAGCCACGATGGTGCCTGTTGACGCGTGCGATGAACGCCCTGGTTCGATCATGGGAAGGCGCAGTCAACACTACTTCAGGAGCTCCCGATTCCACGATCTGGCCGTTGTCCATAAACACGACAATGTCGGCGACATCACGCGCAAAATCGATCTCATGTGTGACCACCACCATCGTCTGGCCGTCCCTCGCGAGCGACCTCATCGCTTCCAAAACCTCTTCCACCAGTTCTGGATCGAGCGCTGACGTGGGCTCATCGAACAGAAGCAGTCGCGGTCGGACCGCCAGGGCGCGTGCAATTGCTACGCGCTGTTTCTGTCCGCCGGACAATTGCTGCGGATAAGCGTCTTCCTTCCCGGTAAGACCCACACGTTCGAGAAGTTCACGGGCGTAGGCCTCGGCCTTCGCGCGCGTCTCCTTTTTCACGTAGATTGGCGCCTCGGTGATGTTTTGCAGAACGGACAGATGCGGAAAGAGATTGAAATGCTGGAACACCATGGCCGTATCGGCGCGGGTCGCGGATGCCTCGCGATCGCGAAGTTCGTAAAGTCTGCCGTTGTGCTCCCGGTAGCCCACAAGCTGCTGGTTGACATAGATCCGGCCCTTTTGAACCTTTTCGAGATAATTGATGCAGCGAATCAGCGTGCTCTTGCCGGCTCCCGAAGGGCCGATGAGGCAGCAAACCTTTCCTGTGTCCACCGTTAGGCTGATATTGTTCAGCACTTGATGGGTACCAAAGCGCTTGAACACATTTTCAATGCGAACCATTGGTTTGGTGTCGATCGAGGATGCCTTTGAACTGTGCGATGTCATCCTCATCCCCTTCTTTTCGAACCGAGGAGGAAACCGGGTCGCGATAGCGAGAAGAGGCCGGAGAGCGCGTCATGATGGCTCGAACGATGTCCGCGACCGTAGTGTCGTTCAATTGCGCGCTGGACGGTCGTCAAAATCGTCGATGCCACGAGATACCAGATCGATGCGACAATCAGCAGCGGGATCGTCTGCAACGTCCGACCGTAGATGCCTTGGACCGAATAGAGTAGATCGGAAATCGACAGGACGCTCACCAGAGATGTCGCCTTGAGCATTCCGATCACTTCGTTGCCAGTAGGCGGAACGATAATCCGAAGAGCTTGTGGGATGATAATGCGGCGCAGCGTGTGCGCCGGCGACATACCGAGCGACTGGGCGGCCTCGCGTTGCCCGGGATCGACCGAGAGAAGTCCGCTGCGGACGATCTCAGCCATGTAGGCGCCCTCGTTGAGCCCAAGTCCCAGCAAAGCGGCGACAAGCGGCGTGATGATGTCGTTCGTGGGAATAGTGCCGATCGGCTCCGCAAATGGCAGCCCGATCGAGATCGCCGGATAAAGTGCCGCAAGATTGTACCAGAAGATCAGTTGGACGAGCAGTGGAACCCCGCGGAAGAGCCAGATGTAGATGGCCGCGATGGTTGCGAGCACCGGATTTGCCGACTGGCGCATAAGCGCGGCTATGATGCCGAGGATGACCCCAATCGTCATCGATGCGATCGTCAGGCCCAAAGTCCAGCCGAGCCCGGTAAGTACCGTTGTCGCCGAGAGATATTTCACGACGATCGCCCATTGGTAGGCGGGATTTTGGAGCATCGAGACGATGACCAACCCCGCGATGGTGATGCACAGCACAGCGGCTACCACGCGGCCCGGATGTCGGGCTGGGATTATTTCATCCTGATGCTCGTTCATTCAGTCCCTGATCCGCCTAGGAACAAGACGCGTCGCGATCCGTCAGTTTCGGCGTCCTGCGCTCGGCTTTCTGCTTCGCAAATGTCTTGCATGGCAAGGCCGCTAAACAATTTTGCGCGGCGTACCTTACCGCAGCACTTCGGCAAGCGCTTCATCCCAGATGCGAATTGCCCGATCCACCTCGGCCTGCGAGATGACCAGCGGCGGTATCATGCGAATGATGTGACCGTATGGGCCGCAGGTGAGAACGATCATGTTGCGCTTCAACGCCGCCATGCGCACGGCCTGCGCAAGCTCCGGCGCCGGGGCACGGTCTTTCTCGGAAAATTCGGTGGCCTGCATCAAACCGAGGCCCCTGACTTCGCCGATTGCATGGTAGCGCTGGGAAGCCGCCTCGAGGCCCGCTCTCAGCCGCTCGCCCATTTTGGCCGAATTCGAAACGAGGTTTTCCTCCTCGATGACCTCGAGCGTGGCGATGGCTGCCGCGCAGGCCACGACGTTCGCCGAATAGGTCCCGCCCTGCGAACCTGGAAGGGCGGATGCCATAATTTCGGTGCGTGCAGCAATGCCCGACAGTGGCAGGCCGCTGGCGATCCCCTTCGCGAAGATCAGGATGTCCGGCTTGAGCTTGAATTGTTCGCAGGCCCAAAACGTGCCGGTGCGGCCGACGCCGCACTGCACTTCGTCGGCGATCAGGACGATACCATATCGGTTCGCGCGCTCGCGCAGTCCCTTGAAGAAGGCCGTCGAACCCGGCATGTAGCCTGCCTCCCCTTGAACGGGTTCGACCAGAATGGCAGCCGTATCGTCGGGCGACGCGATGGTCGCGAAAATGTGGTCGAGCTCTTTCAGGCAAAAAGCATCGGCGGTTTCCCGATCCCAGCCATAGCGGTAAAGATGGGGAAAGGGCGCGACGACGACGCCCGGCGGAAGGGGGCCGGAACGGGTCGAGCGGAAACGCGCTCCCGAAGTGGTCAGGGCAGCCGAGCCCAAGGTGCGCCCATGGAAGCCGTTCTGAAAGACGATGACGTTTTGGCGGTTGGTGTGGTTTCGGGCAAGGCGGACAGCCGACTCGACCGCTTCGGCACCGGAATTTGCGAAGAAGAAGGCATCCAGACCAACTGGCATCGTGCTACCGAGCTTGTCCATCAGCGGCTGGAGTTTGTCGTGGCGGAATATGCCATATTGCCCATGCATGAGCTGGCCCAGCTGCGCTTGAGCTGCGGCAACCACCCTTGGGTGGCAATGACCCGTTGATGTAACCCCAATTCCCGACGTCATGTCCAGGAACGTGTCTCCATTGCCGTCGAAGATTTCACATCCCTTCGCACGGGAAACCTCCAAAGGTGTGGCTTGCAGCAGCGCCGGCGACAGATGAAACATGTCGGTATCCTGTAGGTCACGAGTATTGAAAATGTCCCGGCCAACGGCCGGGACGACTTGCAAAAGCGAAGTGCATTAAGCTATCGCGCCGCAGTCAGCCCGCCGTGGCCTGGTTCTTCAGCGGCTTATCGATGCCGCCGTCGGTGATGCCCCACTTCGTCATGATCTCCTTGTATTTGCCGCTTTCCATCAGCACCGCCATGGCGTCGAAGAGCGGCTGGTAGAGCGGAGAGCCCTTCGGAACGGCGATGCCATAGTAAGGCCTGTCGCCGTACACCGTGAAGCCCACGTTCTTCAGCGCACCGCCAACCTGCTGTGCCGAGTAGCCGTTCGTCGCGCCATCACCGGAAACGGAATCCACCCGGCCGGAGGTAAGCGCCAGAACCGCGTCGTTCTGCGTCGGATAGGCGCTAACCTGAATTGCGGGCAATCCCTGCTTGACGCATTCCTTGCTGCTGTCTTCTGCTTGCGTTTCCGAGGACGTGCCCTTCAGGGCGCCAACTTTGGCGCCGCAGATGTCGGTCAACTTCTCGGGAGCCTTCCCGTCGGCCTTGATGAGAAACGAGGTTCCACCCCGGTAATAGTCGATGAAATCGACAGTAGCCTGCCGCTTGAGATAGTCGCCCATCGACGAAACGCCGATGTCGTAGCGCTTGGACTGGAGACCGGGCATGATGTTGGAAAATTCGGTGGGATTGTTGACGATCTTGACGCCCAGGATCGTGCCTAGAGCCACGGAAATGTCGAGATCGGCGCCGATCAGCTTATTCTGTTCATCGAGAAACTCGAACGGCGGGTAGTCGGAGGCGGTAGCAGCGTTGATGACGCCTGCTTCCTTCACGTGAGCAGGCAGAGAATTGTAGATATTCTCGGAGCGGGTGAGATCCGCCGCCGAGGCGAGGCTGACGGACGTCGTGAGAAACGCCGCGCCTATCGATGTCAGGACAGCTGTTTTGATCATGTCGTTCCCCTTGTTATTCTGCTGACTAAATCGGCAGCACCTTTTAATGGCGCGGAACACAGCAGTTTAGCCAATCGAAATGTGCCCCCCACCCATAGGCTCGACTTATGGGCAGGCGGCAGCGCTTCCTAACCAGTCGCCTCTCCCAATAGCGATCGTTGACGTTCCGGCTGAGAGCTTTCTGCTTAGGCCGCCCGTTTCGTGGGCGAAGCGGCAGTGCCTTTAAAGGATCCGAAAGGACTAAAGCGCAATGAGCACGGTCTTGCTTTTGCGGTTGGCCTGATAGGCCTCACGACCGAGGTCCTTTCCGATACCGGATCGCTTATAGCCGCCGGTCGGAAGGATGTGGTCGCGCGAGCGATTATAGCGATTGACCCATACGGTGCCAGACTGGAGCAGGCGACTCAATCGCAAGGCGCGCGATACGTCTCTTGTGTAGAGACCAGAGGCGAGGCCGTATTGCGGGTGATCGGCGAGCGAGATCGCTTCCTCTTCGGTCGTGAAGCTCTGCATCGTCAACACCGGGCCGAAGATTTCCTCGGTAATCGCGGGAGACGATTGATCGATATCAGCGAGCAAGGTAGGCTGATAGAAATAACCTGAACGGTTCATCATCTCGCCGCCTAAGAGGCATGTTCCGGCCTCGGAAACAGCAGCCTTCACGATCATGTGGATACGGTCGATCTGCCGGCGCGAGATGATCGGTGAATACTGAGTTTCTGCATCCCATGTCGGGCCGGGGCGAACCGCCTTCATGTGCTCGATGATTGCACTTGTGAATTCCTCGGCAATGGACTCCTCGACGATCAGGCGTGAACCGGCGACGCAGGCTTGGCCAGCGTTTCCGAGAATGCTGCTGATGATCGCGGCTGCCGCCTTTTTTAGGTCTGCGTCCGCAAAGACGATCTGCGGGCTCTTTCCGCCAAGTTCGAGGGTCATCGGCTTGATACCCGTTCGGGCAACGTTAGCCATGATGGCCGACCCGGCGGCCGTGGATCCTGTGAAGCTCACCTTGGCAATGTCGGGATGGCCGGTGATGGCATGTCCGGTCGTCGCGCCATCGCCAAGAACGATGTTCAAAAGTCCATCAGGAAGCCCGGCTCTGGTGGCGAGTTCAGCCATGTAGAGCGTCGAGAATGGCGTCATCTCTGACGGCTTCAGCACGATGGCGTTGCCTGCCGCTAGCGCCGGGCCAATTTTCCAGCCAGCCATGTTGATTGGAAAGTTCCATGGGGTGATGGCGCCGACCACACCATAGGGCTCTGTGATGATCATGCCGACGCTGGCGTCGTCGGTCGGCGCCACGGCCCCGCCCTCCTTGTCTGCGAACTCCGCGAAAAATCTCAGTTGTTCAGCCGTTACCGCAATATCGCCTTGCACCAGTTGCCCGATCGGCCGCGTCGAATAGCTCGCTTCAAGCCTGGCTAACGTCTCAGCTTCTGCTTCGATGAGATCGGCCCAGCGATGCAGGATTTTCGTGCGCTCGCGTGGACGCACGCCTCCCCAGTTGGAAGTCTTCAGCGCGCGCTTGGCCACCTGCACCGCTTCGTCGACCAGCCGCTCATCCGCGATCGGGCACGCTGCGGCAATTTTACTGTCGGACGGGCGCGTCACGTCAATTTCGCCCTTCGCGTGCACGTAGTGGCCGCCGATGTAGTGCCCCGCGGGTGGGGAAATGTCATCAGGGTTGAAGCTTTTGCTCATCGCGTTTCACCTTGTTTGCATTTCGTTAAGGCTGTGAGGCCATCAATCTGGGGCGCCCATGACTTCGACACGTCGAAGAACAGACTGCGCTCATGTTCGTCTACCCGACAGCGCCCCCTGAGCATCGAATTACCAGCCTCACGAGAGCGTCAAGCGGCGCGGCTGAAGCGATCGATCCTGAAATCCTCGAGCGGCGTTTCGCAACGGTCGGTCATGATAAGCTCGGCCATGACGTCGCCCACGCCAGGGCCGAGCTGAAAGCCATGCCCGCAGAATCCGAAGGCATGGAAGAGGCCTGGCGTTGTTGCCGAGCTTCCCATGACCGGCAGCATGTCCCGCACGTAGCCCTCGCAGCCCGACCAGGTGCGGATGACCGCGACCCGCGCAATCGCCGGCAACAACCGAGCGACGGCGCGCAACTGCACCGGAAGTCGTATCGAATCGGCGGTCGCATGACCGGGATCAAGGTTCACTGAAACTCTTTCGGCCGCGCCGCCGAAGACAATGTTCCCACGCTCTACCTGACGCAGATAGGCGCCATAATCCTTGTCGCGCGTCCAGATTCCGACCACTGGCAGGATGCGGTGCGGTAGTGGCTCCGTCACCCCCATCTGCGGGCCGCGGGCATCGAGCGGAACCTCTTCGCCGAACCCGGCGGCGATGCGCGCGCCCCAGGCGCCGGCGGCGTTGAGTAGACATTCGGCGCCAAATGCACCTTTCGAGGTGGCGATAACGAAGCCGGAGCCGGCGTGCCCTATCGTCTCGACCTCCGCGTCCTCAATGATTTCCGCGCCGAGCTTACGGGCAGCCTCGGCAAAGGCCGGCGCGATCAGCCGCGGATTGCCGCTGCCGTCATGCGGCGAGAACGACGCCGCGATCGCCTCGGGACCGAGGCCGGGAAACCGGACACGGATCTCACGTGGGCCCAGCTCCTCGAGTTCCAGTCCCCAAGGCCGCGCCGCCTCGGCGTAGGTCCGCATGTCGGCCAGACTTCCCTCATCGAAGATCAGTCGGATATGACCGGTGGCGCGGAATTCCACGTCCCGTCCGAGCATTTTCTCGGCCTCGCCCCACAGCCGGAGCGAGCGGTGAGCCAGCGGAAGCTGGGCCAAGTGGCGGCCCGTGCGCCGGATGTTGCCGAACGAGGCGATGGTCGCCCCCGTGCCGATCCGGTTGCGTTCGATCAGCGTCACACGCGCGCCGCGCCGGCCGAGGAAATAGGCGGAAGCCGTCCCCATCAAGCCGCCGCCCAGTACGATCACATCCATAGTCGTTCCTTAGCGCCGAGAGGCTGATCCGTGGGTGCATCCATCTTGTGGATGTCCCGGCATTGCGTCAAAGATGGGTTTAGGCAACAGCCATAAGCTTTCCCTATGGAGTGGCAATGCGGGCTCGGCAGCTCGAAGTGTTTATCGCCGTCATGCGCGCCGGCACCGTGACTGCTGCGGCGCGGATGCTGAACATCTCGCAGCCTGCGTTAAGCCAGATACTGCTTCACACCGAGGATGAACTCGGTTTCACGCTATTCGAGCGCGTCAAAGGCCGGCTGCGCCCGACCCCCGAGGCGCTCGAGATATTCGTCGATGCCGAACGGCTGTCGGCGGCACTGGAGGGTTTGCGCCGCAAGACCACTGACCTGCGCCTGGGAAAGACGGGGTTGGTGCGGGTGGCGGCCTCGCCGCCGCCGGCCATGACGATATTGCCGCGCGCATTCACCAAATTCAGGAGGCAGCATCCCAAAATCTTGCTGCGATCCCACATGGCTCCCATCGCCGCGATCGTCGACATGCTGCGCGCCGGCGACGCCAGTCTCGGCATCGCCTTGGACGATCGTCTTCCTCCCGACATCGACGCGCAGGTGATTGGCAGTATCGGCTTCGCATGCCTGCTGCCTATCGGACACGCCTTGGCTGGGAAAGGAGAACTGACGCTTGCCGACCTCGCCGGTCAAGAGTTGATATCCTACCGCGGAAACACCCGACCCGCCGACGAACTGGCACATGCGGCCCGGGCGCAAGGCGTCGTACTTTCGCCATCGCTCGAGATCGACGTCTCCATTTCCGCGGTCGGCTTGGTCCAGGCCGGGCTGGGCATCGCACTCGTTGACGCACTGCTGCCGTGGCATCAGTTTGGCGGGCTTGCCGTTCGGCCGCTATCGAGCGGGCCTGAATTTCCGATTGCGCTTCTCACTTCGCGTACACGGGCCATTTCGCGGGCTGATGAGATGATGCGCGACGAAATCCGCGCAGCCTGCACCGCCGTTCTGGGCAGCGATAAAACGAAGGCATAAGCAGGGCTTATATCCTCACCTGTCATCCATCTTGGACCCTGACCATCCGTATGTGCCAGCTTTCGCCTGCCAGACAGGAAGGGACGCATTATGGACGGAGCCATCGCGGCGGACGGGGCGCAGAGCGAGGCCGACTGGAAAGTTGGCGTCGACATCGGCGGGACGTTCATCGATTTTTGCGCGCTCGAAGCCAACTCCGGGCGCGTCGCTTCACTGAAGGTGCTGACGACGCCGGATGATCCGGGCGCCGAGCTGATGACGGGCCTCACCCTCCTGGCTGAGCGCGAGGGGTTCGATCCGTCCCGTATGACGCGTTTCGTGCACGGCACCACCGTCGGCATCAACACCATCATTCAGCGCAAAGGCGCGCCGCTGGCGCTGTTCACCAATGCAGGCTTCGAGGACGTCATCGAACTGGCGCGGCTTCGCATGCCGGACATGTATTCGCTGTTCTGCTCGCGGCCGGACCCGCTGATCGCGCGCGATATGGTGTTCGGCATCCCGGCGCGGATGCGCGCCGATGGCACCGAATCCCAAGCACCGGACATGGCTGAGGTGGAGCGGGCGGTGGCAGCGGCGAAGGCAAATGGAGCGCAGGGGATCATCGTCTCCTTCCTGCATGCATGGCGTAACGGCGCGCAGGAGGCTTCGGTGAAGGCAGCGATCGCGCGTCTCGCGCCCGAGCTCTTCGTCTTCACCTCGGCTGAGGTCTGGCCGGTGATCCGTGAATATGAACGCAGCTCGACCGCCATTCTCAACGGCTATGTCCATCCGCGCGTCTCAGGCTATCTGACGGCACTGGAAGAGCGGCTGAAGGGCCGCGGTGTGCCGGCCCGTCCGATGCTGACGAAGTCGAACGGCGGGCTGATGAACGCAGCCGAAGGCAAGCGCGCCTGTGTCAACATGCTTTTGTCTGGAACCGCCTCCGGCGTCATCGGCGCCTCGTGGCTGGCGCGCCAGGCCGGGGAAGATAAGGTGCTGACCCTCGACATCGGTGGGACCTCGGCCGATTTCGCGCTCATCATCGGCGGCGAGGCACAGTTCGGCACCGGTGAACTGATCGGCGAGTTCCCGCTCCATATCCCTTCCGTGTCGGTGAGCTCTATCGGCGTCGGCGGCGGCTCGATCGCGAGCGTCGACGCGCAAGGGGTGCTGCGTGTCGGTCCGGAATCCGCCGGCTCGATGCCGGGACCGGCCTGCTATGGCCGGGGCGGCGAGCTGGCGACGGTGACGGACGCCATGGTGGTGTGCGGTTGGCTCGGCCACAGCGAAATGGCCTACGGCCAGCTCCGGATCGATATCGGATTGGCGCATCGCGCGGTCGGCGATCTTGCCGCCCGGCTGGGCCGCACGATCGAGCAGACCGCGCAGGCGATCCTCGACATCGCGGTATCGGAAATGTTCGTCGAGGTCGAGAAGCTCGCCTCGCGCGCCGGCGTGGACCTGCGCGATTTCACGCTGATGCCTTTCGGCGGCGGCGGCCCGATGCTCGGCGGCTTCCTTGCCCGCGAGCTCGGCATGAAGCGGGTGATGGCTCCGCGCCGCCCCGGCGTGGTGTCGGCGCTGGGCGGACTGGTGGCGGACCTTCGCGGGGATTTCATACGCACCATCTTCACCCCACTCTCGGCCATCTCGCTCGCCGGGGTTTGCGAGGCTTTCGAGGCTCTTGCGCAAGAGGGCCGCGACTGGCTCGCAGCACAGGGGCATGATGCGGCCGCTGAGCTCAACCTCTCCTGCGACATGCGCTATGTCGGGCAGAGCTATGAGATCGAGGTCGTGCTGTCGCCGCAGTGGCTTGCTGACCGCGATGAGGCGGCAATCGCGCAGGCCTTTCATCTCACCCATCAGCAGCTCTACGACTTCCACGACCCGGACGGCGCAATCGAGCTTGTGAACGTCCGGCTGTCGGCCATCGGCGCGGGACCGGCGCTCTCGTTCCCGGAGGTCGACGAAATCGATGGCACGGCCAACCCGGCCCGCAGGCTCCCGGTTTATACGGGCCTTGGCGTCGAAACCGTCGATCTCTATGACCGGCAGACGCTGGTGCCCGGCAGCATGTTCCATGGCCCCGCCGTGGTCGTGCAGGAAGACACCACCTTTGCCATTCCCGCGGGAACGCAGGCACGCGTCGACCGCCATCTCAACCTGTTGCTGACCTTCGCGGAGTGACGTCATGTTCGACCCGACAAACCTTCAGGTTCTGGCGAACCACGCCCGCGCGGCCGCCGAGAACATGGCGCACACGCTGCATCGCACCGCGCACTCCGCCTTCGTGAAGGAGACGCAGGACTTTACCGTGATGCTAATGGACCGTTCGGGGGCGACCTTTGCCGTGCCGATGGAACTCGGCGCAACCTGGTATCCGGGGCTTTCCTATCACCGCGCTATTGCCATGGTCGACGACTACCGGCCGGGCGACGTCGCCTTTACCAACGATCCCTATTCCGGCCACGTCGCCACGCACGCGCCCGACACGCATCTGTGGAAGCCGGTCTTCGTCGACGGCGAGATCGTCGCTTGGACTGGAGGCCACATCCACAACACCGACATGGGCGGCGCGGTGCCCGCCTCGCTCAGCCGGGCGCTGACCGAAATCCACCAGGAAGGCATCCGCTTCCCGCCGATGAAGCTGGTGAGGGAAGGCGTCTTCGATGAAACGATCCTGCGCATCATGAGCACCAATGTTCGCAAGCCCGACCTCAACATCGGCGACATCAAGGCGCTGGTCGGCGCGCTCAACACCGGCGAGCGCAAGATCCAGGCGATGGTGCGGAAGTTCGGCAAGGCCCGCTTCATCGAAGGCGTCTTCGCGCTTCTTGACCATGCGGAGGCGCAGGCGCGCGACGTATTGCGCGCCATGCCCAACGGCACGTGGGAATTCGCCGACTACGCGGACGAGGATTCTGTCGAGGCCAATCCCTGCCGGCTGAAGCTGAGGCTGACGATCAAAGGCGACGAGGCGGTGCTCGACTTCACCGGCTCCGACCCCCAGCTCGGCTCGTCACTCAACGTGCCTTCGGGCGGCGACCCGCGCCACACCATGCTGCTGGTCGGCGTCTACTACGTGCTCTATACAATTAACCCGAAGCTCCTGCTCAACATGGGCCTCACCCGGCCGTTCACCTGCATCACACCGCAAGGGTCGGTGCTGAACCCGGTCCATCCCGCAGCCGTCGGCATGCGTTCGCTCACTTGCGCGCGGCTGCGCTCGGTCATTTTCGGCGCTTTCTCGCAGGCCGTGCCGGAGCGCCTGCCTGCGGCGCCAGCCGGCAACAATTGCATCGTCAACGTCATGACCGTCGATGAGCGCACCAGCCGGAGCGTGATCGCGGCGGTGAACCCCGTGGTGGGCGGCGGCGGCGCGATGCCACATCGCGACGGTACCAATGGGTCGGGCGCCGATGCCGCCTACCTGAAGAACACCCCGATCGAGATCACCGAAACCGAGACCCCGGTCGAATTCGTGAGATATGGGCTTGCTCAGGACAGCGGCGGCGCGGGTCGCTGGCGCGGCGGGCTGGCGACCGAGATGGCTTTCCGCGTCTTTGCCCCCGACTCCCGGATCACGGCGCGCAATCGCGACCGCAGCTTTTTCCGACCGTGGGGTGTGCTTGGCGGCAAGGCGGCCGGCCTGTCGGACATGGTCGTCAGTCCGGGAACAGAGCACGAGCGGCGGTTGGGCAACATCGACACGGCAGTGCTGCAGCCTGGCGATGTGCTGGAGATCCGTTCCGCCGGCGGCGGTGGGCGTGGCGATCCGTACCAGCGCGAGCCTTGGCGGGTCGTGCAGGACGTACAGCGCGGCTATGTCTCGCCAATAGCCGCTGAGCACGACTATGGCGTCGTGCTTCGCGGCGGCGAGATCGACGAGACCGAGACTGGGCGTCTACGCGCGCTGCACAAGCCACCCGCCAGCCATTTCCATTTCGGCCCGGAGCGCGAAGGTTACGAAGCGCAGTGGACGCCGGCCGCCTATGATAGGCTCCACGCTTTGCTGGATGCCTTGCCGATCCACTGGCGGTTCTTTGCCAAGACGGAGATCTTCCGCCGTATGAAGGGGCGGTCGGGAGCTGAAGGCGTCCAGGCGGCCTTCGACGCGGTCTGCGAACGCTTCCCTGAACTGCCCCGTCCGCGCCCGGTGCGAGAGGCCGCGGAATGATCACTGCCGGCCGCATTGTCCGGCTGGCCGAGCGGGACCGTGCGGCGGTTCATTTTTTTCTCGACGGTGACAAGCGCCGCGCACTGGCGGGGGATACCGTACTGACCGCAATACTGACCTCAGTGCATTTGTTGCGGAGGTCGGAGTTCGGACCCGAACTGCGCGCCGGTTTCTGCCTGATGGGCGCTTGCCAGGATTGCTGGGTATGGCAGGAGGAGGGGGTGCGCCTGCGGGCGTGCTCGACGTCCATCGCCGAAGGCATGCGGTTGCGCACGCTGCCGCCGGAGGGCTGGTCGTGAGCGACGCCGCACCGCCCAAGATCGTGATAGTTGGCGCCGGTCCCGCTGGCATAAGGGCGGCGACAACACTGGTCTCGGCCGGGCTCCATCCGGTGGTAATCGACGAAGGCCATCGCGCGGGCGGACAGATTTATCGCCGTCCGCCCGCTGGATTCGTCCGTACGCCGGAACAGCTCTACGGGTCGGAGGCAGCCAAGGCGCGCGCGCTGCATGCGCTCTTCGATCGGCTGGTTGAAGAAGGGCGGCTCACTCATTGCGCGGCGAGTTCGGTCGTCGCCGCGCATGCGGGGCGGCTGCACCTGCTGGGGGGAGGCAGCGTGCAGGTGATTGGCTACGACCGCCTAATCCTTGCCACCGGCGCGTCAGACCGCGTCGTTCCGGTGCCGGGCTGGCAGAACGCCGGCGTCTACAGTCTGGGTGCTGCGCAGATCGCACTCAAGGCGCAGGCTGTGGCGCTTGGGCGGCGGATCGTTCTGATGGGATCCGGGCCTTTGCTCACGCTGGTTGGCGCACAACTCGTCAAGGCTGGCGCGGATGTGGCGGCGGTGCTCGACACCGCGCCATGGCGCCGGCAGATGCGCGGCGTCTTGGGGCTTGCGGCGCGGCCGGTCGTTGCGCTGCGCGGTCTCACCCTGCGGGCACGTCTCGGCGGCCGCTACCATGCGGGCGTGACACTCGAGCGTATCGAGGCCGACGCTGGTGGCGTTACGGCAATTTGCTGGCGCGACGCGCGCGGGCGCCGGCGCCTCACCCCGTGCGACATGGTCGCCATGGGCTGGCATCTGTGTGCCGAGACGCATCTGGCCGACCTTGTGGGATGCACCTTCACCTATGACGAGCAATGGCGGCAATGGCTGCCAAGGGCCGACCAGTTGGGTCGGGCCGGCAACGGGATCTATCTTGCTGGTGACGGGGCTCGCCTACTTGGGGCGGACGGCGCCGAGATCGCGGGACGGCTGGCCGCGACCGCATGCCTGTCCGATCTCGGGCGTCCGGTGCCTTCCGTCGACACGGACTTGCGCAAGCTTGCGCGGCTCGAGCGCTTTGCCCGCGGCCTGGCTTGCGCTTTTCCCTGGCCATTCGAGATGGTGCGAGCGCTTCCCGACGCGGCGATCGTCTGCCGCTGCGAAAACGTGACTGTTGGGGCCTTGCGTGAGAATGTGGATTTTGGCGGTGCCGAGGCCAACAGGGTGAAGTCGCTTTCACGCGTCGGCATGGGGCGTTGCCAGGGACGCTATTGCCAATTGGCCGCTGTCGAGCTCGTTGCGGCGAAAGCCGGCTGCACTCCCAGCGCTGTTGGCCGGTTACGCGGGCAGGCGCCTGTCCGCCCGGCACCTATCGGTGCCTTTCTCCGGGACGGTTGATGCAATTCCGGAGGCCACACCAGGATGGCATGGATCACATCCTAGAAGTCGGCGACCTTCCCCCAGGCCGAAGCGTCGAAGCGTCGGGGATCATAGGATGTCGCATCGACGACCGATTCCGACCTGGTCATCAGATCGGCGACCAGATGCCCGGCGCCGGGTCCGATGCCGAAGCCGTGTCCCGAAAATCCGGCAGCCAGGAAGAAACCCGGCACAGTATCGATCTCGCCGATGGCAGGCACGCCGTCGGGCGTGCTGTCGATGTAGCCGGCCCAGGCCGCATTGATCCTGGTCTGGCGCAGTGCCGGCAGCAGATCGAGCGCCCGGGCGTGGGTCAGGCGGATGGTCGCCTGGTCCGGGGTCGGATCGAGGATGCGCATCCGCTCCATTGGCGTCGGCTGGTCGAGCCGCCAGTGCCGGAGCGTTTCGTGGCCCGAGCGCACACCCTGCAGACCGCCGGGCGCGAGGCTTCGCCACCGCTTCAGGAACATGGGCAGGAACTGCGACGAGAAGCGCAGCTGCTGCGGCGTGACGTCCACGCGGCCGCATCCGCTTATGGCGAGCGTGTAGCCGCCGTCGCCGCGACGCGTGGCCGAAATCTTTGCGGTATGCAGCGCATCCGGCAGGCCCTCAGCGCCGGGCGAGACGGACAGGATGGAGGATCGGACCGACGCCTGCGGAAAGCGGAAACCGAACTGATGGCAGAAGGAGGACGCCCACGCGCCGCCGGCCAGGACCGCCAGCTTGGTTCGGATCGTTCCGTTTTCGGTGACCACGCCGCTCAGGCGCCCGCCCTCGGTCTCGATACCGCGCGCGGCGCAATTCTGGTGCACGGAGCTCCCGAGCTTGAGGATAGCGCGGGCGACCGCGGGCGCGGCCCGCGACGGATCGGCGGTGCCGTCGGTCGGCGAGAAGACGCCGCCTGTCCAGGTCCGGCCGGTGGCGAGGCCCCGCGCTGTGGCCTCGGCACTGTCGAGCATGTGCGTGGTAACTCCAGCGGTTTTGGCGAAATCACGCCAACGCGCCCATCCGGCGAGTTCCGCCTCGTCATTGCTGAGATAGAGCAGGCCGCAGCGCCGGAAGCCGGTGTCTTCACCGGTCTCCGCCGCAAAGCTGTCCCACAGGTCCAAGCTTCTTGTTGCCATCGGCAGCTCGCGGGCGTCGCGGTTCTGCTGGCGGCACCATCCCCAGTTTCTGCTGGACTGCTCGGCGCCGATTCGCCCCTTTTCGACAAGCGCGACCTTCAGACCGCGCTGGGCCAAGTAATAAGCCGTAAAGACACCGACGATGCCGGCGCCGATCACCACCGCGTCCGCGGACTGCGGCAGTTGCTCAGTCGTTTCGATTTGCTGCAGCGGCGCGCGCATGGTTCTCCCTGCCGTGAAGCGCCAATCTAGCGTGTTGCGCAGGCAGCCGCTGCTGCACTTGTAGCCGTAGCAGAATTTTATTCCGGCAGTCGCGTTAGAATCGGGAGTCCCTGCGTTTCAAGCGGCGTCCACTCGGATGGACAGCCCAGCGGGCTGTGATAGTGTCGACCGTCATCAGCAGGGCAGCATTTTGTGCTGCGGCACGGTTCCTCGGAGGCCACCCGTGAAACTCGATCGGATCGATATCAAGATTCTTCACGAACTGCAGAAGAACGGCCGCATCACGAACGTGGAATTGGCCGAACTGGTGCATCTGTCGCCGAGCCCATGCCTGATGCGGGTCAAAAGACTGCAATCGGAGGGCTATATCGGAGGCTATTCCGCGCAGGTCAATATCGGCAAGCTCGGCCAGACACTGACAGTCTTCACCGAGATCACGTTGAAGAACCACCGCCAGGTGGACTTCGCACGTTTTCTCGCCGTCGTGGACAAGATCGAGCAGGTCATCGAATGTCATCTTGTGTCGGGTGGCTACGACTATTTGATGAAGTTCGTGACCTCCGGCATCGCTGAATACCAGACGATCATGGAGCGGCTGACCGACATGGATATCGGCATCGACAAGTATTTCAGCTTCGTGGTGCTGAAGTCTCCCATCGTCAAGGCGCACATGCCGCTGCCTAGCCTGTTTCCGAGGTAGTCAACGACGAGCGCGCTGCGCTTGTCGCCCGCTACAAGGTGTCCGGCCGCAATATCGGGTGCAGCGCTTTCAATTCGACTTGCATCTCGGCGATCATCCACGCGCAGATGTCGGAGACGACAGGCCGTACCGGCCTTGAGCGCGGTGCAATCAGCTGATGGATCCGGCCCGTCTTGATCTGTCTGTCCGAGGCCGGGACAAGGGTTCCCTGAAGCAACGCCCTTGAAACGTTACTGAGCCAGCCGAGCGCTACGCCTTCCCCGTTCATGGCGGCTTGAAGCACGACCGCGTAGTCCGAGAATTCGAGCCACTTTGCCCTGCTGGTCTTGCGGTCCGCCACACTGCCCCATGCGTCCAGCCACTGCTCCTTGGCGTCGGTCAGGTGAAGCAGCGCATGACCTTCCCCGGTTCCGGCATGGATCAACCGACCGTGGGCCGACAAATAGGATGGGCTGCATACCGGAACGATGACTTCCGGCGAGAATGCCCAGTGGTGATAGTGGGTGTCGTCATCGGCCACGATTCTCGTGGCAAGGTCGACATTCTCGGCTGGTCCTCGCAAAACGCCCGCGATCAATTCGAACCTCAGGTCGACGTCAGGAAATCTCGTGTTGAATGCCCCTAACCTGGGAACGAACCAATAGGTTGCCAGAGAACTCGAAAGTGAAAGGGTCACCACCGGCTTTGCAGCGCTGTTCTGCTTCATCCTCCGGATCACCTCAGCGATGCCGTCAAATCCCTCCCGCACAGCCGAATGGAGGGCACGTCCTTCTGCAGTCGGGGCCAATCCCGTTGGACCCCGCGTGAAAAGAGGCACACCGAAATCGGCCTCGAGCTGCGCAATGCTGCGGCTGATCGACGGCTGCGTGACGTTGAACTCGCGAGCGGCGGCCGTGAAGCTGCCCAGCCGGACAGCAGCCTCGAAAACGAGAAGTCCGCGCGCGGAAGGAACGAGTTTTGCAAATCCAGCCATACGCCCAGCGTATAACCACCCCAACAATTTTCAAGCTTTCCGCAATCCTGGAATTGGCGAACTATAACCCTTATGAATGGGGCGGAGCAGAACGTGAAGGTAGCGGGATCTCAAGCAGGCAGCACATCCAGCGATCCACTGCTTCAGCCGTTTCGGCTCAAGGGTCTGACGCTCCGCAACCGCGTCGTCAGCACCAGTCATGCCTCGATGCTGGACGATGGCGGCCTGCCGCTGGAGCGCTACCAGCGCTACCATGAGGAGAAAGCGCATGGCGGCCTTGCGATGACCATGGCGGGCGGCTCGGCCATGACCTCGCTCGACTCCAGTTGGGGCGGCGGTCAGCTGGACCTTTCGAGCGATCGCGTCGTGCCTCATCTCCAGTCGCTGTCGCAGCGCATCCACCGCCACGGCGCCGTCGTCATGTGCCAGGTTTCGCATCTTGGCCGGCGCGCCACCGCCTATGCCGGGAACTGGCTGCCGCCCGTAGCGCCGTCACGCGTTCGCGAAACGCGAAACCGGAATTTTCCGAAGGAGATGGACGCAGCCGACATCGACAGGATCGTCAGGGACTACGCCAGTGCGGCAAGGCGCTGCGTGGACGGCGGTCTGGACGGCGTCGAAACCGTCACCGCCGGCCATCTGATCGGGCAATTCCTCTCGCGCAGAACCAACAGACGCACGGATGGCTTCGGAGGTTCACTCGAAAACCGCGCGCGCTTCGGCCTGATGGTTCACGAGGCGATCCGCCGCGCGGTGGGCGACGATTTCGCTGTCGGCATCCGGTTCGTGATCGACGAGGCGGTCGAGGATGGGTCGGATTTCGACGAATGCCTGGCCTTCGCCAGGCTGTTCGAGCGGGCAGGCCATATCGATTTCTTCAACTGCATATTCGGCCGCATGGACACCGATTTGTCCCTGGCCGAGCAGAACATGCCCGGCATGTTCACCAAGAGCGCGCCGTTTCTGCCTCTGGTCGGGCAGTTCAAACGGGAAACAAGGTTGCCCGTCATCCACGCGGCGGCCATCAGGGATGTGGCCACGGCCCGCCACGCGATCCGCGAAAACCTTGTCGACCTGGTCGGCATGACCCGGGCGCATATTGCCGACCCCCATATCGTCAACAAGGTGATGCGCGGCGAAGAAGAACGCATTCGCCCGTGTGTCGGCGCATCCTACTGCCTGTACAAGAAGGTGCAGTGCATCCATAACCCGGCCAGCGGCCATGAAACGATCATCAGCCATACCATCCTGCGTGTTGAAACGCTGAAACGTGTGGTCGTGGTCGGCGGCGGTCCGGGAGGCATGGAAGCGGCAAGGGTCGCCGCCGAGCGCGGACACAGAGTGAGCCTGCTCGAAGCCGGAGCGCGACTTGGTGGGCAGGTGCTCGTCGCGGCCGCTGCCGTCGACCGCAAAGATCTCATCGGCATAGTCGAATGGCGTACCGGTGAGCTCGATCGCCTGGGCGTCGAAGTCCGCCTCAACACCTATGCGGACGCAGCGATCGTCCTCGCCGAGAGACCGGACACGGTCATCATCGCCACCGGCGGCATTCCGGACATGGAATGGCTGGAGGGCGCCCAACATTGCGACAGCGTCTGGGACGTCTTGACCGGGGTCGTGCCGGCGAAGGACGACGTGCTCATCTACGATGAGACCGGACGCCAGGCGGCAGTTTCCTGCGCCCTGCATCTTGCCCGTCCGGGGCGCCTGGTCAGCCTGGCCATGGCGGACGACACGCTGGCGATCGAGACGCCCTATCCGGACAGGGTGAGTTTTCGCAAACGCGCCTCGGAACGCCGCATCCGCATCGTCAGCGATGTGCGCCTGGTCAAAGCAGCGCGCCAGGGCAACGGCATCGCCGCCACGTTCCGGCATGAGCTCACCGGTGCGGAGATGGAAATGACCGCCGCCCAACTCATTGTCGAGCGCGGCACCGTGCCAATGGAGGATACCTACCAGGAATTGCGCGCGCGCTCCGTCAACAACGGAGTCACCGACATAGCGCTGATGATGGGAACGGAAACGGACGGGGACAATGGTTCCCAAGCTGCCGGATCGTTCGTCCTGCACCGCATAGGAGACGCGGTCGCCAGCAGGGACATCTACTCGTCGATCTATGAGGCCTACCGGCTCTGCTCGCAATTGTAGACAAGGCCCATGAAACTCGATCGGATCGACATCAAGATTCTGTACGAGCTGCAGAAGAACGGCCGCATCACAAATGTGGAGCTGGCGGAACTGGTCAGTCTTTCCCCCGGCCCATGCCTGATGCGGGTAAAGAAGCTGCAGGCTGAAGGCTATATCGTGCGCTATTCGGCGCAGATCGACATCGCAAAGCTGGGACGGACGCTCACCGTCTTCACGGAAGTCACGCTAAAGAATCATCGTCAGATCGACTTCGCGCGTTTCCTTGCCGCCGTCGATAAGGTTGACGCGGCCGTCGAATGCCATCGCGTTTCCGCCCGTTACGACTATCTCTTGAAATTCGTCACGGGTGGGATTGCCGAATATCAGGCGACCGTGGAGCGGCTCACCGACATGGATATCGGCATCGACAAGTGTTTTAGCTTCGTGGTGCTGAAGTCTCCCATTGTCAAAGCACACATGCCGCTGCCCAGCCTGTTTCCCTTGTAATCAGCGATGGCCGTACTGGCTTACCAGTTCGGGGTCGCGGACGAGGCCATCGAGCCACGTCGGATCGAGCTTGGGCACGGAGGAGAACAGAAGCTTCGAATAGGGGTGGGTGGGCGCTTTCAGTCCGTCGGGCGTGATCTGCTCCACCCGCTCGCCATTGTACATGACCATGATTTCGTCGCAGATCGCTTCGACGACGGAGAGGTCGTGGCTGATAAAAATGTAGGAAAGGCCCAGCTCGCTCTGCAGCTCCTTGAGCAGTTCGATCACGGCCGCCGCCACCACCGTGTCGAGCGCCGAGGTGATTTCGTCGCAGATGATGAGCTTGGGTCCGGCCGCCAGGGCGCGCGCGAAGTTCACGCGCTGCTTCTGGCCGCCCGAGAGCTCCGACGGGCGACGGTAGCGCAGCGTCCTTGGCAGGCGAACCATGTCGAGCAGTTCGTCGACGCGCTTCGAGCGCGCCTGCCGGTTGAGCCCGTGATAGAAGGCCAGCGGCCGGGAGATGATGTCCTCCACCGGCTTGGCCGGATTGAGCGCGGTATCGGCATACTGGAACACGATCTGCATCTCGCGCAGTTGGTCCTGGCTGCGTTTGCCTGCGGCGCGCTCCAGTTGCTTGCCCTCGAAGACGATGTCGCCGGCCGCCGCCGGATGGATGCCGGCGATGACGCGCGCCAACGTCGATTTTCCGCAGCCGGATTCGCCGATGACGCCAAGATTGCGCCCCTTCTCGACGACCAGGCTGACGGAATCGACAGCGCGTATGAGTGGCAGTCCGTCATCCCGCACCGCGCCATAGCCGGCCGTCACATTGTCGATGCGCAGCAACGGCTTCGCGCCGGCATCCGCGTCCGCATGTGCTTGCCGCGGTTTCGGCTCGAAGGCAGCCAGCAGTTCGCGCGTATAGGGGTGCCGGGGGGCCGAAAGAATCTGAGCCGTGGTGCCGGTCTCCTGCACTTCGCCGCCCTTCAGCACCACGATGTGGTCGGCGATCTGGGCGACGACAGCAAGGTCGTGGGAAACGTAGACACCCGCTATTCCGCCAGCCCGCATGACCGACTTGAATGCCTTAAGCACGTCGATCTGCGTCGTCACGTCGAGTGCCGTCGTCGGCTCGTCGAAGATCATCAGCTTGGGATCGCCTATCAGAGCCATCGCCGCCGACAGCCGCTGCAACTGCCCTCCTGAAACCTGGTGCGGATAACGGGCGCCGAGCCCTTCCGGGTCCGGCAGCGACAACGCCCGGAACAGCTCGACCGCGCGCTTTCGTGCCTGCTCGGGCGCCATCAGCCCGTGGATGCGCGTAACCTCGATCACCTGCTCCATGATGGTGGACGAGGGGTTGAAGGAGGCGGCGGCGCTTTGCGGAACATAGGCGATATCGGTGCCGCGCAACCTGGCGCGCTGCTTTTCGGTAAGTGCGGCCATGTTCTTGCCGTTTACATTGATCTCGCCGTCGGTAATCCGGCAGCCAGGTCGCGCATGGCCCATCAGCGAGAGCGCGATCGTCGTCTTGCCGGAGCCGCTCTCGCCGATCAGGGCGACGATCTCGCCGTCGGCGATGTCGAGGCTGACGCCCTTGATGATTTCGACAACACGACCGGCATCGGTCGTCGCCTCGATCCGCAGGTTCCTGACCTCGACGAGATTGGTCATGCGTCCCTGTCCCTGATCTTCTGCGGAAGGTTGTCGATCAGCAGGTTGACGCTGATGGTGAGGCTGGCGATCGCCAGCGAGGGAACGATGACGGCGGGCGCCGCGAAGGGCAGGCCGCCTATGTTCTCGCGCACCAGCGCGCCCCAGTCGGCGAGCGGCGGTTGCAGGCCGAGCCCGAGGAAGGACAGACCGGACAGCAATAGCACGATGAAGACGAAGCGCAGGCCGAAGTCGGCCAGCACCGGGCGCATGATATTGGGCAGGATCTCTGACCCGATGAGATAGGCGGTGCTTTCGCCGCGGACGCGAGCGACGGTCATAAAGTCCATGGTGTTGATGTTGACGGCGAGCGCCCGCGCGAAGCGATAGGCGCCCGGTATGTAGATGACGGCGAGCGTCAGGATCAGCGCCGGGATCGACGAGCCGACCGCGGCTACCACCACAAGGCCGAACAGCTTGCTTGGAATGGAGTTCATGGCGTCGAGGAAGCGGCTGAGGCAGGTGTCGAGCCAGCCCCCGGTGACGGCCGCGATCATCCCCAGCACGACGCCAGAAAAGCAGGCGATACAGACGGCGGCGAGCGATATGCCGACGGTGTAGCGCGCACCCATCAGTACCCGCGAGAGCATGTCTCGCCCCAGATAGTCCGAGCCGAGCCATAGGCCGTGACGCATGGGGCCGAAATAATCGTCGTCGACAATGTCGCCGATCGAATGGGGAATGATGGCGGGTGCGAAGATGGCGATCAGCGTCCACGCCAGAATGACCAGCGAGGCGACGACGCCCACGAGATTGTAGCTGTGGCCCAGCAAGGACCGTCGGGAAGCTGCCACGCGTGCCATCGTCACCTCAGCCTCGGGTTGGACATGATGGCGATGATGTCGGCGACGGTGATGAGCAGGAGATAGCCGAGGCAGAAGATCATTGCGCAGCTTTGGATCAGCGGCAGGTCGCGGGTCGCGACCGCATCGACCATCAGCTTGGCGATGCCGGGATAATTGAAGATCGTCTCCACGATGATGACGCCGCCGACCAGATAGGACAGCGACAGCGCAACCGCGTTGACGATCGGCCCGAGCGCATTGGGAAGTGCGTGCTTGAGCACCATGCGGCCGCGTGAGGCGCCTTTGAGCAGCGCCATCTCGACATAAGGCGTGGACAGCGTTTCGATCACCGCGGCGCGGGTCATGCGGATCATCTGAGCCGAGATGACGAAGGTCAGCGTGATCACCGGCATTGCATAGATGCGCACGAGGTCGGTCAGCGTATGCGCCTCATTGACCGAGGACAGCGCCGGCAGCCATTTGAGATAAACGGCGAAAAGCAAAACCGCGAGAGTCGCGACCATGAATTCCGGTACCGAGATGACGCCGATCGCAAGAATGGTGACGGTGCGGTCATAGAGCGAACCACGCAACATGGCGGCGGTGATGCCGAGCGTCAGCGCTAGGGGCACCGAGAGCAGCGTGGTGATGCCGGCGAGCTCCATGGTGTTGACGAAGCGCCCGCCGATCAGCGCCGCGACCGGCATCTCGTTGGCATAGGAAGTGCCGAGATCGCCGTGGAGCAGGCCGAGAAGCCAGCGCAGGAAGCGCAGGATTGCAGGATCATTGAGATGCATGGCCTCGCGCAGGCCGGCGACGGCTTCGGGGGTGGCCGCCTGGCCGAGCAGAATCGACGCGGTGTCGCCAGGCAGCATGCTGGTGGCGAAAAACACGGCGAACAGGACGATCAGAAGTGTAACGACCGCGATTGCCAGCCGCTTCAGCACGAGGTTTAGAACCCCAGACGTCATGGAAGCGCTCCTGCGGTTGCGTTCGGCCAGCCATGTTGCGCAATAGTGCCAGGGACCGGCTGTCCGGTCCCTGGCAGGCGCCTCTCAGGCTTCGAGCCAGAGATATTCCGCCATTGCGTAGCCCATCATGCCACCGAGTGGGTTCGCCTCCAAACCCTTCACCTTGCTGGAGAGAGCATCCACGTTGGAAATGTAGGCCGGGATGATGGTGCCGGCCTGCTCGGAGACCATGGTCTGCATCTGGCCATAGATTTCCTTGCGCTTGGCCTGGTCGAGCGAGCCGCGCGCCTCGACGAGCAGCTTGTCGAACTTCTCGGACTTGTACTGGCTTTCGTTCCAGGGCGCGTTGGAGGCGTAGAGGAGCGAGAACAGGATGTCGGGTGTCGGGCGCGGATTGATGTTGCCGAAATGGATCGGCGCCTTGAGCCAGTAATTGTCCCAATACCCGTCGGACGGGACGCGTTGGACATCGAGCTTCATGCCGATATCAGCACCGGCGGCCTGGATGATCACGGCCATGTCAATCGACGACGTCGCGGCATCGGAGGCGACCACGGGGATGGACTGGCCGAGCAGGCCCGACTTCTGGAAGTGGAACTTGGCCTTGTCCGGGTCGAAGGCCTTCGGCTTGAGGTCGGCATTGTGGAAGATGTTCGCCGGCGAGACAGGCTGGTCGTTGCCGATTTCGCCGAGGCCGCGCAATGCCGATTTGACGATCTGCTCGCGGTTGACGAGGTATTTCATGCCGGCGACGAAGTCGGCCTTATTGCCCGGATCCATGTCGAGCCGGATGTTGAGGTCCGTATAGTTGCCCGAGGTGGTTTTCGACAGTTCGAAGCCCTGCTGGCCGCCGATGAGCTTCATCGCGCGCGGATTGATCGAGGCGGCGAAGTTGACGTCACCGGAAAGCAGGGCGTTGACGCGAGCGCTGTCGTCGCTGATGGCGATGAACTCGAACGAATCCAGGTATGGCTTGCCGGATTTCCAGTAGTTCTTGTTCTTGGAGACGACCGACCGCACGCCCGGTTCGAACGTTTGCAGCACGAAGGCGCCGGTGCCGTTGCCCTTTGAGAAGTCGGTGGTGCCATCCGCCACGATCATGAAGTGATGCAGGGCCATGATGGTCGGAAGGTCGGCATTCGGGTCGGCGAGCGTGATTTCGACGGTCGACTTGTCGACCGCCTTGAAGCCGGTCATCTGAGCGGCGATCTTGGCAACCTTGGAGCCGACCGCCGGATCGAGATGGCGCTTCATCGAGAAGACGACGTCGTCGGCCGTGAGGTCCTTGCCGTCGTGGAAGGTAACGCCCTTGCGCAGCTTAATGGTCCAGGTCTTGGCGTCCTTGCTGTCGAAGCTCTCGGCCAGCTCCATCTGCGTGACGCCATCCTTGTCGAGGAAAGTCAGGCGGTTGTAGAGCGAGCAGCAGCGGACATAGTCGGTCGACAGCGACGCTTTTGCAGGATCGAGCGTGTCGGCGGTCGAGGACGACCAGCCGGCGGCCTTGAAACTGCCGCCGGAAACCGGCGTGGCGGCGACGGCATTGGTGGCACGGCCAAGCACCACGCTGCCCGCGGCGATCGCGGCGCCGCCGGCCAGCAGCATCTTGAGGAGTTCGCGGCGGCTTGCGCCCCGCCGAATGGCATTCTCGACCATGGCATCTTCTGCGCTGGTCCAGTTTGTTATCTTGTCGGTCATATCATTCCCCTTTCTGTTTGTTTTTCCGGGATGCTCGTCTTGCTGCGGCTTTCCGGGCTTGGGCTCAGGTTCGTTCCTTCAGGCTTTCCCGCACGGCGGCGGCAAGGGCCGCCATTGACGTGAAGTGGTAGTCAGGCGCGGTGAAACGCTCGGGCTCGAGCGTGCCGCCGTAACCCTTCTGGGCATGCCGGCGCTCGATCCAGCAATTGGTCATGCCAAGCGCCCGGGATATGCCGATGTCGTGGTACTGGCTTTGCGCCACGTGGAGGATGTCGTCCTTGCTGTCGTCCCTTGAGGCCACGAAATCGAAAACCTTCTGAAAGAAGGCCGGGTCCGGTTTTTCCGTACCTGTATCGTCGGCCGTGAAGGTGGCGAAAAAGGGCGAACCGAGTTGCTTCTCGAAATGATCGAGCGCCCAGCGCCGGGCATTGGTCATGGCGATCAATCTGTGCGACTTCGCAAGGTCCGCCAATGCCGCCGCGCTGTCAGCAAAGCCTTGCCATGCACGGGCGGAGTCCCGCAGGCGCACACCGTATTTCTCCTCGGGAGGGAGGCCGAGACGCGGCGCGATGACCGTGTAGACACGCAGGAGATCGTCGGGAAACAGGCTCGCATCGGGCATGTAGCGGGCCTGCCGGTAAAGGGCCAGCGCCTCCTCGCCATCGACCGAAACGCCGGCCTCGGCGGCAATTTGCGCCAGGCAGGTCGTGATCCCGCCCTCGAAGTCGATCAGCGTGCCGACGACATCGAAGGTCATGTATTTGAACTCGCTAAAGCCCCTGGCCAAGACTGGGTCTCCTCTGCATGCGGCCGAATTGCACGTGTTGGACAGAACAAAATTCCGTGCTGTCCGGGGCGTCGGTCTCTTTTGAAGGCCTGGAAATCCGGGCTTTCTGGCCTTGTCTTCTCAGCAGTCTGGCACTTCCCCCGCGCTGGATTCGCCGAAAAGGCGTTAGGAGGCGGCACAAAATTGCGAAATGATCTGCCCCGGCGCTATTTCGAAACACAGGGTATTCGTCTGCCGTTATGCCAGGGCCTGGCGGACATCGGGATCGTCCAGCGTCTGGTCGAGCGTCCGGCGCGTGCGCTCGATGATCGCGTCGATGTCGGCGTCGGTGCAGCAGAGCGGCGGTGCATAGCCGATCACCCCATGCGCAAAGGCACGGATGATGAGGCCATTGTCCCACGCCCTGTCGAAGACGCGCCGCGCCGGCATGGCCGACGCCGGAAGCGGCGTCTTCGTCTTCTTGTCGACCACCAGTTCGATCGCGGCAAGCATGCCGCGGCCGCGCACGTCGCCGACGAGGGGGTGGCCGCTCAGGCTTGCCAGTCCTGCCATCAGGCGGGCGCCGGCGTTGATGCCATTCTCCAGAAGGCCGTCTTCGTAGAGCTTCAGCACCTCGAGCGCGACGGCGGCGCTGACGGGATGGGCGGAATAAGTGTAGCCGTGACCGACGGCCGAGGCGCCCGCGCCATCGGCGATGACGTCGTAGACATGATCGGCCATGCAGACGGCGCCCATGGGAACATAGCCCGAGGTCAGACCCTTCGCCGTCGTCATGAAATCGGGAACGATGTCCTCATCGGTGCAGGCGAACAAGGGCCCCGTGCGGCCGAAACCGGTGATCACCTCATCGGCGATGAACAGGATGCCGTACTCCCGGCAGAGTTCGCGTATCGCCTTGATCCAGCCTTTCGGTGGAACGATGACGCCACCCGAGCCCTGGATCGGCTCGGCATAGAAGGCGGCGACCCGCTCCGGCCCGATCTCCTCGATCTTGGCCTTCAGCGTGGCGAGCGATGCGGCGATGATCGCTTTGCCGTCCTCGCCGACCGGGTTGCGGTAGGGATAGGGGGAGGGGATCTTGTGCTGCCACTCAAAGGGAATGCCGAAACCGGCGTGAAAGGCGGGCAGGGCGGTCAGGCCCGCGCCAACCACCGACGAGCCGTGATAACCCTGCTCGATGGAAATGAACTGATCGCGTTTTGGCTCGGCCCTGGCATTCCAGTAGTAGCGGACGAACCGGATCGTGCTGTCGACCGCGTCCGATCCACCAAGAGTAAAATAGACGTGGTTCAGATCCCCGGGCGCGCGCTCGGCCAGTTCCGAGGCGAGGCGGATCGCCGGCTCAGAGCCGAGGCCGAAATAGGCGGTGGCGTAGGGAAGCTCTCGCATCTGCCGGGCCGCCGCCTCGACGATGCTGTCATGGCCGTAGCCGGCATTGACACACCACAGCCCCGCGAAACCGTCGAGAAGTTGCCGGCCGGACGCATCGGTCACGGTCGCGCCCTTCGCCGATTTCAACACGCGCACGCCGTGCGCCTCATGACCACGGTATGAAGAGACTGGGTGGATGAGATGGGCGCGATCGAGTTCGATCAGGGAATTGGCGAGCATTGTTGTTCTCCGACTATCCTAGCGCCTGGTTGGCGAGGGCGTAAACTTTTGGCCTGGCCTGTTCCGCGACCGTCTTGGGCGGACGGTCCATGGCTACGCCGCCGCCGACATGGGTAAGGCCGATTTCCTCGAGCCAGCCGGCGATGCCGGTTCCGCTGCCGGTATCCACGCGCAGGAAGGCACCGGCGCGCGCGGCGGCGAAGAAGCCGATCAGGGCCTTTGCCTCGTCGATACTTCCCGCGATGACCGGACCAATCACCTCGCCGCGTCCGAACGGCCGGATCGCGGCATAGGCCCCGATGGCGCCGTCGCGGCGGATGACGGCGAATTGGCCGCGCTCGGCCAGCGCATCGATTAGAGCTCCACGGTCGGCGCCATAGGCGTCGCGGTCCAGCGCCTTGATTTCCCGGAGATCGGCGGCGTCCGCAGCTTCCACGCCGCCCGGCGCACCAAGCTTGGCAACGCTACCTTGATGTTGCCGGATCGTACCGGACGGCACAAAGCCGAGCTTTTCATAAAGAGACATGCCGTCCGCTGTGGCGACGAGCCGCAGCGGACGGTCACCGGCAAGGGCGAAGGCCTGATCCATGAGCCGGCGCCCAAGCCCCTTGCCGCGCACAGTCCTGTCGACGATCACCATGTTGATCATGGCGCAATCTGCGCCGTAGGGCGTTACCAGGATGGTTCCGGTGACGCGGCCCTGATCGTCGAGCGCAACCGCGCCGTTCGAGAGCTGCAGCGCCATCTGCCAGTCCTGCGGGCGATGTGGCCAATTCTCCTGGCGAGAAAGCACTACGGCTCCCTCGATATGGTCGGGCCCGAAGGCCCGGAGTTCGATGTCGCCCTGCGGCATAAGGCATCCTTCCGTCTGACGACAAGTTTCGACCATCGGCGCGCCGCAGATCATCTGAAGGCTTTGGCTTGGACAGTATCTTTCGCCGTAGCGTAAGCGGTGCGCCGCATCTTGTGCTGGCGTCATCCACGGCGGGGGCGCCTCACGCCGTGCGCGGCGCCGCAATCGGCACGCCAGATGCCACAGCGTGCCAAACCGGATGGCGGATACGGAACTTTCTGCTTTCGGAAGGCCTATTTCGGTCAGGTGGGTCGCCGCCTGCCGCTCTATGATGAAATACATCCCAGCGCGGATGTGCTTCCACCGGAGATCGACGGACATGGCTTCCTTCAGGCCCAAATACATCACCTTCGACTGCTACGGCACGTTGACCTTTTTCCAGATGGCGGAAGCGGCGCGCGATCTCTACGGCAGCCGGCTCGACGAGCCGCGCATGCAGGAGTTCATCAAGAATTTCGCGGCGTATCGGCTGGATGAGATTCTGGGCGACTGGAAACCTTATGCCGACGTCGTCCACAATGCGCTCGAGCGCGCTTGCAAGCGCAACGGCGTCGCCTTCAGCCCGGACGACGCCAGGATGGTCTATGAGCGCGTGCCGACATGGGGACCTCACGCCGATGTCCCCGCGGGCTTGGCGAAGGTCGCCAAGGAAATTCCGCTGGTCATCCTGTCCAACGCGATGAACGCGCAGATCATGTCCAATGTCGAAAAGCTCGGCGCGCCCTTCCATGCTGTCTATACGGCCGAGCAGGCGCAGGCCTATAAGCCCCGCTTCAAAGCCTTCGAGTACATGCTCGACATGTTGGGCTGCGGCCCGGACGATATCCTTCACTGCTCGTCCTCGTTCCGCTACGACCTGATGTCGGCGCACGATCTCGGCATCAAGAACAAGGTCTGGGTCAACCGCGGCCACGAACCAGCCAACCCCTATTATGGCTATGTCGAGATACCGGATATTTCAGGCCTTCCAGGCGTGGTCGGTCTCTAAAACAGGCGGATTGCCGATGAAGCTGGTCTCCTACTGGCACGACACTGCCCCCGTCTTTGCCGGCGCGGCGCAAGGCCCGGTCGAGGGTCACTACGATGCCGCCATCGTCGGCGGCGGCTTCACCGGACTCGCCGCCGCCCGCCAATTGGCGAAGGCCGGCGCCAAGGTGGTGGTGGTGGAAGCGGAGCGCGTGGGCTGGGGTGCATCCGGGCGCAATGGCGGACATCTAAACAACGGACTTGCCCACAGCTACCTCTCGGCCAAGGCGGAGCTCGGAAAGGAACGCGCGGTCGCGATCTACCGGGCGCTGGACGAGTCCGTCGACACCATCGAGGCGCTGGTCGCCGAGGAAGGCATTGATTGCAACTTCCGCCGCGCCGGCAAGCTGAAGCTAGCCTCTAAGCCGCAGCATTTTGGTTCGATCGCCCGCAACTTCGAAGCGATCCATTCCGAGGTGGATCCGGATACGGCGCTGCTGTCAGCGGCCGATCTCAAATCGGAGATCGGCTCGCCTTTCCATGGCGCGATGCTGTCGAAGAAGAGCGCCATGATGCATATGGGCCGCTATGTGGCGGGTCTCGCCACGGCAGCCGCGCGCCACGGCGCCGTCATCCACGAGATCGCTGCGGTGACCGATCACAAGCAGGCCGGCAAGCGGCATGAGTTGACCACGTCGCGGGGTCGCATCAGCGCCGACGCCGTGCTGGTAGCGACCGGTGCCTATACGACGCCTGACTTCGGCTATTTCCGCCGCAGGATCATTTCGGTTGGCAGCTTCATCATCGCCACGCAGCCCTTGAGCGACACCGAGATTGCCGCGACCATGCCGGGCAACCGGACCTGCGTGAACTCGATGAACATCGGCAACTACTTCCGGCTCTCACCCGACAACCGGTTGATCTTCGGCGGCCGCGCGCGCTTCTCGGCGACATCGGACCAGCGCTCCGACGCCAGGAGCGGACAGATATTGCGGGCAAGCCTGGCGGCCATCTTCCCGCAGCTCGCCAAAGTCGAGATCGACTATTGCTGGGGCGGGCTGGTCGACATGACCAAGGACCGTTTCCCGCGCGCCGGCTACCATGACGGGGTGTGGTACGCGATGGGCTATTCCGGTCATGGCGCGCAGCTTTCCACCCAGCTCGGCATGATCCTGGCCGATGCCATGCTTGGCCGCGAGGACCGCAATCCGCTGAAGGGGCTCGAGTGGCCTGCCATTCCAGGCTATTCAGGCAAGCCGTGGTTCCTGCCGATGGTCGGCCTCTACTACAAGGCGCTCGACCGGATCCAGTGACCACTGATCCGGCGGATGGAGTTTAGCCCAGCCCGCCCATATGGAAGCTTTTCATCTCGAGATATTCCTCGATGCCGGCCTGCGCGCCTTCGCGGCCGAGGCCGGACTGCTTGACGCCGCCGAAGGGTGCCACCTCCATCGAGACCGAGCCTGTGTTCAAGCCCACCATGCCGAACTCCAACGCCTCGCCGACGCGCCAGGCGCGTTTCAAATTCTCAGTGTAGAAGTAGGAGGCAAGACCGTAGGGTGTGCCGTTGGCCAGCGCGATCGCTTCCTCTTCCGTCTCGAAACGGAAAAGCGGCGCGACCGGGCCGAACGTTTCCTCGCCGGCAAGCTGCATGTCCTTTGTGGCGCCCGTCAGCACCAGCGGCGCGACATACTGAGGGCCGTCGGGCAGTGCCGGCTTCTCGGTTACGATCGCAGCACCCTTGGCGAGCGCGTCCGCGATGTGGCGGTTGATTTTCTCGACCGCCACCATGTTGATCATCGGTCCGATGACGACGCCGGGCTGGGTGCCCGGCCCCACCGTCATGGCGTTGACGCGCGCGGAAAGCTTCGCGGCGAAGGTCTCGTAGACCCCGGCCTGGACGAGGATGCGGTTGGCGCAGACGCACGTCTGGCCGCCGTTGCGGAACTTCGAGACCAGCGTGCCCTCAATGGCTAGGTCGAGATCGGCGTCGTCGAAGACGATGAAGGGGGCATTGCCGCCGAGTTCGAGGCTGAGCCGCTTCACGCTATCGGCCGCGCCGCGCATCAGCAACGAGCCGACCCGCGTCGAGCCGGTGAAGGAGATCTTGCGCACAGTCTCATTGGCCATGATTTCGTTGCCGATTTCCGCTGGCATGCCGGTGACGATGTTGATGACGCCGGCAGGGATGCCCGCCCGTTCGGCGAGCACGCCGAGCGCCAGCGCCGAATAAGGAGTGAACTCAGACGGCTTGATGACCACGGTGCAGCCTGCGGCCAGCGCCGGCGCGACCTTGCGGGTGATCATCGCGTTGGGAAAGTTCCACGGCGTGATGATGCCGCAGACACCCACCGGCTCCTTCAGCACGATGATGCGGCGGTCCGGGGTGGGCGAGGGGATGGAGTGGCCGTTGATGCGGCGCGCTTCCTCCGCGAACCATTTGACGAAGGAGGCGCCGTAGCGGATCTCGCCCTTGGCCTCGTCCAGCGGCTTGCCCTGTTCGGTAGTCAGGATCAGCGCGAGATCGTCCAGATGCGCCAGCATCAGGCCATGCCAGGCCTCCAGCAGGGCCGCGCGTTCGGCGTTGGTCTTCTTCTTCCAATCCGCATAGGCGGAAGCCGCGGCCTCTATCGCCGCACGGGTCTCCGTACCGGCCATGTCGGGTACTGTGCCGATCGCCAATTGAGTGGCTGGGTCGAGCACATCGACAGTTTTGCCGGAGCCGGCGGCGACCCATCTGCCGCCGATCAGGCCGGCTTCGCGGAAGAGATCTTCGTCTTTCAGGTTTTTCATCGAAAAATGCCCTGCAATCAGGTGAGTGCCGCGACGATGGCCGCTGTGATGGCTTCCGTCCTGTCCTTCCCGGGAGCGGTTCCAATGCCGCGCGCGGTTGTCGCTTCGACCGCCTTCATGACGCGGCCGGCCGCAGCCGTTTCGCCGAGATGTTCGAGCATCATCGCGCCGGACCATATGGTGGCGATCGGGTTGGCGATGCCCAGATGCGCAATGTCTGGTGCGGAGCCGTGCACCGGCTCGAACATGGACGGCGCCGAGCGGTCGGGGTTGATGTTGGCGGAGGCGGCGTAGCCTAGCCCGCCCTGGATCGCCGCGCCGATGTCGGTGAGGATATCGCCGAACAGGTTGGAGGCGACGACCACGTCGAGGCTCTCCGGCGCCATGATCATGCGCGCGGCCAGCGCATCGACATGATAGCTGGTCACGGCCACGTCAGAGTACTCCGCAGCCAGCTTTCGCGTGATCTCGTCCCAGAACACCATCGAGTATTTCTGCGCATTGGACTTGGTGACGGAGGCCAGCTTGCCGCGCCGTGTCCGCGCCTGCTCGAAACCGAAGCGCAGGATGCGCTCGACGCCGGCGCGGGTGAAGATCGAGGTCTCCACCGCCACCTCGTCCAGCGTGCCTTGATGCACGCGCCCGCCGGCGCCCGAATATTCGCCTTCGGTGTTCTCGCGGATGCACAATATGTCGAAGCTTTCGGCCCGCAGCGGTCCCGTGACGCCCGGCAGCAGGCGATGCGGCCGGATGTTGGCGTACTGCACGAATGCCTTGCGAATCGGCAGCAGCAGGCCGTGCAGCGAGACCGAATCCGGCACTTCCGCCGGCCAGCCGACAGCGCCGAGAAGAATGGCGTCGAAGCCACGCAAGTTTTCGATGCCGTCTTCCGGCATCATGCGGCCGGTATCCCGGTAGAATTTGCAGGACCAGGGAAATTCGGTTCCGGCCAGCGCAAAGCCGGCATGTTTGGCCGCCATCTGCAGCACGGACCAGGCGGCGGCGGTCACATCGGGGCCGATGCCGTCACCGGGGATCAGGGCGATCGAATAGGACTTCATCGGCATCTCTCTAGAGGCTGATCAGGACGCTCTTGGTCCTGCGATTGGCGAGGTAGGCTTCGCGGCCGAGGTCCTTGCCGATGCCGGAACGCTTGTAGCCCCCGGTTGGAAGGATATGGTCGCGCGAGCGGCTGTAGCGGTTAACCCAGACGGTGCCGGCTTCGAGCTTACGTGCGAAGCGTATGGTGCGGGACAGGTCTGACGTGAACAAGCCGGAAGCCAGCCCGTAGATCGGATGGCTGGACAGCGCCAGCGCTTCTTCCTCGGTTTCGAAGGTCTGGACGGTCAGGACCGGGCCGAAGATTTCCTCGACGATCGCGGGATTGGCCTTGTCCACGTCAGCGATCAGCGTCGGCTGGTAGAAATAGCCGGGGCTGTCCATGACGCCGCCGCCGGTCAGGCATTCGCCGCCGGCCTCGACCGCGGCCCGCACGATGCCGTCGACACGTGCCCGCTGCCGCTCCGAAATGATCGGCGAATAATGCGTCGCCTCGTCCCAGGTCGTACCGGGCCGCACCGCCATCATCCGCTCCAGGATGGCGGCCGTCAGCCTGTCCGCCACACCCCTCTCGACGATCAGGCGCGTGCCGGCCACGCAGGCCTGGCCGGCGTTGAAGGTGACGCTGCCGGCGATCGCCGTCGCCGCCTTCTCGAGATCGGCATCGGCAAAGACGATCTGGGGGCTCTTGCCGCCGAGCTCCAGCGTCATCGGCTTGACACCGGTGCGGGAGACGTTTTCCATGATCGCGGAGCCGGCGCGGGTCGAGCCGGTGAAGCTGACCTTGGCGATCTCAGGATGACCGGTCAGCGCCGTGCCGGTGGTTGGCCCATCGCCGAGAACTACGTTGACAAGTCCCGCCGGCAGACCGGCTCTGACCGCGAGCTGCGCCAGGTAGACGGTCGAGAAGGGGGTCATTTCCGAGGGTTTCAGCACGACCGCATTGCCGGCTGCCAGCGCCGGGCCAAGTTTCCAGCCGGCCATCGAGATCGGAAAATTCCAGGGCGTGATCGCGGCTACCACGCCATAGGGCTCGCTCATGATCATGCCGAGACTGGCGTCGTCTGTCGGTACAAGCTCGCTGCCTTCCTTGTCGGCGAATTCGGCGAAGAAGCGGATCTGCTCGGCGGTAACCGCAATGTCGCCGGCGACGACCTGGCCGACAGGACGGGTCGAGCACATCGCCTCGATCCTGGCGAGCGTATCGGCTTCCGCTTCGATAAGATCGGCCCAGGCCTGGAGTGCCTTGGTGCGCTCGCGCGGCCGAACGCCGCCCCAATTGCTGGCTTTCAGCGCCGCCTTGGCGCTTTCGACTGCATAGTTGACGATGTCCAAATCCGCCACTGGACAGGCGGCATAGGCTTTGCCGTCCGAAGGGCGGCGCATCTCGATGGCACCCTCGGCCGCGATCAACTCTCCGCCAACGAAATGGCCAACGGGGAGGAGAACGGCGTCCGGATCGAAGCTCAGGCTCATGGGCGATCACTTTCGAGCATTTGCTCGAGCCTAGCGCGTGCCGGCACGCAGCATGCGCTGTTCGGCGACACGCAGCCGACGAATGTTGCGTGCCGGATGCGAGGGACGGCAAAATCTTCCGCGCGGCACCTCGCTCGGATCCTGTTATCCCACCGTCACGTAGATCTTGCGCACCGTTTCGATGGTCTTCCAAACACCGGTAAAGCCCGGCTTCATCACGAAGCTGTCGCCAGCGCGGTAGGTCACCCTCTCGCCGGCGTCCGGTATGATCTCGATTACGCCGGAGAGAATGTGGCAGAACTCGAAAGTCTCACCCTTGATCGAGCGCGTCTCACCCGGCGCCGCCTCCCAGACGCCGGTATGGACGAGATCGTCCTTGGCGACATCCTGCGCCCAGGTCTTGAAGGCAGGGTCGCCGGCGATCAGCCGCTCTGGCAGCGCCCTGGATTCGCGCGGCGAAAAGGTTGGATTGGTATCGACGGTCTTGAGCAGGGACAAGGGATGGCCTTTCTGGTTGGACTTCAATAGCCGCGCGACCGGTCGACGAGCCCGATCGGCTCAACGCCGGCACGGTGGCGCCGGATGTTGTCGATGACGGCGCGTGCCGCGGTCTCCGGCTGGGTGACGCTCGCGACATGCGGGGTGAGGATGATCTTCGGATGTGACCAGAACGGATGGTTCGCGGGCAGCGGTTCGGGATCGGTCACGTCGATCATCGCCGCTGAAAGGTGGCCGCTCGCGAGCGCGGCGACAAGCGCCTTATGGTCGAGCTGCGGCCCCCGGCCTGTGTGAACGAGAGCCGCGCCCTCCGGTAGTTTGGCGAACAGATCGGCATTGAGAAATCCGCGCGTGTCTTCGGTCAGCGGCAGCAGGCAGACCAATATGTCGCTGGCCGCCAGCATCGTCTCCAGCCCAACCTCGCCATGATGGCAGGTCACGCCGTCGATCTGACGCGGCGAACGGCTCCAGCCGGCGAGCGGGAAGTCGAAGGGTTTCAGCCGGTCGAGGACCGCCTGGCCGAGCTGCCCGAGACCGAGCACGCCGATGCGGCGCGAGGCGGCCTGGATCTGCGGGACATCCAGCCATTGACCGGCCCGCTGCTGCGCCAGATAGGCGGGCAGGTTGCGGTGCAGCGCAAGTACGGCCAGCGACACGTACTCCTGCATCATGCGCACGATGCCTTCCTCGACCATGCGCACGATCTTCACCGTCGCGGGCACCGCATCGAAGCGAAACTGGTCGACGCCGGCACCAAGGGAGAACAGGAGCTCCAGATTCCGGTAGCGGGCGAGATTATCCGGCACCGTCCAGGTGATGAGATAACGCACCGCGTCGGCATCGACCGTCGCGGCATTCATGGCGAACGGGAGGCCGGGCAATTCCTTGGCGAAGGCTTCGGCAAAGACCGCGCCGCGCCGCGCATCGGAATTGAAGAGGAATGTCATCCGGGTCCCCTTCAGGCGGTGCAATGCACAGCCAGCGCTTCGATCATAAGCTGGCAGGCGGTGAGTTCGCTGGCGAGAATATATTCGTCCGGCTTGTGGGCACGGCCGATATCGCCAGGACCGCAGATGATCGCATCCAGGCCGGCGGCTTGGTAGAGCCCAGCCTCGGTGCCATAGCTGACGGCGGCGAGCGGTGCTTCGCCGGTCAGGTGGCTCAGCAAAGCCACCAAGCCTGAATCTTGTGACAAAGACAGTGCGGGATAGGCGCTCATAGGCGTCCACTCGACAAGATACCCCTTCGCGGCAAGGGCCTGGGCCCGCGCCTTGACCGGCGCGAGCAGGCGCGCCGGATCGACGCCAGGTATGGCGCGCGCCTCCAGGTCCAGCGTGCAGGTGTCGGGAATGATGTTGACCTGATGTCCACCCGCCACCACACCCGCTTGCAGCGAGGAGTAGGGCGGCTCGAAGGTTGGATCGAACGGGCCGTGCGTCAGCCGCTCGGCTTCGCTGACAGCCGCGCTCAGCGCCTCGGACATCGCATGGATGGCATTGAGTGCGAGATCGGGCCGGGAGGAATGGCCGGAGCATCCCTTGATGGTGACGCGGGCGGCCGCCTTGCCCTTGTGACCGCGCACGGCGCGCATGCCGCTTGGTTCGCCGACGATGACGCCGAGTGGCATGGCGCAAAGTTCGGGAAGCCGGGCGATGAGATGAGGCACGCCGCGGCAGCCCATCTCCTCATCATAGGAGAAGGCGAGATGGATCGGCCTCGCAAGGCGCAGCCGCGACAGGGCAGGCACCGCCGCCAGCGCAGCGGCAAGAAAGCCCTTCATATCGGTGGTGCCGCGTCCATAGAACCGCTCGCCCTCTTGGCGCAATGCGAAAGGAAACGAACTCCACTGCGGCTCGCCGGCAGGGACGACGTCCATATGCCCCGACAGGATATAGCCGGGGACATCGGCGGGACCGATCGTCGCGAAGAGATTGGAGCGGCCGCCTTCCGGCCCCGGGAGCAAGGTGACCTTCGCTCCCTGTTCTGCCAGATAGGCCTCGATCCAGCCGGCAATGTCCCCGTTCGGCTTGCCGGCCACGGATGGAAAGGCGACGAGACGGCCGAGGATGTCGAAGACGTCCATTCCAGACCTCAAGGTATTTTGGGGTTTGGGCATTTGGCATTCCGGTTCGTCGGGCCGATACGGTCGACAATGTCAGCGTTCCTTCGCGATTGCGTGCCGAAAGCGGAAGTGTTTCAGTTGAATCTTGCGTTGGCGCGGGGCTTTCGAACAGATCATATTGGTCCGATTGGTTAGCGTCGGCAGGGGCAGGGTAGGCCGTTGTGGGACCTCTCCATATCGGCAAAGTTTCAGAGGCATGGAATTGAAGCCGTCCGAAAGCTTGAAGATCGACGCCTTCTCGATGCGCATCGGGGACATCGAGGGCATCGAACTCGACCGGTTGCACGCGCATTCCCTGTCGGTGGGATGGCCGCACCGGGCCGAGGATTGGCAGTTCCTGCGCGAGTCAGGACAGGGGTTCGTGGCACTCGATGAGATCGGCCGGGTTCTGGGCTCCGCAATGTGGTTCGCGCACGGCGCCGACTTCGCCACCGTGGGGATGGTCATTACCTCACCGCGACTGCAGACGCTTGGCGCCGGGCAATGGCTGATGAAGCTGGTCTTCGAGAAGGTCGCCGGGCGCGACCTGCGCCTCAATGCAACCCGGGCGGCAAGGCGGCTCTATCTTTCGCTCGACTTCCAGCCGGAACAGACCGTCTACCAATGCCAGGGAATCGCCCGCACGGAAGCGATCGGCAGATTGACAGAGGCGCGGGGCGACGTCCGGATTTTGCGCGCGAAGGATGTTCCCGCAGCGATCGAACTCGACGCGGCAGGATTCGGTGTGAGGCGGGCGACGCTCATCGAGAAGCTGTTCGCACACTCGACCGGCTATGGTCTTTTCAGCGGTGACAAGCTGAAGGCTTTCGCGCTCTGTCGGCCGTTCGGGCGGGGCCTTGTGGTGGGGCCGGTCGTGGCGGGAAACGACGCCGACGCCGTGGCGGTCGTCCAGCCGCACGTAGCCGATCATTCAGGATCTTTCCTCAGGATCGACACGCGCATGGACAATGGCGAGTTCGCTGCCTTTCTGTCGCACGCCGGAATGCCGGTCTTCGACACGGTGCTGACCATGTCGATGGGAAAGCGCCTTGCCGATTTTGCCGATGGCGGCTCGGATATGGCGAAGACCTATGCCTTAGCAAGCCAAACCCTCGGGTAGTTGCCTTCGGATTGCTTGCTAAAAACCGTTGTCCCGGAAGCCCGTCCGCAAGCAAGGCGATCCCGGCGTTTCCAGGTCCGCCTTTTTGCTCCACTACAATTGCAGATGCGGGGATAGGACCACTTGATCCTCATAGCCGGCGAGGTGGGCGGTCAGTATATCGTGGCGCTCAACAGCGACGAGTTCGATAAGGCCGTACTCGCCAGCGACGTTTCGTTCAGCCATTCGTCAATCCGGTCAAACTCGCCGACGACGAGACCCAGGACTTTTCGGTTTCTGCTTCGATTTAGAATAGTACTAACCACCGGACCGATACGACATCGCAGCGCACGATGCACCGACCTACTTGGCCAAGAGCGTCTGCTACCAAAGTTACGTCATCAGACCTGTCCGACTGCTTACGGCCCCCAAAGAGGACATGGCGGCTTCGCGCCCAATCTCGGTCGTTGAACAGTCCATAGCCCACTGCCTTAAAGCGGGCCTCGATGCTAAGCGGCACATATTCATCGTGAGCGCAAAATTTTCGCCGTCAGCTAGATCGCCGATGGGCCACTGCAATATTGTCGCGCCGCCTGGAAACCATCCCCGTGAGCCAGCCTTGTCCAGCATGGAAATGGCCTTGGCTTCGCCGGCAGGGCTCGCTGAACTGGAGACGCCCGCCGAGCCCTATCATTTCGGCTTGGTGCGGCCGGCTGAAGGAAAGGATGGTTAGCTCGGCTTCATGCGCAACAGTATTCGTACGTAAATCCAGCCGGAATGTACCAAAGCCCTGCAGAAGAGCTAATGCTCTTCCTTGATGTTCCGCCAATCGACATCTAACGAAGGCCATCACTTATAAAATCATCAAAATGGATCGGCATGGAGAATCCGACCTTCACGCGGTCCATGATAACCATGGTCTTGAATCCCTTAATGTCAGGGTTCTCGTAGAAGAATTTCCGCGTGAAGGCCTCGTAGTCTTCCATGCTTCGGGATGTTACTATGAGGACGAAATCCGATTCCCCGGTCACATAGTAGCCGTTCATCACTTCAGGCGTCTGGCGGATGGCTTGCTTGAAGCGGTCGACAATGTCAGCACGTTCGCGCTCGAGCGAAACCAGCACTAACATCGCAACAGGGCGCCCGACCATTTTAGGTTTGATGATCGAGACGTCAGCTTCGATCACACCCCCGTCGCGAAGCCGCTTGAGACGACGCTGGACGGCCGTTGCCGAGAGACCGACCATTTGCCCAAGCTCTTCCGTGCTGGAGCGGTTGTGGGTTTGCAGGATGTTCAGCAAGCGAGAATCCAGCCGATCAAGCTTGAGAGATGTGCGCATTTTTTCCTCTCATTGGCTTCAAACAAGCATTATTCCTGCGAATTTTGGATCGAATAAGCGGCAAAACGTTGTCTCATGTCAATAGCTTTAGCATATGAAGGCAATCGTACGGGAACGGAAAACGAAATACGGCAACAAAGGCGCAGCCAAGGCTTGCCCGCTTCAATGTCCGAGGCTTCTGCGCTCTCAGTTGTTCATCGGCGCAGTCTGGAAGAATGCAGCCGAAAAAATGGGGAACGCAGATCCGGCGACCGGACGGGAAATCTCCCGGGACGCGATCAATAACGGATTTGACCTGGACGCCGCATCGCTGCGGCCAAGGGGCGAAAAGGTTTCGACACCCTTGGCATTTCATGGACCTGAAGGCCGCTTGAGGATCCCAGGATGACAACTACTGCCGACATCGCTGAAATGGACCGCCGTTCAGTTCTGCATCCCTTCACTTATTTGAAAGATTTTGCTTCGGGCGCGAATGAGCCGACGATCATGGAAACCGGCAAAGGGGTCCGCATCCGGAACGCCAGCGGACGGGAATATATCGATGGCTTTGCTGGACTGTATTGCGTCAATATCGGCTATGGTCGAACTGAAGTCGCGGAAGCCATTGCGCGCCAGGCCTATAAGCTGGCTTACTATCATTCTTATGCTGCGCACACGACCGAAGAACTCGCCCGCCTGTCGGATCGGCTCGTCAGGATGGCGCCAGGTAATATGTCGAAAGTCTTCTACGGGCTTTCTGGGTCTGATGCGAATGAAACACAGGCCAAGATCGTTTGGTATTTTAACAATCTACGCGGTAGGCCGAAGAAGAAGAAGATCATAGCCCGCGAGCGCGGCTATCACGGCTGCTCGGTGGTGTCCGGCTCGATGACGGGAATGAGTTTTTATCACGATCATATGGATCTGCCTGTTTCCGGCATCCTCCGCACGGGTGTGCCGCATTTCTATCGTGGCGCCCTCCCGGGCGAAACGGAGGAAGCGTTCTCGCAGCGCCGCGCCGATGAGTTGGAGGCGCTGATCGTTGCCGAAGGGCCCGATACCGTTGCCGCTTTCATAGCCGAGCCGGTGCTCGGGACTGGCGGGCTCACGCCCCCACCGGCGGGCTATTGGGCCAAGATACAGGTCGTATTGAAGAAATACGACGTGCTTCTGATTGCCGACGAGGTGATTTGCGGTTTTGGCCGAACCGGGGCCATGTTCGGCTCGGACCTCTACGGGATGGAACCAGATCTGGTCACCGTCGCCAAGGGGCTGACTTCCGCCTACTCGCCGCTGTCGGCGTCGATCATCTCCGAGGAAATCTACCAAGTCATGGAGGAGGCGACGCCCAGAGTCGGCCCCTTCTCGCATGGCTATACCTATTCGGGGCATCCGATCGGGGCGGCGGCGGCGAATGCCGTACTCGATATTGTCGAGCGCGAGGATCTCCCCGGGCAGGCCACAAGCAGGGGCGCCTACCTTCTCAAAAGCCTTAAGGCGACTTTCGAGCAGAATCCGATTGTTGGGGAAGTGCGCGGCGTCGGCATGATGGCCGCCGTTGAATTCGTCGCGGACCGCGAGACCAAAGTGGCATTCGACCCAGCCCTGAAGGTCGGGACCCGCATCTCTCAGGCGGCGCGCGACCGCAATCTCATTGCCCGTGCCATGCCGCATGGAGACATTCTAGGGTTTGCGCCGCCCCTTGTTATGACGGAATCCGAAATCGATGAGATGGTCTCGATCGCCGAGGCGGCCGTAAACGAGATCGCCCAAACGATCGAAGGTTGAAGCGGCGGAGCAACGGTGGAGTGGATGGAAACGGCGTGGCACCTGTTCTGAAAGTTCACGAACTTCGCAAAGCCTTCGGCGCAACCAGCGTTCTAAAGGGGGTGAGCTTCCAGATGCGGCAGGGCGAGGTTATTTCCCTCGTTGGCTCTTCCGGGTCAGGAAAGAGCACTGCGCTACGATGCATTAATTTCCTGGAGACTCCGAGCTCGGGCGAGGTCGAGCTGATGGGCGACATGATTTCCACCGTGCAGAACGATCGCCACGAAACGGAAATTATCAACGCGGCCAATATCAGAATTTTTCGCCGCCACATCGGCATGGTGTTTCAGAACTTCAATCTGTGGACCCACCGGACCGTGCTCGGGAATGTGACCGAAGCACTGATCTACGTGCTTCGCAAGGACAAGCGGGAAGCGGAAGAAACAGCGCTTTCCGCACTCTCGAAGGTTGGCATGGCCGACTTCAGCCACCAGTATCCAAGCCAGCTATCGGGCGGCCAGCAGCAGCGTGTGGCAATAGCCCGCGTGCTAGCAATGCGGCCTAAACTAATGCTTTTTGATGAACCAACCTCCGCGCTTGATCCCGAACTAGTCGGCGAGGTCTTGAAGGTTATCAGAACGCTTGCCGGCGAGGGGGCGACCATTCTCCTCGTCACGCATGAAATGAGGTTCGCACGGGAGGTGTCGAACCGAATGATATTCCTGCACAAAGGTACCGTTGAGCAGGATGCCGTGCCGGAAGAACTGTTTTGCAACCCCACATCCGAGGCGGTGAAGCGGTTCCTTTCCAGCGTTATTTCAACCGCCGCCTAATGCGGCCATTAACCAAAAACAAAAGGGGAAAATTACATGCTCGCAAAGAACACATATCGCTTGGCCTGCGCATCCGGCCTCATCCTGATCGCTGCAATGAGCACTGCATGGGCTGAGGATGGCGTCTTGCGCGTGGGCACTGAAGGCGATGCGCCGCAGTTCAGCATGGCTGACGCCAATGGCAACGTTACCGGCTTCGACGCCGACATCGCCAACGGCATTTGCGCCGAACTCAAGGTCAAGTGCAAATTCGTGGTTCAGACGTTCAGTTCCCTGGTCCCGTCGATGGACAGCGATCGCTTCGATGTCATCATCTCGGGTCTCGGCATCACCGACGAGAGAAAGAAGAAGATCGACTATTCCATTCCTTACGCAACCACGCCTGAGTATTTCGTGGTCCCAAAGGATTCTGCGTTGGCTGGGCTAAAGAGTCTTGCGGAAATTGAGAAGGCTCTAGCCGGCAAGACCATAGGCGTCGTGAACGGCACCACCTACGCACAGTTCATCAAGAAACATATTCCAACCGCGGACCTGAAGACATACGACGCCACGACCCAGCAGAATTCGGATCTCGCGACAGGCCGGCTTGACGCTGCCTTCGGCGATTCCCCGACCTGGGTCGACTTCCTCAGCACCCCGGAGGGAGCCAATTTTGTCCGCATCGACGTCAAGGTCACCGGAGCGGACGATCACGAAACGCTGGGTTATGGCATGGGCGTCGGGCTTCGCAAGGGCAATACCGAACTCAAGGCCAAGCTGGACGGCGCGCTCTGTGACATGATCAACAGCGGGAAAGTAAAGACGGCGTCGGAAAACTGGTTCAAGGACGACTACACCATCGCGTGCAACAAGTAATCATCCGACACTAACAGATCGTCGCGGTAACGCCGCGGCGATCTGATGGAATGTTTTTTATGTTGCACGATATCTGGGTCCTCATGATCGAGAAGGGCTGGCTGCTTGCGCTGCTGCGCGGCGCCGGCATCACGCTTCTGATCGGTTTTCTTGGCATGGTCATAGGGTTGGCGGCGGCAATACCGCTTGCCATCCTTCGTTGGCGCAGGGTCCTGGTACTGTCACAGCTTGTTGATGCCTACAGCATCGTCATTCGCGGTGTTCCAGGACTGCTTATCATCTATCTCCTGTTTTTCGGCTCAGTCGATTGGGTGCAGAAAATTGCCTCGGCGTTCGGCTACGCTAACAGCGCAGAGAACGCCTATCCATTCATTGTCGGCATTTTAGCAATCGCCGCCATCTCCTGCGCGTACTCGATCGAAGTAATACGAGGCGCGCTGCAGTCAGTTCCTGTCGGCGTCCTTGAGGCGGCGCGATCGCTTTCGCTGTCGTCACGCGTGACCTTTTTCCAGGTGACCCTGCCGCTCGCCGTCCGGCTGGCTCTGGGTGGCATCAACAATGTATGGCAGATGACGATCAAGGATACCTCGCTCGTATCTGTCGTAGGCATGCAGGAGCTGATGCGCGGGGCCGCGGTCGCCGCAGGAATTACACGCTCGCCGCTTCTGTTCTATTGCCTGGCGGCCGCGATGTTTTTCGCCATGACCGCAGTGAGCCAAGTTCTGTTCAACCGCGCCGAAAGACATTTCAACCGCGGCTTCGGTAGAGGTTAGGATGGACTTCAGCATCGTAACATATGCGGTACCATTTCTCCTCATCGGCGCGAGGACGACCCTGCTGATTGCAGCTTTCGGCGTCGGTCTTGGGCTGCCCTTCGGCATCCTGCTGGCAACCGCCCGCACATCCCAGAGCAGCACGGTTCGAAAATGCGCCGACTTCTACTGCGCCGTCTTCAGGGGCACGCCGATGCTCGTACAGATCTTTGTGATCTACTACGGCCTCGCGCAGGTGGGTTTCATACGCCACAATCTGGTTTTGTGGTGGTTGATCGGCGACAGTCTGCATGCCGCCATCCTCGCTGTCATTCTCAATACGGGGGCCTATACGGCGGAGATATTCCGGACCGCCCTTTTCTCGCTGCCGCGCGGACTGGTCGAGGCGGCGGAGGCTTGCGGCATGTCGCCTTGGGTGGTCTTCCACCGTATCAAGTTTCCCCTGGCGCTGCGTCAGGCCCTGCCTTCCTACAGCACCGAGGTCGCCGTTATCGTCAAGGAATCAAGCCTTGCCTCCACGATAACCGTGCTTGAAATCACCGGCTTTGCCAAACGGTTGATGAGCGAGACTTTCGCCATCATGGAAATCTTCGTCATCACCGCCGTCTTTTATCTCGTGATCAACGTCGTCTGTCTGACTGCTCTGAATGTCATCGAAAGGCGCTTGTCTTTCGAGACGCGCTCCGCACGCTGAAAGGTCCTCCATGTCAAAGCTTACCTTCGTCGACCATGACAATGTTCCCGAACCCAGGCGAGGCGAACCGCTGCCGGAACGACGCGTGGAAGGCGATCCGCGTTTTCTGACTTGGGATATCGCGCAAACCGCCGATGGACAGGTGCAGGCCGGCTTATGGGAGGTCACGCCGGGTGCCTATCGTTCCGTCAAGGGTGAGACCTTCGAGTTCTGCTACATCCTTTCTGGGGTCTCAGAACTCATCGAGGACGGGTTCGAGCCACGTCGAATCGCGGCGGGCGATGCTTTCGTGATGCATCCCGGGTTCACGGGGGTCTGGCGGGTGATCGAAACGACACGAAAGCTATGGGTCTCCCGCGATTGAGCGGAACACCTGTGAGTTGATTGGATCAAGATGCACGTCATGGATATCGAAGATTCCACACGCCCCTTCAAGTCCGCGCCGTATTGGTGGGACGATTGCTCATTTTCTCCCCTGCAAGTGCGGCCGGTAGTCCCTCGATGCGACGTTGCCATCGTCGGCGGCGGTTATGCCGGGCTGTCGGCGGCCATTGAACTTGCAAAGGCCGGCCGCAGCGTTCAGCTGTTCGACCGCCTGTCGATTGGGAAAGCCGCATCCAGCCGCAACGGCGGCATGGCGAGCGGCAGCATAAGGCCGGGCCGCAAACAATTGATCAGGAGGTTTGGCGAAGATCGCGCCAACGGCATCTTGATGGAGGGAAAGTCCGCACGAGATGATCTTCGCGCCTTTCTTGAAGAGGAGAAGGTAGAGTGCGAATTTTTCCTGTCGGGCCTTTTTGACGGCGCGATAAATCAACACGATTGCGATGAACTGAGCCGCTACGCCGAGCTATTAGAACGTTTTCTTGGGATTGAGGCATATTCAGTCGCCCGCGGGGACGTGTCGCGTTACATCGGAACTGACTTCTACGCCGGTGGCTTCGTGCGCATGGATATTGGCGGGCTTCACCCCGCCAAGCTGCTTTCCGGCATACTGCGAGCCGCCCAGGCGACAGATGCGGTCATCCACGAGAACACCGCGGTTCTGGGGACGAGTGCTGAGGTGGGTGGCGTGCGCGTCACCACTTCGCGCGGCGAGGTGTTTGCGAAGAAGGTGCTGGTATGCACCAATGCCTATACTGATGGCTTCGATCCTTGGCTTCGCCGGAGACTTGTGCCGGTCCGAAGCCGCATCATCGCCACTGAGCCCCTGGGTGACGGCATTATGGAGCGCCTGATGCCGAAGCGGATGATGTACGGCGACACGAGGCAGCTCAGCTATTACTACCGTCCATCGCCAGACGGCTCACGCATTCTCTTTGGCGGGCGCGACGGCACGACGGAAGGGGACCCGCTCGCCCCCACCACACACCTGCGCTCCGAACTTGGTCGCATATTCGCCGAACTGGCGAGTGTTGGTCTTACGCATAGTTGGTTCGGGCAGGTCGCAATGAACCGTGACATGGTTCCACGCATGTTTACCGTGGGAGACACCGTTTACGCCACCGGCTTCTGCGGCTCAGGCGTGGTTTGGGCCCGCTGGCTCGGTAAGAAAGCGGCCTTCAAACTTCTTGGCGAGACGGAGAAGGCCCGATCGGCTTTCGACTTCGATCCGCCGCCAAAACCAGTGCCGTTCTACCGAGGCAAGCCATGGTTCATTCCGTTGGTCTATTCGCTCTACGAATGGAAGGACAAACGCGCCATGTTCCGGCGGAATGGAAGGCAAGGGCGGACATGACCTTTTTCTTTACTCTGTGATCACACGAGCGGGATTTTCGGCCTGATTTCAAGCAGGGTTAGCCAGACTAACATTGAGCACCCGAAGACGAGGCATTCGTTTCCAGCCACTCCGGCAACACGATCTGAATCAGATCAGGCTTGCTCGCGGAACGGCAGCTTCTGCAAAGAAGCTGACCTATAGCGAACAGTCCGGTTCCGGCCCCGTTTCAGTCATTCCGATCGCGGGCCAGTGGGGCCGTTTCTGAGAGCAATACATCCTTTTGGCGAACGGCTCTCGGCAGGTTCGTCAAAGAGTGCAGTGACGCGAAATCGACGCTGCGTTGTGGGGCAGGGAAGGGCGTTATCTTGCGCCAACGCCTCGCAGGTCGCTGGCTATGTTTTTCGCGATCTATCACCCATCGCACGGGGGTTGGGCAAACTCGCAAATCCATGATTTTAGGGGAGATTGGACCGAAGCGTGACCAACCGTGATCCACAATGGTCGTAGGGTGTCGAGCGGGTCGTTTTGGAACTTCCTCCCGTCGTAAATTATCTTATTGAAATCTATCGCAAAAATCAATATCTGACATAGCATGAGGAGCGGCTTCTGGGGGCGGTATTGAATGCTCCTTAGTCACGAATCATGCTCAATCACTGCCTTTCATGTTGAGTCCCTTTGACGCACGGCACGCCACTGTATTCTTTCGATCCCACGTCTCGAGTTCCTCAATTGGGTACAACACGGCTTTGCCAAGCTTGACGTACGCCGGTCCAATCCTCTTGGCTCGCCAATTTCGCAGCGTTCCAAGAGAGATGCTGCCTCGATAGCGTTCCGATACTTCCTCAGCTGTCAAAAACTTCCTGTTGTCCATCAGGCTCTCCAAATATCCGGCGTCGGGAGCATGTGAGCGGGCTCACGCACGCTCCCAAACCCTGGATCATGCAGTTGCGCGGCCATGAGTGGATATGTGCGTCGGAAATAGAAGCCGCTGAGCGAGGTAGTACGAGCAGGGGATATGCCTGGATAGAAATCGGATCGACTGCCAACAAAATGTGCAAGGTCGGTCGACCCGGGCCAGCCGGAAAATGAGGATGGCGATCTCCGGCACCATCGCCTCGACGCGTCCAGCTTGGCGTTGACGTGGGAGTCGAGGCGAACGAAATTTAAGGCTTTCCAGACAGAAAATGACCGGCGCCCTCGCTGGGGAGGTTGCCCGAATGGCGCCGGCCAGACGGTCCCTTTCAGGTCCGCCGCTCTCCAAGCATAACTGAGTCTTTCCGTCGCGTCAGGTGGTTGCGGACTACGCTTTGGCTTTCCGCTTCGCAGGTGCCTTCTTGACTGTTGCGACGGGTTCAGGCTTGCGACCAAGCCCGATAGACTTCGCCAGTTGCGAGCGCTGAGCGGTGTAATTCGGAGCTGTCATAGGGTAGTCGTGCGGCAAGTTCCATTTGGCCCGGTAGGCGTCCGGTGTCAGGCCAAAGTCCGTGCTAAGATGCCGCTTCAGGGATTTGAACTTCTTGCCGTCCTCGAGACAGATAATGAAGTCCGGCGTCACCGATCTTTTCGGGTTGACTGCGGGAGTTTGCGGTTCAACGACAGGCGAGATCGGCGTGCCAAGTCCGGACAGCGAAGCATGAACCGATGCTATTACGTCCGGCAAGCCAGACACCGGCAATGGATTGTTGCTGACATACGCTGAGACAATATCGGCGGTTAACTCAGCTAGTTCGGCAGAGCGGGTATCGGTTTGGTTGGTCATTGGTGGGCCTTTTGGCTGCTTTATCCCTTCTCTATTGGTTGATGATCAACGACGCAATCGCTCTCCTGACCCTGGACCATCGAACTGCAGTGGAGCCGACGCAGAATTCGTACGGTCTTCGGACAACCCTTTGATGTTATTCCAGAAGTATTCGCGACCGTAGAACGAAAGAGCTTCCTGGGGCGAAGTTGCCTGCCTAGCATCCGGTTTGGCTGGGGTTCTTGGAAGCTTTTCGAACTTTCTGGGCCGCGCCTAAGCCCGAATTGCGGGTGCTTATGGATAAAGTGGGACACTAGATTCGGTTTTTGGATAGTTTGGGAGGCACCGACTTTCTGCCACGCGTGCCTTCCTGATAGCGCGCGTCAGCACGACCTTCCAAGTGTTCTTACCCAAATGCGGACATGGGATTAACCGCTGCGCATTTCACTTTGATTCTGAGCCGGCAGTATCAAAAAATAAACGCTCAAGATGGTTCCACCGGTGATGGCATCAAAAAGGTGAGCCTTAACCCGAGGTGACCATAGCCACAGGTCTGCATGGTTCGCTAGCGGCACCATTTCTCAACAGCGATGGCGATCGCCTTTGTGCAGTCGATGAGGTCGCGCACCGCGACGCGTTCATTTGGCTGATGCGCCTGCGCGGGATCGCCGGGACCGAAGTTGACGGTCGGCGTGTTACCGAGGCCAGTGGGCAGGCCAATATCGCTGTGTGCGCCAAAGCCGCTGAGCGCAGGCGACAGATTGGCGACCTTCACAGCCTGCTGGAAGACACCGACGAACGGACTGTCCGAAGGGATTTCGGCGCAGTCGGCGTCGAGGATCCATTCGACGCGGGCAGGGTGCAGGCGCAGGTAAGGGTCCGCTTGGCAGACATTGGCAATATGCTCTTCGATCTCGCGCTTGACGTTGCCGCCCAGCCTGAACTCGTCATGTTCGCTCGGCAGGTACTGAGCGTCGATGATGATCTCGCCGCGGCCGGCCATCGACGACGGGTGTTCGCCGGCATTGATCTGGGTGACGATGATCTGGTTGGGCAGGTCCATCAGTGGATGGTTCTTCTTCGGATCGAACATCCAGCGCCGGTTGAGGATGTCGATGCCGTCGAGGATCTGCCGGCAAAGCTGCACGGCATCGACCGGGCCGCTCGAATACCAGGCATTCGGCGTTAGCTCCGCATGGCCACCTATGCCGTCGATGATGATCTTGCCCCAGAGAATGCCGTGACAGAGCGGCGCTATCCTGTTTGCCGTCGGTTCGGTCATGATGCCGGCATCGGCGCAAAAGCCGCGATCGACCATGGCGAGCGACCCCATGCCGCCGATTTCTTCATCGACGACAGTGGTGAAGACGATGTCTCCGGAAAGGCTGACATTCAGCTCCTTCAGGATCTCGACCGCCATCAGCATGCAGGCGACGCCGCCCTTCATGTCAACCGTGCCGCGGCCATGCAGGAAGCCGTCCTTCAACACAGGCTGGAACGGGTCGGTCGTCCAGTGTCCAGCCGCACCAGGCGGCACGACGTCGATATGGCCGGTGAGCATGATGGAGCGCCCACCGCCTGTGCCCTTCAACACGCCGCCGAGATTGGGCCGTCCATCGAAGGTCCTGCCCTTGTTGGCGCCGGCGCGTCCCTTGTATTTTTCGTAAAGCGCGGGGCCATCCGGTTCCCAAAGATCGGTCGTAAAGCCGAGCGCCTCGATGCGCTTTTTTAGGTAGAGCTGGCAATCCCGTTCGCCCGGGCCGGCCTCCTTCGGATTGGACTTCACGATCGAGGGAAAGGCGACGAGATTGCTCAGCGTCTCGACGATGCGATCGGCCGCTGCCTCGACACGCGCGGCGATGGTCTCTTCCATGGAAGGCATTATGATCTCCAACGTTGGGAAAGCCGGTCGGCCAGAAGGAAGAACACCAGAAGGGCGCCGACAATTCCCACCTGCCAGACCGTGTTGATGTTCAATTGCAGAAGGCCGGTCTTGAGCGTGACCAGCAGCAGGACGGCCGCGAAAACGCCGCCGACGCCGCCACGCCCGCCGGTGATGGCTATGCCGCCGAGCATGGCGGCCGTGAGCGATTCGAGCTCCAGGTTCTGACCGATATTGGGTCTGCCGCTGCCGAGCCAGGCGAGTGAAACAAGACCGGCGGCGCCAGCCAGCGCGCCGCTCAGCACATAGAGGATGAAGCGCACGCGCTCGACGGGAATGCCGACCAGCCTGGCCGAGCGTTCATTGAAGCCCATCGCGTAGATCCAGCGCCCCCAGGCCGTCGCCATCAGTACAAGGCCGGCCAGCGCGAAGCATGGAATGGCAAGGGTGAGGAAGGGCACGGGAATGCCCACCAGGACGCCACGCCCCCACAGGAGCAGCCAGGCGGGCACGCCCGACTGGGCCGCGCCGCCGGTGACGGCAAGCGCCACGCCGGAATACACGAAAAATGTTCCGAGCGTGGCGATGAAGGGCAACAGCGCTAAGCTATTCACCAGCAATCCGTTGAGGGCGCCGAGCAGCGCACCGGCTAGGATGCAGACGACTGGCAGCAGGACCGGTGGCAACCCCAGTTTGAGCGACAGCATGGCGAGGATGGCGGACAGCGAAACCGCGCCGCCGACGGACAGATCTATGCCGGTTCCGCCAGCCAGGATGACCAGACCCTGCCCGAGGCCGACCAGGGCCAGGATGGTCGAGAACTGGAGGACGTTGGTAACCGTACCGAGACTGAAAACCGATGGCTTGAGCGCAAGCAGGCCAACGATGACGATCAGCCAGAGCGCGCACAGAAGCGCGAGGGTAAGGGTCGGGCCCTGCAGGTTCCGGAGCGTTTTCATGCGCGGGCTCGCTGGAACCGGGCCATAGGAAGGCGGTTGGACACAGCTTCGAAGCCAAGCACGCCAATGATGAGAGCGCCGGTGACGACGGGCTGCCAGAGCGAGGGAACGCCGATCAGGAGTAGGCCGTTCTGGAGAATTCTGAGCAACAACACGCCAAGCACGGTGCCGATGAGGCTGCACCGTCCGCCTAGTATGCTCGTGCCGCCGAGAATAACCGCGGCAATGGCATCCAGCGCCGATGTGCTGCCGATCGACATTTCCACGTTGCGGTAGGTAGCGACATAGAAGGTCGCGGCGATGCCGGTCAGGACGCCGCTGATGACAAAGGTCACGAAGCGGACCTTGATCACCGGAATTCCTGAAAGCCGCGCCTTTTCCTCCGAATTGCCGATCGCCAGCAGGTGCAACCCATAGGGCGTTCGCCGCAGCGCCAGCCAGACCACCAGATAGGCAACAGCGATCACCAGGGCAGGGACGGGGATCCCGAGCGCGGTGGCACCCAGCAGATCGGTAAGGCTTGAGGGCAGGCCGGAAAGCCATTGCCCGCCAAGCAGCGCGAATACGGCGGTACGGTAGACGCCAAGCAGGCCAAGCGTTCCGACGATCGCCGGAACGCGGCCGAGGACGACAACGGCGGCCGTCACGCATCCCAGCAACGCGCCGACCGCGGGCCCGGCAATGAGCGCCAGGAATGGGGTGCCTTCAGCGCCGAGGATGCGGCCGATGGCGATGGCCGCGAGACCCATGACAATGCCGATGGATACATCGATGCCGCCCATGGCGAGCAGCAAGGTCATGCCGAGGCCGATCAGCAGGAGCTCAACGGCGTTGCGCAGGACGGTGACTGCGTTGCCCGAGGTCGCGTAGTGCGGTGATGCGACAGAGAAGATGACGATCGCCAGCAAACAGGCGATAAGCAGAGACCACTCCCGCCCGTTCATGGAGAAGACACCGATTCCAGCTGCCGCATCGCGTTCACGTCAGGGCTCAGAAGTTAAATTTATCGACATTGTCCTTGGTGAAGATAGCGGGCGGCCCGAGCAGCAGGATGCCTTTCGTCGCATCATAGGTGGCGGGCTTCTCCAGACCGGCAATCTTGTTTTCGGCCTCGAAACTCTTGCCGTCGATCAGCTGCTTGCCAGCCCAGACCGTCAGATAGCCGAGCTGTTCGGGGTCCCACAGCACGGTGAAGCCGAAAGCGCCGCTCTTCAGATACGAGCGGGCGGTGTTCGGGCTGCAATAACCCGTGCCAACGACGGAGCCGATCTTGCCGGCGGTTTCAATGGCCTGGGCAACGCCTGGGCAGGTCGAGGACGCAACGGCGATGATGGCCTTAATATCGGGGTTGGCGGCCATGAGATCGCCCGAGATCTGCGCGGCGCGCTCGGCCGTGCCGCCGGCATATTGCGGCGCGAGCAGCTTCAGCTTCGGATATTTGGCTGTGGCTTCCTTCTGCATGAAGCCGATCCAGGCGTTGAGGTTGGATGCCGTTGCCTCGCCAGAGACGATGCCGATGGTGGCGCCCTCTCCGACGCGCTTGACGAGTTCGTCGATGATCGTGGTGCCAAGCCCCTCGTCGGTCGCTTGCGCCACATAGACCGCGCGGCCGCTGTCGGGCGCGTCACTGTCGGAGGTGAACAGCTTGATGCCCTTGGCCTTGGCGCTCTCGACCACCGGCGCGATGCTCGAGGCATCGAGCACGCTGACCGAGATCGCTTCGACGCCTTGGTCGATCATATTCTGCACGATCTGCAGTTGGTCCACCGGATTGGTGCCGACCGGGCCAGAGTAGATGAAATCGACGCCAAGATCCTTGGCGGCGCGATTGCCGCCGGCTTCCATGGCGTTGAAATAGGGAATGCCGATCAGCTGCGGGACGAAGGCAACCCTTTTTTTGTCCGCCGCATGCGCTCCCGTGACAATGGCGAGTGATAGCACGGAGACAGCAAGCGCCTTTTTGAATGGTGAAAGCATTGTGTTGATCCTCTCTGGAATGACGTGCGTGTCAGTTTGTTTTTTCGAGCGCCCGCACGTCGGGATGGGCGCCTGTTATGAGTGAAACGACTTCCTCGTGATTGGTCTCAGTAGCCAGCCGTTCGGCCACCTTGCGGCCGCGCCGGAACACCACGATTCGGTCGGCAACCTCGAAAACTTCGGAAATGTTGTGGCTGATGAGGACGACGGCACAGCCGCGCGCGGCAAGCCGCCGTGTCAGCGCCAGCACCTTGCGGGTCTCTGCGACGGCAAGGGCGGCCGTCGGCTCATCCATAATGACCAGCCTGGCGTTGAGATTAAGCGCCCTGCAGATGGCAACGGCCTGGCGCTGACCGCCCGAAAGGCTGCCGACAGGGGCTTCAGGGTCTGTGATATGGGCGTCGAGTTCCTGCAGAAGACCGTCGACGCGCTGGCGCATCTCCCTGCGCCTCAGAAAGGGAACGCCCAAAATGGAGCGTTTCAATTCTCGACCCAGAAACACGTTTTCGGCGATCGACAGGTTTTCCGAAAGCGCAAGTTCCTGGAAAATCGTTGCGATGCCGGATGCGGCCGCATCCTTGGGCGAAGAGAACGCGACGGCGTTGCCCTCGATAACAAGCTCGCCGTCGCTCGGCGGATGGGCGCCCGCCAGAATCTTGATGAAGGTCGATTTGCCAGCACCGTTGTCGCCAAGCAGCGCCAGCACCTCGCCGGGCCGAATTTCCAGGTCGACATTGGCAAGCGCCGTCAGAGCGCCGAAACGCTTGGCGATGTTCCGGGCGACAAGAAAGGGTGCTGTCATGGCGGTTCCTCCTGCAGTTGCGGATTGGCTAGACGGCCTTGCTGACCCAGCGCAGCACGTTGGTCCAAAGGCTGGTGTAGCCGGGCCACTCTACGAAGTTGTTCGGCAGCCAGTGCGGTCCGATGTCTGATGTCCAGACCAGCGTGCGGCCCTCGCCATGACGCCCGGTGACCAGTAGCGGATGGCCGCCCTGGTCCTGCGGAAGCCGCGCTAAAACCTCGACATCGCCACGGTCACGAGCGACAACTTCGTTGGCGCCGAGTAGGATCGGCCACTCGCCCTGGATGCCGGCAAAGATCGGATGATCCCTGGGGCCGGTGATCTCAGGCCGGAAGCCCTCCGGGATTTCGAGCCGGTCGTCATTGGGAAGGCAGGTCACCGGCAGTGCATCTTCAACAGCGGTGCGATGCCAGCGCGCCTTGCCGTCGATGCCCTGGAAGCTGAAATAGCCGCCGATCATGACCAGGCCGCCGCCGGCCCGCGTCCAGTCGCGCAGCAGCTTGAGACGGTTCGGCACGGTCTTGCCGTGAAGCCAGACATCGGGGTGAAGCAGCAGCGAATTCGCGCCGATGTCGGAGAGCACGATCGCCTTGTACTGCGAAAGTCCTTCCATGGTGAAAGGCAGCTTTTCGACGGCCTCGTGCGCCGGCATGTATTCAAGATCGAATTCACTGTCCTTCAGGGTGTTGACCAAAGGCGTCGCGCCGAGATGGAAGGTAACGCTTCCGAACTGGTCGAAGCCCTTGTAGTGGGTGGCCGAACTCATCCAACTTTCGCCGACCAGAAGGACTTTCGTTTTCGCCATGACCATGTTCTCCCGATAATGCCTTGTTGGTCGCCTGCCGGATGCTTTGGACCCGGTAACGTATTGATCTAGCTTGCCATCACGTCATTTGCCGAAGCGGTGGCCTTCAATGTCGCGAAGTCGGCGATGTAGCCCTGCGCACCCTCGACGGTTGTCGTCAGGCTCGCGCCGATCGCTGCGTAGCGGGCGGCTGTTTCCAGCGATGCGCCATGCAGCCACAGACTGAGGAAGATGCCTGCGAAGCTGTCGCCTGCACCGGTCGCATCCACCCGGTTGACGGGTAGTGCCGGCACTTCGATTTGCGGTCCGCCGGTTGCCGGAAAGACGACCGCGCCGAATTCGCCCAGGGTAAGCACGACCGTTCCCCGCGGTTTGATGCGTGACAACATCTGCCGCACTTCGTCGATCATGGTCGCCATGCGGGTGCCAAAACCGTAGATCTCGCGGATCATCACATCGTTGATAAAGGTCAGGTCGATCTGCTTGACCATCCGAGCAAAGACTTCCGGCGTGCGCGCGCTTCCGGGCAGGCCGGCCGAATGCAGGCTCACTTTCCAGCCGGCCTGATGAAAACGGGCGACGGAGGCCGTCATCGTCTCATAATGGAAGCCTTCGATATGCAGGCAGGCCGGGCGCTGCTCGGGCTGGATGTCGAGGTTGGCCGTCAGGTCGACCTCGCCGAGTTCGAACGGTTCGCTGATAATGGTGCGGCTGCCGTTGCGCTCGATGATGACGATCGCCTGCGAGAGCCGGTTGTTGGGCGTGCTGCGGATGGGCAGGGCGTGGACACCCAGTTTGGAAAGCTCGCCCAGCGCCCAGTCGCTCTCCGCGTCCTGGCCAACCGCCGTCGCAAGCTCCACGTCAAGCGCGTAGGGCATGCCGACGCCAGCGGCGGCAACCGCGAGATTGGCCGCAGGACCACCCAACGCCTTTTCGATATGGGTCGCCGTCACCCGATCGTCGCGATGCGGCAGCACGTCGACGCGGCACAGGAAGTCGACGCTTACCCGGCCCGCGACCAGAAGCCGGGGTAAATGGTCGAGGCTTTTCAGCCGCTGCGGCACGCGGCCGGGTAGAGAGCGTGCAAACGAACTTGGCCGGTACATCAAGACGGCAACCGCCTTTTCGATACGATCTCGTGTGCCTTGCTTGAGGGCTGCGGTCCCGTTGATGAAGTTCGAAACCGTGCCGATGGAAACGCCGGCGGTTCGTGCAACATCTGCTATGGTGGGGCGCTTGCGTTGCAACAACATGGCTCCTATTGAAGCGTTTCAAACGCTAGCAACGGAATCGTGCCACCTCAACGAAATCATTTTCCAAAGAGTTGAGGACTGCCATCGCATATTGGAATGCTGATCCGAAAATATGCGAATCCCAACGGCGCCATTCCAATATTGAAGGATTTTCAATTCAGGGGAAGCGGGCATGCTGTTCAGAACGGTCCAGGAGAGCGAACGCATTCTCTCAATGACTGGGCTTCCAGACCATCCATTTGTTACCGCCGCCCCAGGGCGCACACCAGGAAGCGTGTTTGTGGCCTCGCCAAGAGGGAAAAAGCCGTTCACATTCCGGCGATCAAGCCTGCGTCCAGCTTGCCTTCGTGTGCCGTTCCCGCTTGGCCAATTACGAGACTAACAACGGTTTGAACGTCCGCCATCCGGTTGGCGAGCCCCAGAAGCCGTCAATCCATTTCGGCCGATCGAGAGACGACTTAGCCCGCCTTTAAAGGTAAGTGCTTGTTTTTATTGCATGCCGTTACCGGTCGCAGCGCTCGAAGGTCAGGCCAACGGAGGCGAGCAGACCTTGCGATCCTCATGGCAGGGCCGCAAGCTTTCCGCTCGGGTGCTGGATCCTGGCCAAGCCGCATTTCGCCAAAGAGGACCATTGCTGCTGTTCTGCCGCCATAAGCGCTCAAACCCAAACCTAATCGAAAAGGACATCCTGTTCGCCGCCATCGGCTGTCGAGTCGCAAGGAGGATACCGTCAATACGGCGTTACATCTGCGTTCGTCAGCTGAGGGGAATTTCTCAAGCGAGGTTTGCGGCTTCAGAGCCGGTCCCCGCAACCAATTTTATCATAAATCTATAACCGTCCCGGTCTAACGGGGGCGGTTATTTGCGTTTCGAGAAGGCGCGATTGATCTTGACTCACATGAAGCTGTGAGGCGAGTTGCGAAAACTGTACTGGTAGTTGTGCCCTCCTCATCAAGGCCGCCCAGGGATATTGTCGCGGCACGCTAGAACCGGTTGCGTGAAGCGGCCGCTTTGCGCCTGATTTCAGTCATTGGCGACCCGAGACAAATCCTGGAAGCAGCCAGTCCGCTTACCGCCGGAATGTCTATGACGGGGTGGGAAGCGGATTGGCAGGTTCTCGGCGCAGATCCAGATGGCGGACGTTCGATTCTTCGGCGGGGTTCCGTGATGTGACGCTTGGGAGTTTTGAGAGGACACCCAGTCTACGTTATCCTCATCCTAAGCAGGGATTGCCGCGCCGCTGGCCAGCAAACGGCGGGCGATAGCAGCTTTCTTCACTTCTTCGACCAGAGGCCGGGACTTCACGCTGTCGCGAGCGACGGGAGCCCCCAAGGTCATTAGCGCGTCCCTGACGATCACCACCGCCTCGTCGAAAGCGGTCTTGGCCTTTGCAGTATCCACCAGCTGTGCTTCGAGTGTCTTGCAATACTCAGCGTTCTTCCGGTTTCCTACGAGAGCCACGACAACTCCGGACCCATCTCGCCGACTTCGTCGCCGCCTACAACTTCGCCCGCAGGCTCAAGACCCTCAAAGGTCTCACACCCTACGAGTTCATCTGCAAGGCGTGGGTCTCACAACCGGAACGTTTCAAACTCCGCTCCAGCAAATGCCGGGACCAAACACCTTCAGGGCTCGCCGAAAGTCGCCCGGAGTTCCCCGATCTGGTCAGCATTGAGGGGTCGAGTCTCTGACCCTCGCAAAAGCAAAAAAAGCTTGGCGGTCTCTTCGAGTTCCTCGATCGCATAAACCGCCGCTTCAAGACTTTTACCGGAGACCAGCGGACCATGGTTTGCGAGGAGAACGGCCGGGCCGCGCGTGGCGGCTGCCCGGATGTCAGGGGCTAGTGCGGGATCACCAGGTCTGCGATACCTGAGCAATGGCAGCTTGCCGATTTTCATAACAAAATACGGTGTCAAGGGCGGTAAGCAGTCATCTTCCGGTAGACGGCACATGCATGACACCGCTGCGGAGTGGGTCGCGTGGAGGTGAACGATCGCCTCACATTGCGGCCGCGCACTGTACATCGCCAGGTGCAGCACGGTCTCCTTGGAGGGAGCGTCGCCTTCCACCGGCTTGCCCTCGAAGTCGACGACGCTGAGCCGTGTTGGGTCCAACCTCCCAAGAGAAGCATTGGTAGGCGTGACTACATAGCCGTCCTCGACGCGAACGCTGAGGTTGCCGCTGCTGCCGGCAGTCAGACCGCGAGTGAACAGGCTTTGGGCATGACTCATGATGCCGTCGCGAGCGTTCGTAATAGCCCTTTCGCGAGATGGCACAACATGGCTCATGAAAGCTTCTCCCAAGCCGACAAGAAGAAATCAACGTTGCCGAAATTTCCGGACTTGAGGGCAAGCGCCACTCTTGAGCCGTTAACTTCTGCGATTGTCCAGGGCACTCCAGGGGCAATCGTTGCGCCGATCGCCAAAGCGTCGATCCCGAGAGCCCCTACAACGGCGCCAGACGTTTCGCCGCCCGCGACGATTAACCGGCGCACACCGCGCTCCACAAGCTCTGTCGCGATGCGCGCCAATGTAGACTCGACCAGCTGCCCTGAGGCGGCAACTCCCAGCTCCTGCTGGACCTGGCGCACCTTATCCGGCGTAGCTGTCGCGTAAACCAGTATCGGCCTGGCACCCAGCTGTGGTGCGGCCCAGTTCAGGAAATCGGAAACAACCGCTTCAGAATCCTTTGCCAAGGCCAGCGGGTCGATCCGATACGTCGGCAGGCCATTGGCTTGCATGAGAGCGACCTGCCGGTTGGTCACCTGCGAGCAACTGCCGGATATCACGGCAGCTGGGCCGGCAATCTCAACCTTCAACGCACCAGAACCCTTCGACGACGAAAGGTTTCGAGCGATGCCGAGACCGAGACCAGAACCGCCGCTGACGAGCTTCAAGCCAGCGCAGGCCGACCCAATTTCGACCAGGTCGGCGTCGACAATCGCATCGATGACTGCGTAGCGGGCGCCGACGTCGGCCATGGCGTCGAGGCGGGCGCGAATGGCCCGCCTTCCTTGCCGCACCGTTCCGTGTTCGACGAGGTCAACTCTCGCCGGAGTTTGCGCAGCTAGCAGCCGCACCAGGCTGCTATCGATCATGGGCGTGAGCGGATGATCGCGCATCCCTGACTCGTCCAGGGGCTGATCTCCTACAAACAGGTGGCCTTTGTAGATCGTCCGGCCGTTTGCGGGCAGAGCAGGGCAGACCACGGTAATCGGCGCGCCGATTTCCTTGGCCAGCATGTCCGCGACCGGCCCGATGTTGCCTGCCGGCGTAGAGTCGAAGGTCGAGCAGTATTTGAAGAAGATCTGCATTGCACCCGCCTCTCGAAGCCAATCCAGGGCTTGCCGAGAGAGGGCTACCGCTTCGGCGGCCGGCGTTGTGCGCGACTTCAGGGCGACAACCACGGCATCATAGCCTCGCGCGGCGGCGAGGTGGGCGTTGGTGGGCACGCCGATGAACTGGATGGTCTTCATCCCTTCCTCCACGAGCATGCTCGCCAGGTCGGTCGCACCGGTGAAGTCGTCTGCTATACAGCCGAGAAGCATGAAATTTCTCAGATATCCTAAGCGAAGTCTGTTTAGTTTAAGGTGCCGCTGAGCTCGTCCTCGATATGGACGCGAATGATCTCGTCCATCGAGGTTTCGGCGGCGAAGCCCAGCTCCTTCGCGCGGGTTGCAGTGAAACCCCTGGGCCATGACGACACGATGTCGAAAACGGCGGGGTCCGGCTCTTCTCGGATCAGGTCCACCGCGCCGTCACCTGCCACGCGGCGCAGCGCGTCGATCTGGTCGCCGACCGTCGCCGACACGCCGGGGAGATTTATGCTGCGACGTGCTCCGAGCGCCTTGAGGTCGATTGCTGCGGCGTGGACCAAGGCGCTTACGGCGGAACGCGGGCTTGCGAACCAGTGCCGCAATGTTCGTGGCACCGGCAGCACCGAAGGTTGGCCGGCCAGCGGCTCGCGGATGATTCCCGAGTAGAAGCCGGATGCAGCCTTGTTTGGCTTGCCAGGCCGGACACATATGGTCGGGAGACGCAAAGCGATACCGTCCAAGAAGCCGCGCCGGGAATAATCCGCCAGAAGCAGCTCACAGATCGCCTTTTGTGTTCCGTAGCTGGAAAGCGGCGCAAGGACGAAGTCATCCGGAATCTCGTCAGGCAACGGTTGGCCAAAGACGGCGAGCGAAGACGTGAAGACGACCCGGGGTCGGTATGCGCGCGTCTCGCCTTCGAGTCGGATCGCATCGAAAAGGAACCGGGTGCCATCAAGGTTGATGCGATAGCCCTTCTCGAAATTCGCTTCCGCATCGCTAGAGACGATCGCTGCGAGATGGAAGATGACATCCGGACGTGACGCAGCCAAGCTCGCGGCAGCGCCCGCCTGGGAAAGATCTGAGGTGACGCAATCTACCGCTACCCCGGGGAGGTCCACGCTCATCGGCGGCACTACATCAACCAAGGAAAGCTGGGTGATTGCGGCTCCGCCCACCGATCCTCCTTGCACCAACCGATCGCTCAACTTGCGACCGATCATGCCGGCCGCCCCGATTATCATTAAATGCATGGCATCATCCCGTTTGATTAGCGTCCGGACCAGGTCGGACGGCGCCTTTCAGCGAATGCCGTCATGCCTTCGACCCGGTCTTCGGACTGAAAGACCCTAAGCAGGCCATCGCGTTCCCAGCGAAGACCGTCGGCCAATCCCCCTTCATCAACACGTCGGATCAGCGACTTGGTCACCGCTACGGAGAGCGGCGCATTGGCAGCGATCGCAGTTGCAAGTGCGATCGCCGTCTGCACGACGAGGTCGTCTTCGACTACGTCGCAAACCAATCCTGCCTGTTTGGCCCCTTGGGCTGAAAGCGGGGCGCCGGTCAGTAGCATCTTGGTGGCGACCTGCCGGCCCACGAGGCGTGGTAACCGCTGCGTACCCCCGTCACCGGCCATACCTCCGATCTTGACTTCCGGTTGGCCGAACTGCGCACTGGTTCCCGCGACCACCAGGTCACAGATCATCGCAAGTTCATTGCCGGCGCCGTAGGCAAAGCCACGCACCGCAGCGATCAAGGGCTTCGGAAATATCTCGATCGCCCGCCAAGCCGCCAATCTCTCTTCATCGAGAATGGCAGCAATGCCTCTTTCGTTCACTTCAAGGATGTCGGCTCCGGCCGAGAATGCTCGCTCATCTCCGGTGATAATCACCGCCCGCGTGGCGCTAGAGGACGCCGCCTTTGCAAGCGTATGGGCGATATCGAGTACGAGTTGCTTCGTGAGCGCGTTCCGGCGTTGCGGCCGGTTGAGCCGCAGTAGCAATACCCCATCGATAGGGGTCTCTTCGAGCAGATGTTGGTCCATGTCAGAGCCTATACAGGTGGAGGCCGCCGTCGACCCAGACCGCGTCGCCAGTTGAAAACTTGAATGCGCCGGACGCGAGGTTCGCCACCGCTTCCCCTACATCCTCCGGCTCGCCCCATCTGCGCATGGGAACCAAACCCTCCTCGATCACGCGATCATATTTCTCCCGCGACGGTTGGGTCATTTCCGTCATCGTGATCCCGGGCCTTACCTCGTACGCATGGATCTTTTCCTCCGCGAGGCGCGCAGCGAACAGGCGGGTCGCCATCGAGAGGCCAGTCTTGGTGATACAGTAATCAGGCCGGTTGACGCCGAGGATCTCGACGTTGACCGACGTGATGTTCACGATGGAGCAAAAGTGCGTGTCAGCGGCCTTGGTCCGTATAAGCCGCTTGCTGAACGCCTGACTGAGCAGAAAAGGTGCCCGCAGGTTGATGCGAAGTGCTCGATCGAGACTTTCGACAGGGAGGTCGAGCATGTCCCCCCGCACCGTGGAAGACACTCCTGCATTGTTCACCAGGGTCGTGAGCGTCCCGAGTTCACCTGCCGCATCCAGGATGGCTTCGTGACACGCTTCGTCGCCAACGTCGGCGGCCATAAACGCGGCTGGGACACCGCTTTCCTTGAGCAGAGACACCGCCTCTTCGTCGGACGCGTCATTTTCTAGATCGACCACGAGTACGCCCTGTCCGCGTCGCGCGAGACACTGACCGATCGCGCGGCCGATCCCGCGCCGGCCCCCCGTTACAATTGCGATTCCTGACATGTCGACATCCTTCACGATTTTACCGAGCCGGACGTCAGGCCCTGCACAAAGTAGCGGCCAAGAACGAGGTAGATCAGGATCGTGGGCAGAGCCGCGACGATCGCACCCGCCATGACGACGTTCCAGTCGACCGAATAGTTACCGGACAGGTTCGACAGCGCGACGGTCACGGGTTGGGCCGCAGGGTTCGGCACCAGGATCACGCCAAACAGGAAGTCATTCCAGATGTTCGTGAATTGGAAGATGCCGGCCACGACGAAGCCCGGTGCCGAAAGTGGCAGGATGATCTTGAAATAGGTCCTCAAGATGCCGGCGCCGTCCACCTTTGCAGCCTCGATAAGTGCTTTAGGAATGGTCCTATAGTAGTTTCCAAACACAAGGATATTGACGGATTGTCCGTAGATGACGTGGACGATGATCAACCCTGCCAAGGTCCCATAAAGGCCGAGCTTCTGCGCCAAGAAAGTCAGCGGGATGATGATGCTTTGGTACGGGATAAACATACCAAAGATAATCAGCACCGAGATCCAGCGCGAGAACCTGACGCCCCATAGTGTTAGGATGTAGGCGGTGAGTGAGCCGATTAGGCAGGAGACGATCGTCGCGGTGCCGGTCATGATCAAGCTATTTTGGAACGATGGCCCGAGCTTCTCCCATGCCTCGGCAAATCCCCCGGGACCTATGGTGCGGGGCAGCGACCACATGTCGGACACGGACACATCGCGGGCAGATTTGAGGCCGTTCACGGACAACATGTAGACTGGCATTAGGAAGAACGCCGAGAGCGCAATGAGGAGGGCATACGTCAGCCCACGGCGGGCTACCTGCGCAATGTTGCTCTCTTGGCCAGTCTGAAGCGCGTGCGCTGACATCACTTGTCCTCCGGCATTGTGCGGATCAGGTACGGAACGACGATCACCGCCACCATCGCGAGCATGACCACCGAGCCTGCGGCTCCGACGCCATATCTCAAGGAACGGAATGTGGTTTCGAATACGAAGATGCCGGGCACGTCCGTCGCAAAGCCGGGTCCAGGGCCAGACATGACGTACACCAGATCGAAAATCTTAAGAGAAACGTGGCCGAGGATCACCAGATTGATCACGGTGAATGGCGCCAGCATAGGCCAGGTTATTTTGCGGAAGTAGGTCCAACCGCTGGCATTGTCGATCGCGGCCGCCTCCTTGATATGCGAAGGAATGGTGGCAAGCCCCGCAAGAAAGGTCGCCATGGCAAAGCCCGCGAGCTGCCATGACGCGGCAATCGCGACGCCGATCAGGGCCACAGGGATGCCGAGCTTGAGCTGGATGGTCGCAAGGAAGGGGAAGATGCTGCCCAGTGTGTCGTTCAGGGGTGCAAGGACGGTCGGGTCGGTCAGCCAGCCAGGCTTGAAAGGGCCGATACCCGCCGCAGCGAGCACTGAGTTAATGCCCGTCATGTTGATTAGGACGTTCACGCCTGTCTCCGGGTTGAAGATCCAGCGCCACGCCACCCCGGTGACAATGAACGAGATGGCATAGGGGAACAGGAAGACCGAGCGGAAGAACCCCTTGCCGGGCAGGTTGCGGTTGATAAGGAGCGCTAACACAAGCCCCAGGCCGACCGAGCCGGCCAGGAACAGGAATGTAAAGATGACGGTGTTGCGCAGATCGATCTGAAAACGCGGATTGGCGAAAAGCGCATGATAGTTCTTGAACAACGGCGTGCTGAAGCCGCCGCCCAAATTGACCACAGACCAGTCCGACAATGAGATCAGGACGGTCAGAATGATAAAGAGATAAACGAAGACCAGCGTCGTTACGATGACAGGAGACAGCAGAAGTGCCGTCTGCAGTTTCTCGCCGATCCACCGGTGCGCTGGTCGACCCGGCGCAACCTGGAATTCGGGCGTGAAAGTATCAAACGTGCTCATGTGTAGGGTCCCGCACTGTTTGCGTCGTTGATGCTGAAATGCGGGGGCCGAGCCCGTGGGACACGGACTCGGCCCAGCGACTTTACGTCTTCGGAATAGCGTCGAAGGCTGCCTGCATGTTGTCAGCGAAGGCGTCGATGTTCTTGTCAACCACGAAGGTGGTCAGGGCATCGAAGGAGCTCTGGTTGAACGATGACGGCACCTGCTCGCCGTTGACGCTCGAGCCCGTGAACTTGTTCTTCGCGAACTTCTCGAATGACCACTTGAGATACGGGGGCAGCGTGGATTTGTCGACGTCAAGGCGCGTGGCGACCGAGCCCTTCTTCAGGCTGAACGCCAGCTGGACTTTCGGGTCACCCATCACCTTCAACCAGTTGCGGGCCGACTCCGGATTGGGGGCGGCCTTGGCGATCGGGAAGCCGTCCGTCACGATGATGAAGATGTCTTCCGTGCCGGGATGGCTGACCCAGCCGAAGTCCACGCCGTCCTTGGCGCCGGCCTTGGCGAATTCGCCATATGACCAGTCGCCCATCATGGTGAAAGCCGAGCTGCCTTCAATGACCTTCTTGACGGCCTGGTCCCAGCTCAGTGCGGAGTGGTCAGGGTTCTGGTAGTCGAGCATGCGAAGGTGGATCTTGTAGGCCTCCTTCATCTGCGGCGAGTTGAAGGCAAGCTTCCCATCCCAAAGCTGCACGGTCTGGTCATAGCCGAGCACGCCGTTGAATGTGTTCTCGAGCATGCGCATGTTGGCCCAGATGCCGTTGTCGCCGACCGCGAGTGCATTCACGCCGGCCGCTTTCAGCTTCTCGGCCGCAGCAAAGAACTGGTCGAACGACAGGGAGTCGCCGATCTCGATGCCGTTCTTGGCGAGCAAAGGCTTGTTGAACCACACTTCGTTGCAACGATGGGCGCCGACCATCACGGCGTAATATTTTCCGTTTTTCCGGACGAGGTCGAGGACGCCCGGCGACATGGTCTTTTCCCACCCCTCGGACTTATAGAGGTCAGTGACGTCCTCGATGTAGCCGGGGTCGGCATAAGAGTTGAAGAAGGCCGTGCCGCTGTTTCCCTGCCAGGTGTCGGGCGGTGTACCGCCGGCCAAGCGCGCCTGGAGCACGGGAAGTGCATTCGTGCCGCCGCCGCCGGCCACGGCAGCGTTCGTGATTTCCGTAGAAGGATAGTGCTCCTTGAAGCCGTCGATCAGGGCCTGGAGGGCCGCTGACTCGCCACCTGACGTCCACCACGAGAAAATTTCCAGCTTGTCGGCGGCCATTGCAGACCGTCCGGCAAGTCCTGAGAATGCGGCCCCAGCGGCCAGCGCCGCGCTCGTCTTCAATAACGAACGTCTGTTGACATTCCAGTTCATGTTCACTCCTCCTTTTTTGGCGCCGCAGCGCTCTTCACGTTGACTGTTAGTTACCCTTGGGGACCCAGCGATCAGCCAGCGGGCCGAATTGCAGTTGGACTGTCTTGAGTTCGGTGAACTCTTCGACCGCGAAGCGGCCCTTCTCGTGCCCCACGCCGCTTTGACGGTGGCCGACCAGAGGCAGCTCGGGGGCGCCGGCGATGTACGTGTTGATTTCGACGGTCCCCGATCGCAGGCCGCGCGCGCACTTGAAAGCCGTGTCGAGGTTCGAGGTCCACACGCCGGACGCGAGCCCGTAGATTGTGCTGTTGGCGATCTCGAGCGCCTCGTCGACGGTATCGAACGGGATGATGGCAAGGACCGGCCCGAAGATTTCTTCCTGCGCGATGCGCATGTCCGGGCTGACATCGGCAAAGATCGTGGGCTCGACGAAATAGCCGTCTACGCCTCCGTGCTGCATGCTCTGAGTGCCGCCCAGCATCAAGGTCGCGTTTTCTTCTTTGCCGATCGCGATGTAGCTGCCGATGGTTTCGTATTGCTGCTTGGAAATGACCGGGCCGACCTTCACGGCGGGGTCCAGTGGATCGCCGACACGAACGGATTTGATCTGAGCAGCCACGGCCTGGCTGAATTGCTCTGCTACAGAGCGCTGCACGAGCAGCCGAGTGCCGCTGACACAGCACTGGCCCGCGTTGTGAAGGATACCGAAAACGACCTTGTCGGTTGCCGCCTCGAGATCAGCGTCGGCAAAGACGATATGTGCGGCTTTCCCACCGAGCTCCAGCGAGACGCGCTTGAGCGTGTCCGCCGCGGCCCTGCTGATTGTCTTCCCGACCTCGGTAGAACCGGTGAACGAGACCATCGCAACGTCGGAATGCGAGCACAGCTGCATGCCAATCGTGGAGCCGGCGCCAGCGAGGATGTTGACGACCCCGGCGGGCATGCCGGCCTTTTGAAGAAGCTCGCCCAACAGCAGGGCCGTGCCCGATGTCAGCTCGCTCGGCTTGACCACGGCGGTGCATCCGAGAGCCAGCGCGAAAGGCAGCTTCTGACTTAAGATGAGGAGCGGGAAATTCCACGGAGTGATCATGGCCACGACGCCGATCGGTTGGCGCAAAACCAACCCCATCGTGTCCTTTCCGAGGGTATCGTAAGTGTCGCCATAGGCATGGCGCGCCAAGGTCGCGGCATACTCCCAAAGATCGACCGAGACGTCGATTTCGCCCTCGATCGCAGAGACGGGCTTGCCGCCCTCCAAAGCCTCGATCCGAGCGAGCTCAGCTTTGTGCTCACGGATCAGGTCAGCGACCTTGAGGATCAATCTTGCACGGGCGGCGCCAGGCATGGTCGCCCAGTCGGTCTTGTCGAAGGCCGTTTTGGCCGCCGCTACTGCACGCTCGGTGTCGGCAGCGGTTGCTCTGGGATACCGGCTGACCAGACGACGATGCGCCGGACTGGTCCGGTCAATCGCCTCGCGGTCGGATACGGGTATCAGCGATCCGTCTATCAGCAGACTGAAATCGCGGGGTGTGTCGGGAAGGGCGTAGAGCGTGGAAGGATGTGCATTCATGGACAAGGATCATCCGTTTCGTCGGCGGCATCTGTAATCGATTACAGAGCGTTGTCAATGAGAATCTTGATTGTCTAATGGAAGCCAGCTTCCGTTGGTTGAACTCGAGCGGATGGCGACGTCGCACAGCGCCACCCCACGCGCACCTTCCTCCAACCCTGGTGCCGGAAATAGAGGGATTGAGCCAGGTGCCTGGATGGCATCCGCGAAGTCGCTGTAAAGGATGGCGAGTGCCTCATGGTAGCCTTCAGGATTGCCGGCGGGGAGTGTGGTTTGCGTCGCCCCGGCTGCAGTCATGATCCGTTGACCCCTGTGAAGTGTACGGTCTGCTTGGCCGAGTTCACCGATACGAAGCGCTTCCGGAGCTTCCTGTCGCCACTCGACTGACCCTGTCGACCCTATGACCTTGATACGAAGACCGTTGCGATGTCCGGGCGCAGCTTGAGTCGCCCACAGGAGCCCGGAAAAGCCAGCGTCGAAGCGCAGCTGCACGATGTCGTTATCGTCGAGCGCACGACCTTCGACGATCGTCGTTAGATTGGCCGAGAGCTGGTTGACCTTCGCCCCGGAGACGAACTCCGCGAGATTAAACGCGTGGGTTCCGACATCGCCAAGCGTGCCTGTCGGTCCGGCTTTTTGTGGATCCGTTCGCCAGCCGCCGGCCTTTGCGCCGAGGTTCTCCGGCTTGTCGGCGAGCCACTCCTGCAGATACTCGACGTACACGAACTTAACGCGCCCAATCGCGCCTTCCGCGACGAGCTGGCGGGCCTCACGCACCATCGGGTAGCCGCAATAGGTGTATGTCATGCCGAAAAAGACGCCGGTCTGCGCGGCGAGCCGCTGCAATTCGCGCGCTTCCTCCAAGGAATTCACCAACGGTTTGTCGCAGATCACGCCGATGCCGTTTTCCATCAGGATCTTGCAGGCATCAAAATGCAGATGGTTAGGCGTGACGACGCACGCCGCCCGGATGCCATTGCTGCGCGCCGCTTCGGCTCGGGCGAGATCGGCGACTGTCTCATAGTTGCGATCGGCAGCCACGCCGAGCGCGGCACCAGCTTCGAGCGACCTAGAACGTTCCGACGAGAATACGCCGGCGACAAGCTGCCAGCGGCCGCTGAGGCGAAGCGCCGCACGGTGATAGGGGGCAAAAAACGATCCCCGGCCGCCGCCTACCATTCCGATCGGCAAGCGCGGTCCCAGATCCAAATCTGAGGCAAGTTTGTAGACCATCTGTAGTGCTCCTGATTAAGTTGGTTTCGGACGGGCGGTGGACCCGCGCATGATGAGTTCCGGCGCTGGCACCTCTCCCAGCTGCCCGCCCTTGCCGCGCAGAACGTCGATGAAAAATCGGCCGGCCATTTCACCGACCAGTTCGTCAGGAACCTTCATGGTCGTGATGCCAGGCTGCAGCAGGCGCGCTAAATCGATATCGTCAAATCCGGTGATCGAGACATCGCCAGGGATGTCGATACCCATCTCGCGCGCTTTGAGCATGCACCCGATAGCCAGATAGTCGTTGCCGCAGATGATGGCCGTCGGCGGATCGTCAGTGCGCATAATCTTCTCGAAAGCCTTCATGCCGTCCTCGAATTTCCACTCGCCCTCAATGAAATGGCGTGGACGGATGGCAATGCCCTGTTCAGCAAGCGTTGTGCGAACACCTTCCTGACGGGCGCGCGCTCGATCGTTGAAAGAGGTATCCTGGGCTATAAGGCCGAAGGTGCGGTGGCCGAGCGACAGCAGGTGCTCGGTCATAGTCACAAAGGCTTGGTAGTTGTTATAGCCGATGACATTGCGGCCTGGAGCGCTGCCCGGCGCCACATACAGCAGCACGAACGGGATGCCTTTCTCCTCGAGCAACTGCATCAGTTCATCAGGATGATCGGCGCCGACAAGGACGAGAGCTTCCACGCCCTTGTCGACCATTGCGCGGGCCTGCTGTGTCGCGACCTCTCGGTTGTAGTAGGTCACGCCCACCAGCAGCTCATATTTCTCGACCGCCATCGTTGTCTGGAGGGACTGGACGATCCGAGCGAAGTTCTGGTGATCCAGGGTGGGCATGATTGCCCCCACCGTGTGTGTGCGGCTCGTTCTAAGCGATTTGGCTGTCGCGTTGGGCACCCATTTGAGCTTCTGAATCGCGCTGAGGACCCGCTCCTTTATCTCGTCAGTCACGATCTCAGGCGTGTTCATGACGCGTGACACCGTGGCCGTGCTTACCCGAGCCGCCTTGGCGACGTCTGCCAAGCGAGGTTGCTGCTGCCCCCCGTTGTGCCTTGGCGCCCTCTTGCGGACCATTTTGCCTTCAACACTCCCGCTCACATCGACCTCATCACGTTTCGAACGATCGCCCACTGAAAGGCGACAGCGCCCGAAAGGTCAAATTTTTCGCAACATCTCTATCTCCTCAAAACACTCCAGAGCCCGCCCGAGGCATCGCGATGCAACAGCTGACGGCGCCATGGTCCAAAGGTCATTTTTGGAAAAGATCTCGATTTCCATCCAGCCGGAGTAGCCCGCGTCCATCACCGCGGCGGTAATTCGAGGGATGTCCGCAACTCCGTCCCCCATCACCCCTCGGTCGGCGACAGGGTCGACGGCGTCCAGTTTCCAATCGCAGAGATGATGGCCAAATATGCGCGTGCCGGCACGGGCAATGGCTCGATAGACGCTGGGATCCCACCAAACGTGGAAAATATCGGTGACGACCCCGACGTTTTCGCCGTGATCCTCACAAAGGTCCAGAGCCAGATCGAGTGTGTTCACGACGCCGCGCAGCGCCGTCAGGGCTGGATGGAATGGCTCGATTGCAAGACGAACGCCATGATCGCGCGCGAACGGCGCGACACGGGCTATCCCCTCCTTAACCTGGTCTCTCGCGACCCGAATATCCGTCATATCCGGCTGCAGACCGCCTGGAACGATGACTAGGGTGTCAGCTTGCAATTCCGCCGTCGCCTCGATCTGACGCAGCGTTTGCTCGATGGCGGCCTTGCATTGTTTCTTCGTCGAACCTGTAAAGAAACCTCCCCGGTTAACACCGCTGATCGCGAGGCCGTGGTCTCGGATGAGCTCACCAGCCGCAGTAGGCGACAGCCCGTCAAGCCGCTCGGTCCATACGCCGACGCCCCGTGCGCCTGTCGCAGCAACGGTCTCCAAAATCGTGGTGAACGACGCCTCCGGACCGAATGTGGCGTGGTTGAAAGAAACACGTTCGAGAAATGACAATTTACAGCCTCTAGACAAGCGTTCTGTAATCGATTACAAGCCCGACCTTAGGTAGTCAAGCGCAATTGGATTGCGGAGGAGGAAACCGATGCAGGGCGTGGAACTCGTCGGAATAAACAAATCGTACGGGGCCGTTCAGGTCGTGAAGGATGTCGACCTGTCGCTTGGGCACGACGAATTCGTGGTGTTGGTCGGGCCGTCTGGTTGCGGCAAAACGACTACCCTTCGAATGGTCGCGGGTCTTGAGACCATCACGTCGGGCAAGCTGTCTATTCGGGGGCAGCATGCCAACCACCTCAGTCCCGCCCAGCGGGACATCGCGATGGTGTTCCAGAACTACGCGCTGTACCCGAACATGAACGTTTACGACAACATGGCCTTCGGACTGCGAAATCGCGGTATGCCGAAGGCGCAGGTGGACAGCGAAATCAAACGCGCCGCCGATGTTTTGGCACTCGGGAAATTGCTTGACCGCAAACCCCGCCAGTTATCAGGCGGACAGCAACAGCGCGTTGCGCTCGGCCGCTGCCTTGTCCGGCATCCGAAACTTTTCTTGTTCGACGAACCGCTTTCAAATCTCGACGCCAAGCTTCGTTTGGAAATGAGGCAGGAGCTGAAAAGGCTCAAAAGCCGTATCACCGCGACTTCGATCTACGTCACTCATGACCAGATCGAGGCTATGACGCTCGGCGATCGCGTCGTCGTGATGGCAAACGGCGAGGTCCAGCAGGCTGGAACACCCGAAGATATCTACCATCGCCCGAGGAACATTTTTGTCGCCACCTTTATCGGTTCGCCACCGATGAACATCATCGAGGTCGGCATCACCTCGACCGGCGACCGCCTGTTCTTCACGGCCGGCGACCTTAAGATGCCGGTACCGGATCGTTTGAAACCGGCAGTCCTGGCGCTCCGTGGCAATGCACTGCTCGGCCTCCGGCCAGAACACATCGTCATCGATGGCGCCGGCTCAGGCAGTTTCGCATCCGGCAACGTCGATATCACCGAGCTTCTGGGGTCGGAGCAACTCGTTCAGGTGCGCCTCGGCGAGAAGCAAGTGACAGTGACCCGTGTCGACCCGTTCCGGCGCCTGTCACCCGGTCAAGCCGTCAACCTGTCGATCGCTACAGAAGAAATCCACGTGTTCGACCCTGCGACCCAACAGAACATCGCCGACCAGCACGATCGACGCGCTGCGACCCCTGTGATTGCGGCGTAACGCTACCGTTTACTGCACAAGGAAATGCACAGATGCTTCTGCAAGGAATGAAAATCGTCAGTTTCTGCCACTTTCTGCAGGGGCCGGCCGCGACCCAGTACCTGGCGGACATGGGGGCCGACGTCATCAAGATCGAACCTGCTAAGGGTCCATTTGAGAGAAGTTGGTCAGGCGCCAAGGTATTCGTCGGCGGCGTGAGCGGGTTCTTCCTGGCGGCCAACCGCAACAAGCGCAGCTTTTCCGTTGACCTGAAGTCGGCCGAGGGCAAGGAGCTGGTCCTCAAGCTGATCGATCAGGCGGATGCCGTGGTAGAGAACTTCCGCACCGGCGTCATGGACAAACTGGGCCTGTCCTATGAGGACCTGAAGAAGCGCAAGCCGGATATCATCTTCGCAAGCGGGACGGGCTGGGGCCTGAATGGACCTATGGTCGGCCGCACGGCTCAAGACCTGATTATCCAGGCCCGCTCAGGTTTCATCTCCGCCACTGGCCCACACGATCGTCCGACGGCGGCAGGGTGCGCTATCGTCGATCAGCACGGCGGCGCTTTGCTCGCGATGGGCGTTCTGGCCGCCTACATTAAGAAGCTGAAGACGGGTAAGGGCACTCACGTTCAAGGCAGTCTCTTGAATTCCGGCCTGGACCTCCAGACCGAGCCACTCACGAACTACATGTCCAGCAGGCCCGGAACAGAGGCATTCGACCGCCAAGAAAATCTGATCACCTGGTTCCACGAAGCTCCGACCGGCGTTTATCGTATCGCCGACGCCCAGGTCGTGATCCCGACGAATGACATCGCTAATGTCGCCGAGGCGCTGGACAGCGATGCCCTTCGGGCGCTGCAACACCTCGATCGCTACGACGACCGTGACGTGCTGGCGGCGGCGGTTGCCGAAGCCGTTCGCAGCTGGACGTATGATGATCTCTCAAAAGCGTTCGATGCGCGCGGCGTATGGTACGGGATCGTCCAGGACTATGAGGCCGTTGCGGCCGATCCGCAGATCGCCGCGAACAACGTTTTCCGCGAGGTTGAGGTCAACGGGAAAACGGCAACGCTCGTCAACCACCCCCTTCGCTACGACGGCCAGGTCCCGGAACTCCATACTCTCTCGACCGAAGTCGGCTCCCACACCTCCGAAATTCTGCATGAAATGGGATTGTCGGATGCCGAAGTACAACGCCTTTTCACCAAGAAAATCGTATCGGGCCCGGCCGAAGTTGTCGGCGCCCTCGCTGAGTAGGAGGAAACCATGAAGCTCGATGGTGGCGTGCTGATCGCCAATATAACGCCTTTCAAGGATAACCTTGAGGTCGACTGGGACGAAATGGCCAAGCGCACAAGCGACCTGGCGTCAGTGCCTGGGATACAGGGTTTTGTCGTCAACGCATTCGCCGCGGAGTCCCCGGCGCTGACCACCGAGGAACGTCAGCGTGCCGTCGCTGTGCACAAGGAGAACCTCCTTCCGGGCCAAGCACTTGTCGCGGCGATATTCGATTGGGCACCTCCGGCAACGATACGTCGCGGCGAAGAGGCACGAGAAGCGGGCGCCGACGCGGTCATGGTCTGCTCGCCCTACCTCTCGGCGTACAACGCCAATCATAGCCCTGAGTACGCTTTCCACTTCCACAAGGAGGTCGCGGAAGGCTTGGACATGCCCATTCTGCTGTTCCAGCTGGCCTCCGGCGACCAGCTTTCCTATCCGCACGAAGCCTTGATCAAGATGGCAGCCGAGATCGACCAGGTGGTCGGAGTGAAGATGGCGCAGGCCGGGGACTGCGTGCGTTATGATCGCGACTATTACGCCTTGAAATCTCTCAACAAGAAGATCATCTGCCTGCCTTCGGTAGGGTCCACCTTCTTCCACAACCTCTCGACCGGCGCCGATGGCATCCTGTCCGGGCTGGCTGCGCTCGCTCCTTACGAATGCGTGGAAATGCTGCGTCTCGTCGAAAAGGGCGACCTGCTGGCAGCGCAAGCCCTCCATCGTCGTCTCGCGCCGCTCAACCACGCGATCTATGGCTTCCCCTACGCGGACCTTCACACGCGTTACAAGGAAGTGGCCTACATGGTCGGCGCGATCTCACGCCCGGTGGTGCGTTCGCCGCAACTGCGCATGCAGGCGGCTGAACTGGATCGCCTCTGGCGTGCGGCCCAGATCGCCGACCTGCGTCCGATCCCTGGTGCGGACACGGCGCGGCCTCGGCTGGTCGCAGCCTAGATCGACCCCACTATCAGGGAGTGGGCCGTTCACCTCTTTCATCGCGCAACGGCGCCGAGCCATTGCCACTACTCGCCGGAAAGATTGGTGCGCAACATGCGTAAAGACTACGACTACATCATCATCGGTGCAGGCTCCGCCGGCTGTGTGCTCGCAAGCGAGCTAAGCCAGGATCCAGATGTCCGGGTCCTGATCCTGGAGGCTGGTCGCCGCGACTTGTCGCCGATGATCCACATGCCTGCCGGCATCCAGAGCCTGATCGAAGGAACCAAATACAACTGGGCGTTCCGCACGGTACCTCAGAAGCACCTGAACAATCGGGAAATGTTCATCCCGCAGGGCAAAGCGATTGGGGGTACGAGTTCAATCAACGGGATGATCTATATACGCGGCAGCCATCAGGACTACGATCGTTGGGCCGAGGATGGATGCACAGGTTGGAGCTACCAAGACGTTCTGCCGGTCTACAAACGCCTGGAGGCCAATACCCGACTGCACGACGAATATCACGGCAACGACGGCCCGCTGAACGTCACCGACTTCACCTACCTTAATCCTCTGACCGCGACTTTTATTGAAGCGTGTACGGAGGTCGGGATACCGCGTAGCAGGGATTTCAATGGTGCTAGCCAGCACGGTGTCGGCCACTTCCAATACACTGTGAAAGACGGACGGCGCATGAGCTCCGCCCGCGCGTTCCTACATCCGGCGCGCAAGTCCCGCTCGAATCTCGACGTCTACGCGAACACCCTCGTTTCGCGGATCATCATCGAGAAAGGGCGCGCCGTGGGGATTGAACTGGTCGGGAATGACAACCGCACCGCCCGGGTGCGCGCGACACGGGAGGTTATTGTCAGCTCTGGAGCCTTCAATTCCCCTAAGCTCCTCCTTCTTTCCGGCATCGGCCCGGCATATGACCTCGAGCAAGCCGGCGTGACGGTAATGCACGACCTGCCTGGTGTCGGCAAAGGCCTGCAGGACCATCTCGATGCGGCGGCCATTTGGCACGCGACCACGAACCTCACCTACGATAACGCGGCGCGCTTCCCCTACAAATATATCCACGGCGCCCGCTACCTGCTCTTCAGATCAGGCCCGGTCACCTCATCGGGGTGCGAAGCCGTGGCTTATACCATGAGCGAAGCCGGGCTCGAGGAGCCCGATATTTCCGTCCACTTCCTGCCGGCGTGGGTCATCGACCATGGGTTCACCAAGCTGCCCGGCAATGGCATCACGCTACACAACAATAACATGCGGCCAGTGAGCCGCGGCGAAGTCAGGCTTGCCTCGTCGAACCCTCTGGATGCTCCGCTGATCGACCCGAACTTCATGGCCGATCCGTCTGACGCCAAAAAGATGATTGCTTGCGTCAGGATTGGCAGGGAAATCATGGAGTCCAAGGCGTTCAGACCCTATGTATCCCGTCCCTATGCACCTCTGGCCGACGTTAAGACTGACGCGCAGATCCTCGACTTTGTCCGGCAGACTGCTGAGACCGACTACCATCCGGTTGGCAGCTGCAGGATGGGTGTTGACGAGCTCGCGACGGTCGACCCGAGGCTCAAAGTTCGCGGCCTCGAAGGATTGCGTGTTGTCGACGCTTCCGTCATGCCGAGGCTGATTGGCGGTAACACCAATGCTGCTTCGATCATGATCGGTGCCAAGGGCAGCGATCTCATTCGTGAAGACAACGGGGGAATTGAGACGTCGTCCAGGGGAACCCGCGCTTCCAACTGGTCTACGCAAGACGCCTGATGATGCGGATGCTGCGACCGCCACGAGCGCCATCCTAATCAGCGACCATAACTCTGATCAACAAGGCAGCGTTCGGATCTAAACACCCAGGACGCTTCGTCCAATGATGGATCGACCATGCTCCGCTTCTCCGCAAACCTAGGATTTTTGTGGCCCGACCGCCCGCTCGTTGATCGCATCGACGCAGCGGCGGCAGCGGGGTTCAAAGCCATCGAACTGCATTGGCCGTACGCGACGCCAGCGGAATTGGTGAAGCAGCGTTGTATCGATCACGGACTCACTCTTCTTGGGATCAACACGCCGCTGGGCGATACCGACAAGAGCGATTTCGGACTGGGCGCCATCGATGGACGCCAGAGCGAATTTCGCACGGGATTCGCGATGTCCGCCGGCTATGCGCGCCAAGCCGGCGCGAACTCGATCCACGCGATGGCTGGCGTCGTTCCGCTGGACCAAAGAGCGCGAGGAAAGCAAGTGTTCATCGAGAATCTTGTCTTCGCCACCAATGCTGCCCCAGACCTGACGATCCTGCTGGAGCCAATCAACCAGCGCGACAAACCGAACTACTTTTACTCCACGATCGAGGAAGCCGCTGACATGCTTGATCAAGTCGGAGCGCCGAACCTAAAGATCATGTTTGACATATATCATGTCGGGATTAGCCAAGGCGATGTGCTGACTCGACTTTCCCGTCACTTGCCGAAGATCGGCCACGTCCAGATTGCGGCGGTGCCGAGCCGTGCCGAGCCCGATGAAGGCGAGATCAGCTATCTTGCCGTGTTTGCAGCGCTTGAACGGCTTGGCTATCGGAACTGGGTTGGATGCGAATACAAGCCCAGGGCCGCAACCGACCATGGCTTGAAATGGATTAAGACGCTCAGCCTTGAATTATGAGACTTGCGGGCAATTCGACACGCGATGTGGCAGTTTTGCGCCTCTACTCGGTCGTCAAGCGGGCTTCCGCACCATTCCAGAAGCGAACGTGTTCAATAGCCGTCGAAACCGACAGCCTTGCGCCACAAGCGGAGCGCTGATGGGGGACAGCGGCGGCGGGTGTCGGACTGCCGGCGCTGCCATCCTGGCGCGCGATCGCCGCGGGCCCGGCCATCGGCTTGGGAAGAGCGGCCAGCAAGTTCGGGATCAAGGGTGTAGGCCATTTTGAAATCTCCAAGAAAAGTGCGTGACTGCTCGCGGCCGCAACATGGCTCGCGGGCCTGGTCAGGCGATGATGTGGGTTGAGGGGGGCGAGTGGTGCGGCCCGAGGGCCGCCGGCACGTCGCCGCGAGTTTTAGGCCGTCACGATCTTGCCGTCCCATTCGCCACCCGAGGCTAGCGAGGCGTGCTCATGGAACAGCTTCCAGCTGCCGCCGCGCCGCTTGAAGCAGTCCGTCTGGCGGATGAGCGCGTGCTTGGCACCACCGTTCTTGAGGACGATGTTGACGTCCTGGACGGTGCAGACCACGCCCATATCTCCGCTGATGGTGACGTCTTCTTGCAGGATATTGATGTCGCACGACTTGAACCCTTTGAAGACGCGATCGAACGTCTTCATTGCCGGCTGGATCCCACGCGAGGCAAACGGCGGGATGTCGAACCACAGCGCGTCGTCCGCCCAATGCCGCGTGCTTTGTTCGCCCGTCATGGAAGCCGCCATCTCCTTCACGATCGCAGTCAGCGCTTCCGTGTCGCAATGCTGATTTTCAGCAATCTTGGTCATTCCATTCTCCTCGAGTTGCTCGGGCTGTCTTCAACCCGATGGGGAGAGGCTAGGCCATCCCTTTGAGGAGGGGTAGAATGGCGGATGGAATAGGATCAATTCCCAAAATGGAATGGTGGAGGCGAATTTGGATCGGATGGAAGCGATCAGGCTCTTCGTTCGGGTAGTCGAGAGTGGCAGCTTTTCGGCCGTAGCCCGCTCGCTCGGCGTCGGCCAGCCGGCCGTCAGCAAGCAAGTTGCAGCGCTTGAGGCGCACCTGGGTGCGCAGCTGCTGCAGCGCACCTCACGCAGCCTCATGCTCACCGAGGCCGGCCGCGACTTCTACGAATCCGGCGTTCGGCTGCTGGGCGACCTCGAAGCCGCTGAATCGCGGGTAGGCCGGGGTCGGGTCGCACCGTCGGGACTGGTCCGCGCCACGGTAGTCCCGGTCTTTGGTCGCATCTACGTCGTGCCGCGGCTTGAGCAGTTTTTCGCCCGCTACCCCGACGTGTCGGTGGAATTGGTCGTGGCTGACCGGATGATGAATCTGATCGAAAACGGTATCGACCTCGCCGTGCACAATGGCGACCTCTCCGACTCCGGTTTGATTGCCAAGAGGATCGCACAGACGCCGGTGGTAACCGTGGCGACCCCCGCTTATCTCGAGGCTCACGGCGAGCCGGCAATACCGGCCGAACTGGAACAGCATTCCTGTATTATATACGCGCCGCAGGGTTCGCCCCGCATATGGGGGTTCCGGGATCGCTTTGGTCCCGTCATGCATACTCCCAAGTGCGCCTTCCGCACCAACGATGCGGAACAAATACGAGCCGCCGTCCTGTCCGGCATCGGAATCGCTCATGCTCCCGGTTGGTTGTTCGGAGCAGAGATTGCGTCAGGTGCAGTGCGCGAAATCCTGACGGACTATGCGCCGAGGCCATTAGTAATCACAGCCGTGCGGCCAGCGGGCCGCTCCCTCGCTAGCAAAGTCCGGGTCTTCGCCGATTTCCTCGCCGAACTCTTCGCCCAGGAGCCCAGCCTTGCGCTCAATCGTGCCGGGACGGAGGGTCTGTCCGACCAAACGGGTTGACGTCTGGGGCGCCCGTCGATTCCGAATGTCGGCTGAGGGCCAATCCGAGACCTCGGTCCCTTCGAGTTGTACGTCCGTTCTTTGGGTTTCGGAGCTCAAAGCTGCCGATCCGCTGTCGGCCCCAAAGCGGTCGGCAAATAGTTCTACAATTCGCAATCGACTGGGGTTCTTGGAAGCTTTTCGAACTTTCTGCCATGCTGCACCAACCGAATTGCGCGTGTTCGCAAGCGAGGCCGGAGCATGAAAAAGCTGCCACGACGGGATCGGATCACGCCTTCCACTGCGGGTAGGAAGAGGGTCCGGCGCGGCGCCCTTAAGTTCCAGCTCGTGCTCATATAAGCCTTTTGCGACATTTCTGTCAGATACATGCGCTTTGGTCCTCCCAAGCGATAAGAATCGCGTATGTGCGCGCTCTCCTTCACTCATCTCGCTGACAAAATCGCATCGCTTGCCCGCATGACTGAAACTCCGCATACCAGACTGCTCTCCCGCAAAATCTCTGATTTCTGCCGTATCCGTCTCGACCCACTGTTTCCCCCTCAAGAAAGTGCCCGCATCAGCGCGTTTCTGCTCAACCTGATCTCCTGTGCTAAAACACCGCCGCGAAAATTGCGCGGCTATGATTGGCAAGAAATCGGCATTTGTTGCGACGTCGACGGTGAAACGCTTCGATCTGCCCGAACTGCAATCGAGCCAGCATTGGACGCGATCGCTCGAAATACGAAAGCTGCGCCGAAGCGGGCGACCATCGCCGGCCGTCGCAACACGAAACCGCAGCGTCATGAGCGGGAACGCCCGCAACCGCCGGCAGGGAAGGCGCCAGCTCCAAGTCGTCAAAAAAAGCTCGAGCGGTTAGAGCGGGAGCCTGCAGTAGCGGTCGACCGGCAAAAGTCCGGCATGAAACCGCGCGCTATCGAGGAGTTCCCACCACCACTCTTCGAGGAAGCGTCTGATCACCCGAGCTTCCAGGCGGCGCTGGAGTTCCAGATGCGCCGCCATGGCGACAGCTATTGGCATCTTCATCGTGCTGTTGTGCGAGACGACGAAAGTCTAGACCGCTCGACAATTCGTCACTGGCTCCAGGGATCAAAATCGCCGCGCAGCGTGGCAAGCATGGAAGTGCTAGCGCGGATCGAGCGTCGTTATCGTCTTTCAGCAGGGTATTTTAAAGCGAGACTCCCGCTTCAGACGCGCTCCGCCTCCGGCCACATTCTCGATGATATCGGCCCAGCTGAACGCCGTCGGCTCGCGTGGCACCTGCCTGACGACTTCAACACGCGTCGTTCCGAGGAGCAGGAAGAGATTTTGGAATGGGTTCGGCGCGTAATTATCAGCGGATCAACTGACTACCGGAAATTCCAGGCGGCCGCGTTGAAACAGCGTTACGCCATCCGTTTCCCGGGTATCACCTATGGCCAGTCGGATGTTGCAAATGACGGCTATCGAGTTCAGCGCGAGCAACAGGACGATCGTGGCGCCCAATTCACGGACCCCGACCTGATGTCCGGCGTCATCGACGCTCCACCTGCGCTTGCCATGGAAATGGCGGATCTGATCCGCTTCAAGACTGCGACACTTACTGCGTTCGGTCTGCAGCGCAACGGTGTTTGGGGCGAAGAGACGGCATCGCAGAAGGTCGAGCATCTCGGTTTGATGTTCGGTGCCTTGGCCGCGCATCCGCGCGGACCTGTACGTGGCTATGGCGTTCCAACCCAGCATGTGACTTTTGGCCTGCTCGTCTTTCCCTCTGTCTGGGACTGGTATGTGCAATGGCGCGAGAGGCGGCGCGGGTTCTACACTGCATGGGAGGTGGACATGCTGCGAATTTCTCTCGCGCTCACCCGCAAGGACACGGGCTGGCTCAGGCAGCAACCCCATCTGGCGTCTCGGGTCCGCCCCATCAATGGACTGGTTTCACAGACCGACATTGATCGCGCCAGCGGAGACTGGGACGACGCCTGCGATGTCTACTTCAAGCACGCCACCTCTCGCGTGAAGGAAATTCAGCGTGTCGCGCGTGTGCATCGTGATCCCTTTGAACCAATCATGCCTGTGCTGGAGGCCGATAGCCCAGTCGGCGAGTATCGAAAGATCACTGAAGAGATTCTTCGGCTCATGCCTGATGAGCGCTTCTATCGCCGTCCTGCCGCCGAAGCAGTCCGCTCGTTCCTGATGCTTAGGTTCGGGCTGCATCTAGGGTTGCGACAGAAGAACCTTCGTCAGTTGATGGTCAGTGAACGCGGCAGACTCCCGCGGTCTGAGCGCCAGCTTGCCGACATGAAACGCGGTGAACTCCGCTGGAGCGAGCGCGAAAAGGGCTGGGAGGTGCTCATTCCGTCAGTCGCTTTCAAGAACGCGAACTCGTCCTTTTTCGGAAGCAAGCCGTTTCGGCTCGTCCTGCCGGACCTGGGTGGATTATACGAGCACATCGAAGCGTATATCGATAGGCACCGCCGAGTGTTGCTAGGAGGAACGGAAGACCCCGGCACCTTCTTTATAAAAACGGTTAAGGCGACCAGCAAGGATGCCGCATACGATCGAAACACGTTCTATGAGGCATGGCGCCTGGTTATCCAGCGATATGGCATCTACAATCCATACACCCAGCGCGGCGCCATTCACGGTCTTCTTCCTCACGGTCCGCACAATGTCCGTGACGTGCTGGCGACGCATATCTTGAAACAGACCGGCTCTTATGAGCAGGCAAGCTACGCTATCCAGGACACACCGGACATGGTCGCGCACCACTACGGTCGCTTTCTGCCGCAAGATAAGGCCGCGCTCGCTGCGCGGATATTAAACCAAGTGTGGCAGGCGGCCTAAAGAACATCAAGCAAGGCGACCGTGCGCCTTTCGGTGGTTTTTGGCGGAAACGGCCCTGATGATGCCAAGTATGGCCCTCGACTGATTGAAGAGATCGAGCATTTCGCCGGAATTTTGCGAGATGCCAGCGACAGAGACGAGATCCACTAACCGACTTCACTAATCACGGCAAAAAAACTTAGTGAAGTAGCGCAACCGGTTTAGGGTGGCGCGCTATCGCGATTGTCCGAATCAGCACTTCCGATTGATCCGACATCCGATCCTGGGCTTGGGGGAAATGACGGAATACACGCACTACCACAGCAAGTTCTTTGCCCATCGCATCATGCTCGAAGGGCGGAACGACGAAGCCTTCGCGAAATCCTTGTCGACTGCTCGCGTCGACATGAAACCCCATCAAGTTGAGGCGGCGCGGTTCGCGTTGCACTCACCTGTTTCCAAAGGCGTGATTCTGGCCGACGAGGTCGGGCTTGGGAAGACGATCGAGGCCTGTCTGGTAATTGCCCAGAAATGGGCTGAGCGCCGCCGTCATGTCCTGCTGATAGTCCCGGCATCGCTCAGGACACAGTGGCAGCAGGAGCTTCAACAGAAATTTTCCCTTCCGAGCGTCATCCTCGACTCGAAGACATATCGGGAGGCAGTGAGGGGCGGCCAGAAACACCCGTTCGACAATCCGGCCGCGATTGTCATCACGTCCTATGAGCACGCCGCCCGGCAGCATGAAGAGCTTCAGCATGTCGGTTGGGATCTCGTCGTCATCGACGAGGCGCACAGGCTGCGTAACGTTTACAAGAAGGGCCAATCGGGCAGAGCGAAGAAGTTGCGTGATGTGCTCGCATCTCGCTTCAAAATACTGCTGACGGCCACGCCCCTTCAGAATTCGTTGATCGAAGTCTACGGGCTGGTTTCCGTGATCGATGACAGTTTCTTCGGCGACGAGCAGAGCTTTCGGACCATGTATGGCCGCGCATCGGATAGGCTGTCCTTGCAGGGTCTCCGGCGGCGCTTGAGTCCGATCTACAAGCGGCACCTGAGGCGCGACGTATTGAAGGCCGGGCACGTCCGGTACACCGAGCGGATCGCTGTTACCTTCGATTTCAACCCTCCCGATCTGGAGGCCAAGCTTTACGACAGCGTTTCGGATTACCTGCAACGCAAGGACTCTATCGCCTTCGGTTCTAAGCCGAACCAACTGGTGCTGATTGGCGCGCGCAAGACGCTGGGCTCATCCATTGCGGCGATAACTCAGTTCCTTCAGAACGTCATCGCCCGACTTCGCCGCAACCACGTTGCGGATGAAAGCGTCGTCGCTGACATTGACGACATGGCTGAAGTTGGCGCGGAGATCGCCGACGATGCCGCGCTGTCTGTCGAAGAGAGCGACAACGGGACGGACGATGCGGGCGCAACCGACAAGCCCGGCGCAATCGATCCGAAGGTTCTTGCGGCTGAAATCGCCGAGCTGGAGGGTTATGTCGAGCTTGCTCGGTCTATCGGTCCAAGTTCGAAGGGCAACATGCTGCTTCGGAAGCTGCCCGAGGTTCTGGACGCGGTTGAGAAGCTAGGCGGCAAGCGCAAGGCGGTGATTTTCACCGAGTCAGTACGGACACAGCGCTACCTCGCTGAAATCCTGTCAGAGCACGGATATGCAGGACAGATCGCTTTAATGAACGGCTCGAACAGCGATCTGGAAAGCCAGAAAATCTACAAGGCCTGGAAGAAGGAGAAGGAAGGCACCGACGCATTTTCCGGCTCGAAGGGAGCCGACATGAAAAGCGCGATCGTCAACGCCTTCAAGTCTGACGATAAGGCCATTCTTATTGCCACGGAATCCGGCGCGGAAGGCATCAATCTGCAGTTCTGCTCCCTGGTCATCAATTTCGATTTGCCATGGAACCCGCAGCGCATCGAGCAGCGGATCGGCCGTTGCCATCGCTACGGGCAGGCGATCGATGTGACCGTCGTCAACATGCTGAACCTAAAGAACCAGGCCGAAAAACGCATTCACGAACTTCTCAGCAGCAAATTCCATCTGTTTCAGGGCGTGTTCGGAGCGAGCGATCAAGTTCTCGGTTCAATCGAATCTGGCATCGATTTCGAGAAGAAAGTGCTCGCCGTTGTCCAGAGTTGCCGCCCCGGAGTTGAGATCGATGCGGCATTCAAGAAGCTGGAAACTGAGCTTGAGGACCAGATCAAGGCCGACATGACTGAGACCCGCCAACAGCTCTTCGACAATTTCGACAAGTCGATCTCCGACATGTTGAAGCAGCGCGATGCGGACATACGTCATGGCATGTCCGAGTTCGAACGCCGCCTCTGGCTGGTCGCGCGCGCAGAGCTTCCTGAGGCAACCTTCCATAGCGAAGACATCCCCCACTTCGAACACGATGGAAGGATCTGGTCGACTGCGTGGCCGTTGGCTGATGAGAAAGGCTGGCAGTTTTTCCGATTGGGTGATGACACCCTTGCCGATCGTCTAGTCGAGACAGCCCGAGCCCGTGATCTTCAGGAGACGAAGCTGGTCTTTGATTACAAGGCCTACCGGGCGGATGGCCAGCCTCGACTGTCCGATCTCGAGCGGGTTGCCGGAAAGGCTGGATGGCTGAAGGTTTCTCTCCTGCGCGCCGAGACGGCGCTTGGATCACGCGAGAGCATCGTTGTCGCGGCGGCAACCGATGATGGGAAGGTTCTTGCTCAGGAAACAGCCGAGCGGCTCTTCCAGGTGCCCGCCGTCGCCAGCGCAGTCAATATCGCCTATCCGGCTGACAGGATGGCAACCATAGACGGGGAGGCGATGAAGGCGGCGCAGCAGGAAGCCGAGAACGAGAGTCGGAAATGGCTGGACGAGGAGACCGTGAAGCTAGAAGCCTACGCCGACGACCTCGAAAGCGCCAACAAGCGCCGGGCGAAGGAGCTCCATGCGGAAGCCGAGGCGGCCAAAAGATCACTTCGCGGTAACCAGTCGATCCCGCTAGCTGAGAAGATCGAGGAAGAACGCCGCATCAAGAAACTGGAGCAGGAACGCGACGACCTTGTGTTCGATAGCTTCAAGAGGCTGCGGGAAATCCGCAGTGAAATCGACGACAAGTTGAACGATGTCGCGGCGAAGCTGGCGATCACGCCAAAAATCACGCCCTTGATGACGATCCGTTGGGAACTGGTGGTATGAGCAAGAAAACGCGCCTTGAACTCACCTGGATCGGGAAGGACGAGCGGCCAAGGCTTGAGCCGAGGATTCTGATTGAGGATGCCGGACTTTCCGACCATGCAGCGGAGCGTCATTCCGGGGAGGACATCTTCGACAACATCCTGATCCACGGCGACAACCTCCTCGCGCTGAAAGCGCTGGAGGCAAATTTCGCGGGGAAGATCAAATGCATTTACATAGACCCACCGTACAACACAGGCGCGGCGTTTACTCACTACGACGACGGTCTTGAGCATTCTGTTTGGCTCTCCATGATCCGGGATAGAATCGAGCTGTTGCGTCGGCTTCTTTCGAACGACGGGTCGTTGTGGATAAACATAGATGAGAATGAAGGACACTACTTAAAGGTAGTTTGCGATGAGGTGTTCGGAAGAGAAAATTTTGTTCGCCAGATAAATTGGCAGAAGAAATATAGTGCAAGCAACAATTTTAAGGGGATTGCGTCGCTGTGTGATCTGATCCTCGTCTACAGAAAATCAGACTCATTTGCCAATAATCTCCTCCCGCGATCAACCGAATCCGAAGCTCGGTATTCAAATCCTGACAACGATCCAAGAGGGCCTTGGAAGTCGGTGGACTATCTCAATCAGGCGAGCGTAGCACAAAGACCAAATCTCGTTTACGAGATTGAGAATCCGTTCACGGGTGAGTTGGTAAAGAATCGCGTAAAAGCATGGAAGTATGACAAAGCGACACACGCGGTTCACGTTAAAGAAGATAGGCTGTGGTGGGGACTACGAGGAGAAAATTCCGTACCTGCCCTGAAGTTGTTTCTGTCTGAAGTTCGTGACGGGATGACACCTCACAACTGGTGGCCGCATGCTGAAGTTGGTCACACCGATGAGGCGAAGAAGGAAAGCATAGCTCTATTTGGAGCGTCGAAAGTGTTCGATACCCCGAAGCCGGAGCGATTGATCCAACGCATTGTTCAACTATCCACCAATCCTGGCGATCTAGTGCTCGATTCTTTTGCGGGATCAGGTACTACCGGGGCCGTAGCACACAAAATGAGCCGCCGTTGGATCATGGTCGAACTCGGGGATCATGCTGTCACCCATATCGCGCCCCGGTTAAAGAAGGTCATCGACGGCGATGACCCCGGCGGTGTGACGGACGCGACCGGATGGAAGGGTGGCGGCGGCTTCCGCTTCTATCGGCTCGCCCCGTCTCTTCTGGAGAAGGACCGTTTCGGCAATTGGGTGATCGCCAAAGAGTACAATGCAGCGATGCTGGCGGAGGCGTTGTGCAAGCATCTCGGCTTTACCTACACACCCAGCCAGGATCCGGCTGAATACTGGCGGCACGGCCATTCGACGGAGACCGATTTCGTCTACGTCACGACGCAATCGCTCACCTATGACGCGCTGAAGAAGCTGTCCGAGGAAGTCGGTCCGAAGCGGACTCTGCTGGTCTGCTGTAAAGCCTTCAACGCCAAGGAGGATAGCTTTCCCAATCTGACGGTGAAGAAGATTCCTCACTCCATCCTGGCCAAATGCGAGTGGGGTCGAGACGACTATTCCCTGCGGATCGCCAACCTTCCGGAGAAAGTGGATTCCGTCGAGCCGGCGGAGCCGGCAGACAGAATGGAGGAACCCAAACGAGGGAAAGCCGAAGCAATGTTGCCGCTTTTCGACATTGCGGGAGAAAAATGATGTTGCAGCGCCAGCTTCACCAGATCAAAGCGCGGCTTTCTCTGCGAACGCCGCAAGCCGAGGCGCTCGACATCCTCGCTGACGTGCTCGACACGTTGGAGTTCTCCAAGGGTGCGGATATTGTCGCCGCGCTGGAGGCCATCAAGGCGACCTACCCCACGGTGACGGATTTCGAGCGGGACTTCCCGTCGCTCTGCTTCGCGCTGGCGACTGGGGTTGGCAAGACGCGCCTCATGGGCGCGTTCATCGCCTATCTCTATCTTACCGGGCGTTCGAAGCATTTCTTTGTCCTCGCGCCCAACACGACAATCTACGACAAGCTCGTCGCGGACTTCAGCCAGCAGAACGCTCCCAAGTATGTTTTCAAGGGCATTGCCGAGTTCGCGCAGCTGCCGCCTATCGTCGAAACGGGAGACAACTGGGAGCGCGGCTACGCCGTGCGCGGCGATCTTCTCGGCGACACGGCGATTGTCTTCATTTTCAATGTCGACAAGATCAATAAGGAAGCTGGACGGATTCGGAAGCTCCACGAATACATCGGGGAGAGCTATTTCGAGTACCTGTCAGGGCTGCCGGACCTTGTATTGTTGATGGACGAGGCGCACCGCTACCGCGCCAAGGCGGGCATGACAGCCATTGCCGAACTGCGGCCTGTGATCGGTCTGGAACTGACTGCAACACCACGCTCGGTCGGCGCTCGGTCGGTGCCGTTCCAGAACGTGATTTATGATTATCCCCTCGGCCAGGCCATGGTCGACGGCTATGTCAAAGACCCGGCGGTTGCCACACGGGCAGGATTCCGCGCAGACAGTGTCACACCAACGCAGCTTGAACGGATGAAGCTGGAAGATGGCATTCACTGTCATGAGTACACAAAAGCGGAACTCGCGATCTATGCGCAGCAGACCGGGCGAAAGCTTGTCCATCCGTTCATGCTCGTGGTGGCGCAAGATACCGCCCATGCCAGTGAAATCCGCAGAGACATCGAGTCCGATGGCTTCTTCAAGGGCCGCTACAAGGGTCGCGTGATCGAAGTCCATTCCGGTACGCGCGGCGAGGAGACCGAAGAAGCAACAACCAAGCTCGTGGCGCTGGAGCATGACGCACAGACCGACATCGTCATCCATGTAAACAAGCTCAAGGAAGGCTGGGATGTCACCAATCTGTACACGATCGTTCCGCTGCGTGCGTCCGCCTCCGACATTCTGACAGAGCAGACGCTGGGCCGGGGACTTCGTCTGCCCTACGGCCAGCGTACGGGCGTAGAAGCCGTGGACCGCTTGACTATCATCGCACATGATCGCTTCGACGATGTGATCAAAGCGGCGCGCGATCCGGACTCCCTCATTTCTATCCGCAAGACGGTGATCGTCGGCGGCAACGGCGACGTGTCCGATATCGGCGCGCATGTCGTTGAAGCTCCTTCGAATGTCGAAACATCGCTCACCGGAACCGCTGGAAGCTTCGGGGAATCCGAACAGAGTCCTTACGTGTTCGAGACTCAGGAAGAGCGGGAAGTTGCGCGCGTTGCTTGGGACGTGATCGAGCGGGAGTTCGAGCGCCGGATCAAGACGGGTATCGAGAAGCTGGAAACTCCGGAAGTTCAGGCCGAAATCACGCGGATCGTGAAGGAGGTGATGGCGCCGGAGCAGGGAACGTTCGAAACTTTCGAAGGAAAAACGGATGTAGCCGCGACTGTGGCCAAAGTGACGAAACAGCTCGTTATGCACACCATTTCGATTCCTGAAATCGTTGTGCTGCCGACGAGCGAGGTGAACTTCGGCTTCAACGACTTCGATCTTTCGAATCTCGAAACAATCGCCAAGCAGCCACTGTCAGATCAGATCATGGTGCAGCGGCTTCGCGACGAGTCCCGCGCCTTCCTTGCGCGCACAACCGAGGGCGTGAAGGAAGAGCGGCTGGAGAACTACCTCGTCCGGCACCTCATGGATTTGCCGCAGGTGGACTACGAAACCCAGAGCGAACTCCTCTTCAAGCTGTCTGCACAGATGGTGAAGCGGCTGGGGTCGTATCTGGCAACGCCGGAAGACGTTGAAAACGTGCTAATCGTTCATGGCAAGGATTTGGCCCGGTTCATTTTCGCGCAGATGCAGAACCACTATTGGGAGACAGCGACAGATTACCGGGCGAGCGTCTCCCGAGGCTTCGTCATGCTGAAGCCGCAGGCTTTCAACGTGCCGAGCGAGGCATTCGTTCGGGATTTCCGAACGCCTGTGAACCCGTTGGGCCAAACTCCGAAGCATGTCTTCGAAGGCTTCGCGAAATGTTGCTACCCGTACCAGAAATTCGATTCCGACACCGAACGAGAATTCGCAGTCATTGTGGAAGCAGGGAGCGAAGCCGGAGTCATGCGTTGGATGAAGCCTGGCATCGGCCAGTTCCGGATCGAATATGCGGCCGGGCAGTCATACGAGCCCGACTTCGTCGTCGAGACGGACAGGGACAAGTTCATCGTCGAGATCAAGGCGAAGAATGAGATAAGCGACCCGGTGGTTCAGGCGAAGGCCAAAGCTGCTCGGAAATGGGTTCATCATGCGAACGACCACGCTAGGGACACGGGCGGAAAGCTATGGACGTATGTGCTCATCCCGCATGACGCGGTGAAGCCGAGCGCGACGCTGACATCGCTGGTTTCGACGTATGCGCAGGCTGCGGAGTTGGTGTAACTGATCAGAATTTTTAAGGGCGAGGGATAGCCAACAGTGCCATCCTTGCTTGGGGGGATAAATTGCTGGAAAGCGTAACTGCTACAGAGTTTCTGCGTCCGGCCTCTCAGGGTCGCACCGCTCCCATCCTTCTGATGTGCGAGAATGCGGCAGGAGAGACCGTCGAGGTTTTCTGCAAGCTATCTGTCGGATGCGATGCCGGGGTGTCGAGCTTGTCTCGGGAGAGCATAGGTGCCTGCTTGGCTGCGCACCTCGGATTGCCTGTGCCCCATCCTTATTGGGTTCGGCTGCCTTCTGAGTTCATAGAGTCCGTTTCAGACGAAACTGTTCGCCAGAAGCTTGGCGCGAGCTCGCCTGTCGGATTCGGATCGCTGCGTGTCCCCAACCAGTTTGCAGCATGGGCGAAGGGCAATTTGATTACTGACACAATGCTGCCCGATGCAACTGGTATTCTGGTCTTCGATGCGATCATCCAGAATCCTGATCGACGCGACGGGAATCCCAACTGCCTGGTGAAGGGTGACAATTTACGGATATTCGATCACGAGCTGGCTTTCATGACCGAGCAACTCCTGCTCTGGAAACCACCCTGGACACTAGGTGGCCTGAGCTGGATCGGAGCGCCGGGAGCCCACATCTTCGTCGGGGGATTGAAGGGGCGCGACGTTGATTATGATCTCATCAAGGATCGCTGGGTTAACTTGTCAGATAAGGTAATTGCGAGCTATCAGACCGCAGTTCCGCACGAGTGGGCTGGCTCAAAGGCCGCCGTTGACGCAGCGCTTAAGCTAATTCGAGATGCACGAGACAACATCGACGGGTGTTTGGATGAAGTGCGGAGGATACTGAAATGAGCGATCGCCATCCCTACAGCTTCATTGTCCTGCGCTACGTCCACGACATCATAACCGGTGAGTTCGTGAACGTTGGCGTGATCCTGCATGTCCCACGCGAGGGCATCCTGAGGTGGCGCACGCGGAAGACCATTGGCCGTATCAAAAGCGTGTTCCCGGATCTCGATCGCGAGGCCTTCGTCACTGCCATGCGGAGTGTCGAGCGGGGTATGCGTGGCGCTTCCAAGATGCTGCCCAAGGAGGGCCTGTTCAGGGACGATCGCAGACTGGACTCCTACGCCAAGTCAATCGTACCGAACGATGATAGTTCGTTACAATGGTCACCTGTCAGTTCCGGTGTGACCAACGATCCATCGAAAACCTTCGAGCGTCTCTATGAGCGATTTGTCGGGCGCTACGATGTGACTGTGAAGGCCAGGAAGACTGACGAAGATATCTGGCGGCCCGTCCGCACCATGCTCGCCGAGCGGAATCTGAACGTGGAACTTGAAAAGAAGGTCTTATCCAGCAAAGCGGATAGTATCGAGTTCAAGCACGCATGGAAAAACGGCAGTTGGCATGCCTATGAACCGTTGTCGTTAGACTTGGCCGATGCTGATGGGATTAAGGACAAGGTCCGTCGCTGGCGAGGGCATCTTGCTGCGGTCGCAGATGGCGTGCAAGAGCCATTGAAACTGCATTTCATTGTGGGTGCGCCAGAGGATCGTCAGCTCATCTCTGCGTACAATAGCGCGCTTGAGATCCTACGGGGCTCTCCTTTCGCACCAGAGATTGTTGAGGAAACGCAGATCGCTTCGTTGGTCGACGAGATCGAGGATGAAGTTCGATCGCACAATCAGCGGATTTGATCCGTGATGGTGCAGCCTCGGTGCGGCTAATCGGCCAATCTCAATAAGCGACGATAATCTCAGAAGGTCGGCGGCTTGATAGCACCATGCCTTCGTTCATTTCCCTAAGCTTAGGCTCGCCTGTCGGCGGAAATCGAAAATTTGGAGCTTGTATTAACACGCGCCACGAAGAGGTGAGCCAGCTACGTGCGGTGCTTCCCCGACCTTTCCCCAAGGGCGGGCCATCCGGCCTGATAGCGGCAGGAGATGGATGAATGGCGGAGCAGCGTCAAACGATTGTCACCCACGTTCCGTCTCTAACCAGAGCATCAGGCGCGCAGGATGCATCTGCCGAGCCCGCCTGGCTTGGCCCGAGCAGCTTTGCCCGCGCCGTCATGGCGGCAGTTGGCCAAGCTGCCGGCGCCGGGCTCTGTTCGGGGCTTCGCGCCGCCTGGACGCGCGCCCAATCTACGTTCGCCGGCTTTTTTGCTCTCCATGTCGTTCAGCATCGAACGCCTCCTTTCCTTTCGCGCCCCACGTGTCTCGCACATGGTCGCCTTCTTGGCTCTGCAGCTTCGCGGCGACCCAAACAAGCGCGCCATAGATGATGGCGCGATCGTCATTGGTGAGCTCGACAATGCCTGCCTTGATGACGAGGCCGCCGAGTTCGATCAGATGTCGGGTGCGCTGGCGGCGCTCGACCTGCCACGTGCGCATGTCACTGCGAGCTAGTGCCACTTGCCGGCGATTGTGCGCTGCCTTGTTGCGCTGGAGTGCTGCGAGGATTGCCCTGAGATGCCGGAGCAGTTCGCCGGGACCGGCTCTCGAAAAACATAACTCCACGCTTAGCCCATGCCTCACGCTTTCCGGTGTCTTTCGTCTCAGTGATTGCGACCAACGCGCCAGCCAGTTCTTCGGTGCTGAGCTGATCGGCGCCGGTGGCGATCACCAGTTCGCCAAGCTGCTGCACCTTTCGGATTTTTAGTTCCTTGGCTTTGTCCTCCAGCGCTTTCAGTTCCGTGTCGTAGTCGCGTGGTTTGCGCATAGCTGTCTCCGTTGATTGTCGATGTGGCAATGATAGGGGAGCGCCTGCCGTAAGGCTTCAGGGTTGCCGAGACAGCCCGGGACGGGCTGGTCCATCCCGAGAATTTTTCGAGGGAGGGCGCGCTTATACGTCGTGCCGACGTACGCTTTGACGTGCAAATGATCTGATCGCGATGGCGATCTATCATCTTCACGTCAAGGTCATTGGCCGCAAGGCCGGCTCAAGCGCTGTGGCATCCGCCGCGTACCGCTCGGCCTCTCGGCTGCGCGACGAGCGGATCGAACGCAGCCATGACTTCTCGGCCAAGCGCGGCGTGGTGCATTCCAACTTGATGCTGCCGGAGAATGCACCGCAAGCGTGGAGCGATCGCGAACGGCTGTGGAACGATGTCGAAGCCTTCGAGGTGAGGAAGGATGCGCAGCTTGCCCGAGAGGTGGAGTTCGCCCTTCCGCGAGAACTGAGCCAGGCGCAAGGCATCGAGCTAGCGCAGGACTTCGTGCAAGCTGAGTTTGTCAGCCGAGGCATGATCGCCGATCTCAATGTGCATTGGGATGTCGCTGAGGACGGCAGCATCAAACCGCACGCCCATGTCATGCTCACCATGCGATGGGTCGACGAGAACGGTTTTGGCGCAAAGGTGCGCGACTGGAACCGCACCGATTTGGTTGAGCGCTGGCGCGAGCGATGGGCGGAGCTTGCCAATGAGCGCCTTGCCGAACTTGATATCGACGCCCGCATCGATCATCGCAGTCTGGAATCGCAGGGCATTGCCCTGGAGCCGCAATCGCAGATCGGTGCACCGGCGCAGCGCATTGAGGGCAGCGGCCTCGACGACGCCGGCACTGAGGCAGATCGCGCCGAACTGCATCGCGAGATCGCCCGCAACAATGGCGAGCGGATTATCGCGGATCCATCGGTGGCGCTGGTGGCAATCACGCATCAGCAATCGACCTTTACCCGAAAGGACATTGCGAAGTTCTCGCACCGGCACAGCGACGGGATCGATCAATTCAACGAGGTCATGGCAGCCATCAGCGGAGCGCCCGGCCTAGTCGGACTGGGCAGGGACGGACGCGGCGAAGATCGCTTCACCACCCGGCAGATGATCGAGACTGAACAGCGCCTGCATCGCGCGGCAGAAGGCATGGCCGCCGATAGGCAGCATGCGGTGATCGACACACATCGCGAGCGGGCTCTGGCACAGTCAGCGCAACGCGGGCTTGTCCTGTCAGGCGAGCAGGCTGATGCACTCGATCACATTACGGATGGCCGGGGTCTTGCTGTCGTTGTCGGCTATGCCGGTACTGGCAAAAGCGCCATGCTGGGTGTCGCGCGGCAGGCTTGGGCAGCGGCAGGTTACGAGGTTCGAGGCGCGGCACTCTCCGGCATCGCGGCCGAGAATCTCGAAAGCGGTTCGGGCATCTCGTCTCGCACCATCGCCAGCATCGAACACAACTGGGGACAGGGCCGCGATCTTCTCACCGCGAGCGATGTGCTGGTGATCGACGAAGCCGGCATGGTCGGCACGCGCCAGTTGGAGCGCGTGCTCTCCCATGCGGCGGGCGTCGGCGCAAAGGTTGTGCTGGTCGGCGATCCGCAGCAGTTGCAGGCGATCGAGGCCGGCGCCGCATTCCGCTCCATCCACGAGCGTCAAGGCGGCGTCGAGATCGGTCAGGTGCGCCGGCAGCGCGAGGACTGGCAGCGTGACGCCACGCGCGATCTTGCAACCGGCAGAATCGGCGCTGCGATCAGCGCTTATGACGCACAAGGCATGGTACGCCAGGCCGCCTCACGCGAGGAGGCGCGCGGCGATCTGGTCGAGCGCTGGGATCGCGACAGGCAGGCTGAGCCTGAGGCGAGCCGGATCATTCTCAGTCACACGAATTACGAGGTGCGTGCGCTCAACCAGGCAGCGCGCGAGCACATGCGCGCTGCTGGACATATCGGCGACGATGTTCACGTGGATGTCGAGGTCGGCGCAAGGACCTTCGCACGGGGCGACCGGGTCATGTTCCTGCGCAACGAGCGGTCGCTCGGCGTCAAGAACGGCACGCTCGGTGTGATCGAAGAGGTCAGCGTCAAGAGCATGACGGTTCAAACCGACAACGGCAGGTCTGTGCGGTTCGATCTGAAAGACTATGCCCACATCGATCACGGCTATGCCGCGACCATCCACAAGGCCCAGGGCATGACGGTCGACCGCACCCATGTGCTCGCTACACCGGGCATGGATGCGCACGGCAGCTACGTTGCCCTGTCTCGGCATCGAGACAGGATGGACCTGCATTACGGCAGCGACGACTTCGCGACGCGCGACCGGCTCGTCCGGACGCTATCACGCGATCGAGCCAAGGACATGGCGTCGGACTACGACCGGATCGATCCCGCGCAACACTATGCCGAGCGGCGTGGCATCACTTTCCGACAGCGTGTGGTCGAGATCGTGCGCCGCGTCGTTCCTGAGAAGCTGCGCGACAGGATAGGCGCGCTGCTGGACGGGGTCCGCTCGCCCGCAGACGCCGTGCCCGGCCACGATCGTGGACGTTGGCCGGGAAGGGGAGACGACGGAGCGCCGCACGGCGATGCCGGCGCCGCGCCTGGAAGAGAAGCTTCCGACAAGGGCGCGAAGCGCGAGGCGGATGCTCCGGTGGATGCGGAGGCAGCGTTGCGCAGCGCTCGCACGAAGGCGCTTGTGCGCCACGCGCGCGCTCTCGACGCGGTTATCCGCACCGGAAATGCGGACGGGCAGGGGACGCCTGAGCAGATGCGCGAATTGAGTGATGCGCGCGACGCCTTCGAGAAGGTTCGGCGGCATGGCTGGCGCGATGCCGAGGCGGCCTATGTCAAGAACCCCGAGCTGGTTCGTGAAGCGGGGGCAGGCCGAGTCAACCGCATCGTGCTGGCTCTCCAGCTTGAAACTGAGATCCGCACCGGACTGGAAGCCGATCCGAGCCGCCGCGCTGACCGTTTCGTGGAACGCTGGCAGAAGCTCCACCGTATAAGCCAGGAGCGGTACCAGGCCGGGGACATGTCGGGCTACAAGTCAACGCGCTCGGCCATGTCCGACATGGCCAAGAGCCTCGAGCGCGATCCGCAGCTCGAATCCCTGCTTGCCAATCACAAGAAGGCGCTTGGGATCCAGGTTGAAGCCGGCCGGCGCCTGGGCGTGGAACTCGCATTCAATCACGGCATTGGCAGCGGGCGTGGGCTAGGACTCTAAACCCTCCGATTGGCCGCCGTTTCCACGCCCCAGCTCGATGAGTTGACAAACTGGTTGCGCGCGAGGATTGGTTTTGTCCTGTCTGGTTCCAGCAAGCGTCACTTGCTGTCAACGAAGGGCAGGGCAGCCTATGCCGGAACCGGACCGAATCATTCGCCTCAGGACCGTCCTCGCGCGGACCGGCTTGTCCCGCTCAACGATGTACCGTAAAATTGCCGAAGGCACGTTTCCGGCTCAGATCAAGATCAGCGTAAACGGTGCAGGGTGGAGGGAATCCGATATCAATCGGTGGGTCGCTGACCCTGTCCTCTGGCACACCAGGGAGGGACGAAAAAACAGCGACTGATGGCGGTCATATGGCGGGTTGCTACCGATGAGCACTCCCGATTTGTTTGAGGTTTGCGTCAACAAGATCCGCGCCCCCAAGCTCGGCAATGAGCAACTAAAGGAACAGCGCGGCACAAGCGTCAAGAACCCTCCGACGCGTAGCTATTTCGCCTTACGTCTGTCGGCCCGCGTTACCTCGATTGTTACGGGTCGGATTGAGCGGTTTCCCTTGGCCTTCCCTTTGTCTTCGGCCCTTGGTTTCCCTTCGATAGGGAAAAGCATCTCCGTCTGACCTTCTATACGCTTTCGCCCACGCTTGCCCGGCCCTGTCGCCGGCGTTGAGATAGCCTCTGGCGGGTCAAGCATACCGGGAAGGTCGACCGGAACCGGCCGGAAGAGTTGTTCGACAGTGACAATTTGAATCTTCGGCACGCGCTTGGTCGGCGGCCCAAATTCGCCCTCTGAAGCGGCTTCGCGAAGCATAGGGCCAGTTGGCGGGTTGACGCAAACAAGGATGCCGATTTCTGCCTCTTCCCGCTTCACTACCGATTTGAGTTTGTGGATTGTATCGACGCCGACATTCAATCCCCCCTTGACCGAGACTATAGCGCGACTGGCCCTCTCCATACCTATCCGATGATAGCGGATAACGCCGTCAATGCCGCCATCCGCGCCCGGCCGGTCTTTGGGCAACCCGCCTAGTGTAAACACCGCCCACTTCTGGAATTCGAGCCAGTCGCGCGCGGCCAGCGCCTTCGCGTCTTCAGCGTCTTCGGGGCGGCCATACAGCGTATAGGCGTCCTTGATTTTAGGCCCGAAGGTCTTTTGAAGCCGTTCCTCGATGACGTGAATAGCGAGGTAGGTGATGTCGATACCCATCCATTTGCGGCCAAGCTTTTCTGACGCTTCGATAGCTGTCCCGCACCCACAGAAAGGGTCAAGCACTATGTCACCGGGATTGGATGAAGCCGCTATTATCCTCTCAAGGAGCGTGAGCGGCTTCTGCGTGGGGTAGCCTAGGCGTTCCTTTGCGACATTGTTAAGCGGCGCGATATCCGTGATTACATCCAAAGCTGGTATGCCGGGGCTTTCATCAAGATACCGCTTGAACATCGGCATTCCGTTGGCTTTCTTTGGCCAATAAAGGCGACCTTGCTGATCCAATATTTCAAGCGCCTCTTGCGCAGGGATGGCGGCTAAGCCGACATACCCTGGAATCGCCCAATGTCGGCCTTTGGAAGTTGGCTCTATTCCCCGCCATGGCAAGCCCGAAGACCCATTTCTCTGGCCAGCGGCGGTAAGGTCTGCGCGGTTGAATCGCCTTCCCGTCCCGGGTTCAATATTGTTATACCATGCGTCAATAGTTTCCTGAGGGATGGGCTGGAACGCTGGATTCCACGTAAATTTCTCGGATCTTGAGTAGAAAAGAATCGTATCGTGCACAGGCGAATATCGCTTGGACGAACTGTGAGCGCTCGAACGTTTCCAAATTACTTCACTCCTGAAGTTACTAGCGCCGAATATGGCATCAAGAAATATCTTCAGATAATGACTGGCAGTTGGGTCACAATGCAGATAGAGCGCTCCAGTTGACTTCAAAATGCGCTGCATCTCGATTAATCGTACTGCCATCATAGACAAGTAAGCCATCATGGTGCTGCCGGCGAATACCTTCTGGAACGCGTCGAGCAGCGCACCAGCTTCGAGATGGCGTTCGGCCGTCTCGTTCAAAGCGCGCTGCGCATCTAGTCCCCAGGTCCAAGTATCCTCAAAAGCGTGAGATTGAGCTTTGGACGCGCCACCGCCCTTCGTGCCATACAGCACGTTATAATTGGCGTTCGAATTGAACGGAGGATCGAGGTAGATTAGGTCAACAGATTGCGAAGGCATCGCCCGCAGTACGTCAAGGTTATCGCCAAAATGAAGTTCATTCATAGCCTGACTCCCCGGCAACAGAGTTGCAGGCCGTGGTTAAATATTCGTGGAGGTGGGGTTTATTAACGGAATCTTAATTTCGGAAGGCATTGGGCCACACCGAAGGCGTTACAGATAATGTAGCGTGATTCACGCTTCGAACGGAGCCTGACATAAGGTCATGGATCGACCGCTTTCTGCTGTTCTTGCGAAGCACCAAACCCTTCTTCGGCGCTCATGCGCCGCACCTTTCATGGGGGTTACCTGTGAATGGACGATCTTATTGGCATCTCCAAATACCCGCTGTAGTATTGGCGTGGGGGAAACGCGACTATTGGGCCGCCATAACGCGGCTCCGCCCTCAAATTTATCACTGAGGGCGTAAAATGGACGACAAGAAGAACCGACGCGGCTCGATCTGGCATCGATGGGACCCCCATATCCACGCGCCAGGCACCATTCTCGCCGACAATTTCGGCCACAATGCTTGGGAGCCATATCTGCAAGCGATCGAACAGTCAGCGCCGCCCATTCGTGCCCTCGGCATCACGGATTACTACAGCTTCACGCTTTACGAGCAGGTGGTCGTTCACAAGAAGGCTGGGCGTCTGCAAGGTGTTGAGCTGATTTTCCCCAATGTCGAGATGCGCTTCGAGATGGGCACATCCTCTGACGGCGTCATCAACTTTCATCTCTTGGTTTGCCCAGACGAACCCGACCATCTAGAGAAACTGCAGAGCTTTATGCGGAAGCTGACCTTCGAGGCGCACGGCGAAACCTACGCATGCGACCGCGATGAACTAATCCGATTGGGCCGCGCCCATAAGCGAGATCCAAACCTAGCCCGGGAAGCCGCGCTGAGGGAGGGCGCTAATCAGTTCAAAGTCAGCCGTTCGAAACTCCGGGATGCGTTCGATAAGTCGGAGTGGGCTCAACGCAACATCTTGGTCGCGGTGGCGGCTGGCGAAGGCGACGGGACTGCTGGGTTGCAGGGCGACGCGTCGCTGGTGACGATGCGGAAGGAGATCGAGAAAGCGGCGCACTTCATTTTCGGTTCATCCCAGAAACTACGCGACTTCTGGCTCGGGCTTGGTGCGGCGACCCTTGAGCAGCTCATTCTGGGCTGGGGCGGTCGCAAACCGTGCCTGCACGGGAGCGATGCTCACGAGCTGGGCAAGGTGGGTAAGCCGGATCGCGACCTCTACACCTGGATCAAGGGAGATGTGACCTTTGAGAGCCTCCGGCAGGTCGTCCTCGAGCCTAACGCGCGCGTCTTTGTCGGTCCGACGCATCCCATCGGGGCGCTATCGTCCGAAGTGATCGAGCGCGTCACCGTGACTAATGCCTCATGGTTTTCGAATGGGGCGATAGATCTCAACGCCGGGTTGGTTGCGATCATCGGCGCACGCGGATCGGGTAAGACCGCGCTCGCTGAGATCATAGCCGCGGGAGCCTATGCGGCCCGCCAATCCAAGGATGACGAGGCAAAGAAGTCATTCCTATACCGAGCCGCCAAACTCCTCGGATCCGAACGCGCCACGCTGAAATGGGCCCTTGGCGACGAGACCTACAACGACCTTCGGGCCGTTGAGATGGAGGACGTTCTCGACGATTCCCGAGTACGCTATCTCTCCCAGCAATTCGTGGACCGGCTTTGCTCCGCTGAGGGGGTCACCGACGAACTGCTTACCGAGATCGAACGGGTCATCTTCCATGCTCATCCCGAGGAAGACCGTATGGAGGCAGCCAATTTTGGCGAACTGCTTTCGCTACGCGCCGAACGCTGGCGCGCCGAACGTCAACGCCAAGAACTAGCGATTGTCCAGACTTCCAACGAGATGAACGTTGAGCGTCAGCGCAAAGACGCGCTCGAAGGCTTGAAGAAGCAGCGCGACACCGTCCAGGCAACGTTGGAGAAGGACAGGAAGGACCGCCAAGCACTTGTAAGCAGTGGGAATGCGAGTGCTAAGGCCGCATCCGAAACCCTCGCCAGGGTTGATGAGGCGGCGGTCGCCCGCAGGAATTTGATTCAAGCACAGCAGCGTCGCCGCCAAACCTTGCTCGCGCTGCTTGATGCCATCCGTTCCTGGAAGGAAAGCATCCTCCCCAGCATGTTACGCGACCTCAGGGATGCCCACATTGAAGCTGGCTTGCCGGAAGCGGATTGGAAAACCTTCGAAGTCGACTTCAAGGGCGATCCCGCTGGTACGGTCAACGCAGCAATTAAGAAGCTCGAGACGAGCACGGCTGGACTTCGCGGTCAGGCTCTTCCGCCGCTCAACCCCGGTGCTGATCTGACGGTCTCCAGGCTGGCCGAGGATGTTGCCCTTGACCAGCAAACGCTCGGCCACCTCGACGCAGAGTTGCCCGCCTGACGCAAGTCGTTGGTATCGCGACGGAGAACGCCCGAACCTACAGTAGGCTTACGGAGAAGATCACCCAGGGCGAAGCAAATCTCAACAAGCTCCGGCGTTCGATAGAACTGGCCGAAGCGGCCGATGACAGGATCAAGACGCTCGCGACGCAACGCACGGAAAACTACAAGAAGGCCGTTGCCGCGATCATTGGCGAGGCCAACGAACTCGCAAGCCTATACGAACCGCTTGGTCAGCAGATCGCTGGCCAGCCCGGCGCGCTTGGCAAGCTGACCTTCAATGTTCGCCGTACCGTAGACGTAGAGGGGTGGGCGGCGCGCGGCGAAGAGCTGCTCGACGCCCGCAAGACCGGGCCCTTCCAAGGCAAGGGTTCCCTGCTAAAGGCGGTCAAGACGAAGTTGCTGGCGATTTGGGAATCTGGCACCGCCGACGACATCGCATCGGCGCTGGCAAAGTTCAGAACGGACCATGACCGTGATTTCGTCGCCGAAGCTTTGGAGGATCGCTCCAATCTGGAGCGATACCGCGCATGGGCGGCAGAGCTCTCCGCTTGGCTCTACAATCTCGACCACATCCGCATTCGCTACAGCGTTCAATACGACGGCGTGGAGATCGAACAGCTTTCACCTGGTACTCGCGGCATTGTCCTGCTTCTGCTGTATCTGTCCATCGATCGCAACGATGACCGACCGCTCGTGATCGATCAGCCGGAGGAAAATCTCGATCCAAAGTCGGTGTACGACGAACTGGTCGAGCGCTTCCGTGAAACGAAGCTTCGCCGCCAGATTATAGTGGTGACACACAATGCAAATCTGGTCGTGAACACCGACGCGGATCAGGTGATTGTTGCAAAGGCCGGGTACCACCAGCCGGGCGCTTTACCGGCGATGACCTACATCGCGGGCGGTCTCGAAAACCCTGAAATTCGGAAAGAAGTATGCGAAATCCTCGAGGGTGGAGAACTCGCTTTTCTTGACCGGGCCAAGCGGCTTCGTCTCCGCCTATAGAAGACTTAACTTCGTTTGACCCAAACTTGCGTTCCCTGGCCTCGGAAGCTCGCCTGGAGAGGAACCGAGTACCACGGGGCTGCCTGTCAAGCCCGTTGCTGGAGTCCTCAAAGTGAGCGCTGTCGCGAACGTCAGGTTGTGGCGCAAAGACGGCAGCGTGCTGTACCAGCGGCTCATCTTCGCGCTGGGAACGATGGCAGCAACGCCCGTATGGGGCGCGTTGCCGCCGTCCCTTCGCTCCGGCCGATCATGGCCGTCAGCCAAGGGAATGTTTGCCTGAATGTCCTCGATGAGGCGCATTGCTGACATGGATAACAGATAAGCTAATGGCGCCCGCAGGTGACGATTTCGGCTAAGTGTTCGCGGTACTGCGTGACAAGCGCACGCCAGGGCCACCGCCATTTTCCGGAATGAACTCAATGCCTGCAGCTTCCAACGTCGCCTGTATGGTAGCTATGGTTGAGCCCTTGAGCTGTTCGCCTCTTTCAAAACGCGCGATGGTGTCCGGGGAAACGCCGGCATTCCGAGCCAAGTCTCTTGTGCCCCAGCCAAGCGCCACCCGCGCCATTTTACATTGGATTACGTTCATTTCGTAACATCGATACGATTTCAATTGATCTGCACGAGTAGCTGCGCTATCGTATCCCTGATACGAATTGTGGAGCCCGACTGCTCGGCTGCTGACGGTGTTGAGACCACCTTCAGCAGCCTGACCACGCCCAAGCTTACCGGAGCTCGGATCATGGCTGATTCCGACAATAGCACGACTTTGTCTTCCGTCACGCTCGGGCAAGGCGGGGAGGGGGCTCTAAAGGTATCTGCTCATTCCGACGAAGCAGACCCTGCGCTTGCGCTGCTACGAGACTGGTTGCGGGCGCAGCAGGTCTCGCAGGTTCTCTGCCGGCTTCAACAACGCCTGGAAGCGCGCCTTCTCGCCGCCGCCTGTCCGGCGGCAATGGATGCGAAGGTTGGTTACTCGATCGCCTACCAGGCGGAAGTCGAGGCCGCGACAGCGGCTTTGAAGGTTCAAGATAGGCTTCCGCGTACGCCCGCACGCTCACTTCTCGGCGTTGTCGCCAAGCTCGAAATAGTCGTCGGCGCAGATCGCGACATCGACGACCCGACAGAGTTTCCCTGGCCACATATTGAATCGATCCTGCGTGATCTGAAGGAAATCGCCGGGAGCGTGCCGCTTGAGCGGCCTGAAAGATCCATCATTCAGGCGGATTGTCAGCGATATCAAGCGATCGCCGCCGATCTGATCGGTCTCGGAGAACACGCGGCTGATCTCCCGCTTGGTCAGGAACCGGCCGTTGCCGTCGATACAGAGTAGAAAAGGATACGCAGGCGCACATAACGGCCATTCGGCGCTGAGGCGATTTCAGCCATCCTTGTCCCGACGCAGATATGTTCGGGACAGAAGCGGTGAAGGCGACACGGCGCGCTACAAAACGAGGCGTTAGACGCGCTGCTAAGGCGGATCTGTTTTCGCGCCAGCGCGTCGTCGACGAGGCCTTCCTGGAACGAACGGTTCGCTTGTTTAAGGCTCGTGCGGGACGGTCGCTCTCAACGGAGGATGCGCGGCAAATCGTCGACAATGTCAGCGGCTTCTTCCGCATTCTTGCCGAATGGGAACGGATTGACCGAGGCAAATAGCTGGCGCTTGATGCTTAGTAGCCTTCGGTTGTGCGATCGTGCGATGAACGAGAGGCACCCCAGATGAACCAGCTAATTGTCCGGCTCGCCAAGCCCGCAGGCCTTGTAAAGGCGCTACTTTATGCGCGCGTCTCCTCCAAGGAGCAGGAGAAGGAAGGCTTCTCCATCCCGGCGCAATGCAAGCTGCTGCGCGACTACGCCCTGCAACAGCGGTTCGACATCGTGCAGGAGTTTATCGACGTCGAGACGGCCAAAACCACCGGCCGGACCAATTTCACCGAAATGGTCAAATACCTGCGAAAGCATCCCGGCATTCGGAGCGTCCTGGTCGAGAAGACCGACCGCCTTTATCGCAACCTGAAGGACTGGGTGACGCTCGACGAACTGGATGTAGAAATCCACCTTGCCAAGGAAGGTGTGACGCTGTCGCGGGACTCGCGCTCATCTGAAAAATTCATGCACGGCATCAAGGTCTTGATGGCCAAGAACTACATCGACAATCTGTCTGAAGAAGCCCGCAAGGGGCAGATGGAGAAGGCGGAGCAGGGCATCTGGCCGACGAAGGCTCCGCTCGGCTACGTCAACACCACAGGGAAGGATGGCAGGAAGGTTATCGAGCCGCATCCTGAACTGGCTCCAGTCGTCACGCAGTTGTTCGAACGCTACGCGACCGGCCAGTATTCGCTCAAGGCCTTGGCTAAAGCAGCCCATGGCGATGGCCTGATCTATCCAAAGAGCGGCAATCCGGTTCCGGTCAGCACCGTGCATATGATCCTGCGCAACCGCCTCTACACGGGACTTTTCCAGTGGGACGGCAAATTGCACCAGGGCAAACACGAACCTCTCGTATCGATCGAACTATGGGAGCGGGTCCAAGGCATCCTGACGGGCCGCAATGCCGTGCCGACCCACCCGATAGGAAACGAGTTCGCTTTCACCGGTCTGATGACCTGCACCGAATGCGGCTGCGCCATCGTGGCGGAGATCAAGAAGCGCAAATATGTCTACTATCACTGCACTGGGCACACCAACAAAGGCCGGGGCGGGTACGGTGATTGCCGCCGCAAATATGTGCGCGAGGAAGTGCTCGATCAGGCATTCACAAACCTGCTCGACCGGTTGCATTTCGACGAAGAGATACTGGAATGGGTCAAGGCAGCCCTCGTGGCCAGCCATGCCGACGAGCGCCGCGAGCATGAGCAGGCGATCCATCGATGCCAAGTCGAGTACAAGCGGCTCGAGGACCGGCTGCACGCCATGTACCTCGACAAGCTAGATGGCCGGATTGATAACGCCTTCTACGACCGGATGTCGGCACAGTGGCGAATCGAACAGACGCGGCTGCTTCGCGAGATTGAGCGTCATGGTAGCGCCGAAGAATCATACATGGAGGACGGCATCCGGCTGTTAGAACTGGCACGCAACGCCAGCCAACTGTTTGCGAAACAGCCTGTGCACGAGAAAAAGCGGCTCTTGAATCTCTTGCTATCGAACTGCCAATGGGATCAAGGCGAGGTTCACGCGGTTTTCAGGCAACCGTTTGATCTACTTGCGGAAACCGTCGTTGCCGGCGCAGCAATGGGTGCACAGCAGACAGCTTTATCGACAGGGAGTCCAGTTTGGCTGGGGAACCTGGATTCGAACCAGGACTAACGGAGTCAGAGTCCGTGGGTCTACCGTTAACCTATTCCCCAGCAGGCGCGATTGGTATCGCGCGAAGCGGGCGGCTCATGCGCCGCGAGCGCTGCCTTGTAGCCGCCATCGAAAAATAGTCAAGCCCGCAGCAGAGATCAACCGCAGGCTTTTTGAGCCTTTGTCCGATGCGTGTCGTTCCCCCAAAACCGCCCCGCGCTTTTGGGCGACATGCATTGGCTCCGCCGCCAGGCGCCGAAGGCTTCAGTTCTCCTCGCGGCTATATTGCGAATGCTCGAAATAGAGCACCACGCCAAGGCCGATCAGCAGCGGAATGATGAGATAGAACAGGCGGAACACCAGAAGGGCGGCGAGCACGCCGACTGGGTCCATGTCCGAAAGGCCGGTGAGGAAGACGAACTCGAACACGCCGAGCGCGCCCGGCGCGTGCGACAACAGCCCGATCGAGAACGACACCATGAACACGCCGAGCACGACGAAATAGCCGGGATTGCCAACCTCGGGCAGGGCAAAATAGATGATCGCGGCGGTCCCAAGCAGTTCGACCGGCCCGATCAGCAATTGCCGCGCCACGATCGGCAGCGCCGGATAGTGCAGCTGGAAGCTGCCTATCTTCAGCGGTCTGAGCCGCAACCAGCTGCCGAAGGCATAGGCGCCGACAAGGATGAGCATGGCGAACCCCGCGGCGAGGGCCGCGCCGTGATGCGGCGCGCCCGTGAAACGATCGATGATCTGGGGTTCGAGCAACAGCACGAGGCCGCCGAGGAAGATGCTGGACAGGATGAAGGTGAACCAGCAGATCGCCACCAGCACGCCGACCTCTTGGCCGGTCAGCCCTCTTGTGGCGTAGGCGCGGTAGCGGATCACCGCGCCGGAAAACACCGAGCCGCCGATATTGTGCGACACCGCGTAGGTGGTGAAAGAGCACAGCGTGACGAACAGCCACGATACCTTCTTGCCGATATGCAGCAGCGCGATGTGGTCGTAGCCGGCGAGCGCGGCGTAGGCGACGATCGAGCTCAGCGCCGCGAGCAGCCAGCCGCGCGGCGGGATGGCGGAGATGCCGATCCAGACATCGTTGAGCGAAATGCCGCGCAGTTCGTGAATGAGCAGCCACAGCGAGAATGCGACGGCCGCGATGCCTATGACCGGCCAGAAATAGCGCCTCCAGTTCATGGCGTCGTCATCATGCGTTGCAGCTCATTGATAGATGTGCCCAAAACCCTTTCGAACCCTCATTTGAGACATGCCCGATTGAAGCCGGCTATTCAACCGGCAAGACATTGCCCCAACGTGACGCTGGCAAAATGCGACGTTAGCGAAATTCGGCCATGCGCTCTTGGTGATTGCGAACGGCGCTGCTACTCTGCCCTCAACTTGAAACAAATCGAGGTGCCTGCTGCGTCCGTTCCCGGTTCGCGCGGCGCCGGAAGGAACTGAAGTGGAAGACCACGATACCGGCGCGGGCGCGTCGGCAGTGGGCATGTCCGGGGCATCGCCGACGCAGTCGGCGGGCCCGCACACGGCGCGATTCAGCCGCCACGCGGGTGCGCACCAAAGACACGCCGACCCCAGACATGCCAACCAGAGGCAGACTGGCGCAAGTCAGGCCGACCAGCAGGGCGATCAGCCGAAAGGCAAGACGCGCAAGCGCCGCAAGCGCAGGCGTGGCCGCAAGGTGTTCGCGCGCGACGACAGCGGCGCCCTGCCGCATGCCGCGCCTGCCAGCCCGGCGGCAAACCAACCTCGGACCGCGCCGCCACAGGTTGAGCCAAGGCTGTCGGTCCCGCCACGTCCGCCGCAGCAGGAATTGCCGGTTTTCGCCGCGCTCGACCTCGGCACCAACAATTGCCGGCTGCTGGTCGCGGTGCCCGGCCGTCACGGCCAATTCCGCGTCATCGACGCTTTCTCGCGCATCGTCAGACTGGGCGAGGGGCTCACCGCCAGCGGCCGGCTAAGCCAGGCCGCGATGGACCGCGCCGTCGAGGCGCTGAAGATCTGCGGCGAGAAACTGCGCAACCGCAAGATCAGGAAAGCCAGGCTGATCGCCACCGAAGCCTGCCGTTCGGCCGCCAACGGCGTCGAATTCCTGGACCGCGTCGAGCGCGAGGCCGGGCTGAAGCTCGAAATCATCGACCGCCAGACCGAGGCCCGCCTTGCCGTCTCCGGTTGCGGCTCGCTGGTCGAGCGCGACACGCAGGGCGTGGTGCTGTTCGATATTGGCGGCGGCTCGTCCGAAATCGCCCTGATCGACCTGACCGGGCGGCGCTCTCCGCGGCTCGCCAATCACATCGTGTCGTGGACCTCGCTGCCTGTCGGCGTGGTGTCGCTCGCCGAGCGCTTCGGCGGACGCACGGTGACGCGCGAGACCTTTGCCGCCATGGTCGACGACGTGGCTACGCGGCTGAAGGTCTTCGACGGCCGCGACCGGCTCGCGCATGTGCTGGCCAGCCCGAACTTCCATCTGCTCGGCACCTCCGGCACGGTGACGACGCTGGCCGGCGTGCATCTCGATCTCGAGCGCTACGACCGCCGCCGTGTCGATGGCCTCTGGATGGATCGCGACAGCGTCGATCGTATGATCGAGCGGCTGATCGGCTGGGATTTCCAGCAGCGCTGCGCCAATCCCTGCATCGGCGCCGACCGCGCCGACCTGGTGCTCGCCGGCTGCGCCATACTGGAAGCAATCCGCGGCGTTTGGCCGTCCGAGCGGCTGCGCGTCGCCGACCGCGGCCTGCGCGAGGGAATCCTGAGCGAACTGATGGCCGATGACGGCGTCTGGCGTGGCGATGGTGGGCGCCGCGCATGATCCCAAAAGGTGGATGCGTTGTTTTGATCAGCAGTCGACCCTCACTCCGTCGAGCTTCGCTCGACACCTCTCCCCCGGTCGACGGGGGAGAGGAAAGGCGCGAGGTCGCCAGCCTTGGCTCCCTTCCTCTCGCTCCGGAGGGGGGAGAGGTGGCGCCGCGAAGCGGCGACGGAGTGGGGGAAGCCCTCCGTGAAACGCGAAGCCGTCGCAAAACCGGCACGATGAAGCGAGCGAGAAAAAGCGGACCAGAAATCCTGATGCCGAATCTCAGGACCGGGCCAGCGAAAAGTGGCGATCGGTTTTCTCACAGGATCATGCTCGGGCAAGAAATCAGGCAATGACCAAGAAACCCGAAAAGCCAGGATCTGCCGGCATTCGCGTCCTCAAGACCAGGATCAAGAAGAAGAGCGGCTTGAAGGAATCTTCGCGCCGCTGGCTCGAGCGCCACATGAACGATCCTTATGTGCAGCGCTCCAAGGCCGATGGCTACCGCTCCCGCGCCGCCTACAAGCTGATCGAGATCGACGACAAGCATCGTCTGCTGAAGCCCGGCATGAAAGTGATCGACCTGGGCGCCGCGCCCGGCGGCTGGTGCCAGGTGGCGGCGGCGCGGACGAAGTCCACGGCGGAAAATCCGCATGTCGTCGGCATCGACTATCTCGAAATGGACGCGGTCCCGGGCGCCGTCATCTTGCGGATGGATTTCCTCGATCCCGACGCGCCGCAAAAACTTGCCGAGGCGCTGGGCGGCCAGCCGGATGTGGTGCTGTCCGATATGGCGGCGCCCACGACCGGGCACCGCCGCACCGATCATCTGCGAACCATGCATCTGTGCGAAGTCGCGGCCGATTTCGCCCTGCACGTGCTCAAGCCCGGCGGGCATTTCCTCGCCAAGACATTTCAAGGCGGCGCCGAGAACGAGCTTTTGTCACTGCTGAAGCAAAATTTCCGCTCGGTCCATCACGTCAAGCCACCGGCCTCGCGGGAGGAGTCGGTGGAGCTTTATCTGCTGGCGAAGGAGTTCAAAGGTCCTGGAACTTCGTCATTCTAGGGCGGAGC
>NZ_VFTL01000024.1:0-107643 GCF_006439385.1 Mesorhizobium sp. B3-1-7
CCAGCGCTGCCAGCATATCGGGGGCGGTGGCGATATCGTTGAGGTTACCGAGCTGATCCTGCAGGCCCTTCATCGCGTCGATGAACCGTCGATGGCGTTTGGCTTCCGCCTTGCTGTTGTAAAGCGGCTCGAAGAACTCCGCAGCGTAGCGCAGTTTCTTTGCGGCGATGCGCACTTTGTGGCGGGTCTCGTCATCGGCATCGATGAGATTCTTGCCGCCCTTCGCCACTTTTTTCCAAAATTTCTCAAATACACCGGAGGCGAAATCCCTTGACGACTGCTCGCGCAACGTTTCGTCCGATTGGTCGGTCGGCCAGTCCCTGATGGAGATCCACTCGGTAGCATCGATCATCAAGGAGCGGGCGCGCACCGAGGAGAGCGATGCTTCGACCGCCGTATAGGCGTCGTCTCGCGCGTTTTGAAGACGGCTTGAAAGAGCCTCGCTCGAAGCGCGGTCGATCATCACGTCGATATTGCGCGCATCGCCAAATTCCGAGGCGAGCCATTTCAATTCTTCTCGCAGGTGGTCGAAACGGCTGTCATGGAACAGCGACTTGCAGATCGAGCAAAGGGAGCGCAGCCGCCGCAGCGACACGCGGGCCTGATGCAGGGCCTCGGCATCGCGGGACCACCCCAGCACCTTTTCATTGAGACGAAACTGTCTGAGACAGGCAGCGGCGATACGCGCGAAAGCCGTTGCCGCGCTCATCTCGGAGGTGAGCAGTGTCGAAGCCGCCTTCACAGCACCGGGTGCCCTGCCAAGCAGGTGATAGCCCCGTTCAGCTTTGCTCAGCACCCCGACATGCGCCGGCGTGATCAGGTCGACTTTCCGGGCGAGTGCAAACAGCGCTCTCGGTGAGCCCGCCTTCTTTTCAAACTCGATCTCGCAGACCGGCGCCTCGCGATCGGCTGCAACGACCTTGCCAAGATCCAAAGCGACTTCGACCGTGGCGTCGCCATCCATCACGTTCCAAGAGTGCCGTTTGAGATGAACCTCGAACAGGGGCGCGAGCTTTGGGCCAGCCCCTGCAAGCAGATCTCGGATCTGCGGATCGTCAAGTATCGGTATATCGCCCGCGACCGGGCGCTCCCATTCCTCGCGTGTGAACGATCCGGCGGCGGCGCCATCGCTGGCTTTGACGGTTTGTATCCGTTCATTTCCCGATTGCCGAATGCGAAGCGACAGGCCGCGCTTGGACAGGTCCCATCCCGGGGTGTCGAAATAGATCGATCTTTGCTGGAGAACGGTAGGCGAGGATCCGAACGGATTTTTCTTGAGGAGCGATCCCGCACCCGTTCGCGAAAGCTCGAGCTTCAGTTCCGTTTCCTGCATGATGTCCTCGGCGCCGCGCAACTTCACGACAATCGAAGGGAACCCCAACTCGCATGGTGCGTCATAAAGCTGTCACAAACAACCGCTCGCCTCGACCAACTGTGGCCGGACCTCAAGTCGACAGACGACAATACGCGAGCCGGAACCACACCTGTCAGTTCTCGTTCATCCGATGATGCAAGAGAAGGACATAGGAGATGGCTACCAAAGAAAAAAAGAGGAAGGCGAGCCGCGTGGCGAAGGGGCAAAAGCTGGAGGTAGAGCACCTGACGGAAATTGCCGACGTCACGCCGAAACAGGCGCGCGCATTGTTGCGAAAGCATGGTGCCGACTGGACCAAGCTCAGGGACGAAGCCGAAGACTTGAAGGAAGACTGAATTGTCGGCACGGCTTCCCCGTTTCCAAGCGGCACTGGGACGCGCTGGCTGGTTGACGCTGTTGCAGCGAAGCGCTTTCGCCCTTATGAGACAGCCGACGCAGCCGGGACGCGCGCTGGCTCGTCTCCCATTGTAACGTGAATTTAGTTTCAGCTAACAATGGCGCTCTGCAAAAGTTGTTGGTGGGGAGCCAGGGACGGAGTTTCCCAATGGATGCAACGGAATTACAGTCGATCAGCGACACTCTGATGCGGATTGTGACGCCAGATATGACGCCGAAACAACTGTTGAAGGCGGCAAGGAAGGAACACCCGGACGCGTCAAAGAAAGACATCGTCCGCGCGGCGTTCTTCTCGATTATCGCTAACGCTGACCAGGACCACGGAAAGGTCAAAAACCTACAGGCATTCGCCATCGCAGGGCGAGTGAGCGGCAAGGCTTAGTGAGGCGAGCCTTGCGTCCCAATGATTGCCGATCACTCTGCAACTTATTGCTGACACGGGCTGAGAAACCTCGAAACCAGCGATAGCACGCCGAAGCGGTCGGGCGGACAAAAGCTGTCCGACCAAATGGAAGAAGACCGGCGGAATGGGCCCAGAGACTAGGCACGACCTTCGGTCTCGGATGTCTGAGGCAATCAGGCAGCCTTGCGTTCCTTCAAAGCCTTCTCAAAGGCATTCTTGATCGGCTTGGACATGTCCTCGCTAACCCTCATCATCACGGCCTGGAGGTCTCTGGCCTGCTCGGCGGATTTTTCGATCTGCTTGTGAAGGAAAACGGTCTGCAATTCGATGCACTCGGACAGCGACTTCGCGGCAACCAGCGCCTCAAGGTGTGTGAAGCCGGCTTCGGCATTGTCCCTCAGAGCCGTAATCATCTTCAGGGACACCTCGTTGCCGGTGGTCTTGGCCACCTCAAAGGTCGACTCAAGAGCCTTTTTGTGTTGTTTCGGCGTCCGAACTCAGTTTGGGAAACGCTTGCTTCGACTGCTCAACGCCCTGGTCGACAACAGCTCGAACTTGCTCGGTAGCTTTGGACGGGTCGAAGGTGGGGGATTCGACGTCTTCGATCGTTTCGGTCTTGCCGGGGAGCTTGGACATTTTTCCATCCTTTTTTCCAGGGACGGCTTCAAAACAAAGCCGTCCCCATCATGTACGAGACCGTCGCAACGGATTTATGTAACCGCTTCATGCAATTCACAGCCTCAGGCGGAGCTGAACGTCCGCAGCTACGATTACTCGTCCGAAAGAAGCCGGTCCCCTTCCGGCCCCAAAGCGGGTCCAACCGCGCGACAACTTGAAAGCCCCTCGCCGCCGCTGGATTAGGGGCGGAGGACAATGCGGGGCGAGCGAGAGTGGGTCGAGACGGTCCTTGTTGTGGCCAGAACCGGACATCGATGAACGGCACGTTCTATCCACGAGAAGGGCAGAAATCGTTCGCCGTCCGCAAGTCCTCACGGACGAACGCGGATGATCGTCTTTCCCTTGCGCCGCTCGGTCGGGTTGAAGGCGGCGACGGCATCGTCGAGGGTCGAGACGTTGCCGATGTTCGTCCGCAGCCGTCCGTCCCGCACCCGCAGGACGATCTCGCTCAGCTGGGCACGATCGGACTCGACAACGAAGTCGACCGCCAGGCCGTCGGCGGGCCGCGCCTCTACCGGCCCGACGACGGACACCAGCGTTCCTCCGGCCCGAACCATGCCTGCGGACCGCTTGCCGATGTCGCCGCCGATGACGTCGAACACCAGATCGACTTTGCCGGCGTCTTCCAGGGCGTCGTTGTCGAGGTCGATGAACTCCCTCGCGCCGAAGTCGAGCACCGCCTGACGGTCGGTGGCGCGGCCGGTGCCGATGACGTAGGCGCCGGCCTCTCGCGCGAGTTGCGTCACCATCGACCCGACGGCGCCGGCCGCGCCGTGGGCGAGGACGCTCTGCCCGGCCCGAAGGCGGCCGTGCTCGAACAGTCCCTGCCAGGCGGTCAGGCCCGAGATCGGGAGGCTCGCGCCCACCGTGAAGTCGACGTCGCCCGGCAGCGGCGCGAGGTTGCGCGCCTCGATGGCTATATACTGCGCCAAGGTGCCGTCGCGATACCAGTCGGCGAGGCCGAACACCCGCTGTCCCACCGACAGCCCCGTCGTGCCGTAGCCGAGAGCGGTGACCACACCGGCCAACTCGTGCCCGGGGATCGACGGTGTTCGGTCACGGTCGCGGCGATCGGTCCAGGTCGAAGGCCACGCCAGCTCGGTCGGGACGAATCCCGACGCATGAACCTGAACCACGACGTCGTTTATCGCTGCCTGCGGCTCGGGCCGCTCCACCAGCGTCATCCCGGCCGTTCCCGCGGCCTGGTCCGTCACCACGATTGCCTTCATGATAATTTCCTCTCGGTCATTTGTCTCTCCGGTGGCTCCCCGGGATGAAGCTTCCAACCTATTGTCCGGACCTCGGCGGCACGTTCGCCAGCAGGGGGCCAAGTCCCTCCGCGATCGTCAAATGCGTGATGACGGCGTCGCGCAGCTTCGGATAAGGCAGGTTCGCCAGCATCGCCGTCTGCACCGCCGCCAGCACCTCGCCTGCCTCGGAGCCGATCATCGTGAAGCCGAGGATATTGTCGTCATCGCCGGCCACGACCACCTTCATAAAACCCTGCTTTTCGTCCGTTGCTTCGGTGCGCAGCACGGCGCTCATCGGCAGATTGGCGACGCGCACGATGACGCCCTGGCGCTGCGCTTCGCCCTCGCTCAAGCCGACGCGGGCGAGCGGCGGATCGGTGAACATCGTGTAGGGCACCAGCCGGTCGCGCGTCGTGCGATGGCCGCCAGCCAGATTGTCCCGGACGATGCGGAAATCGTCGACCGAGACATGCGTGAATTGCGGACTGCCGGCGCCTTCGCCGAGCGCCCAGACATCGGGCGCGCTTGTTTCCAGCCGCTCGTTGACGCGGATGAAGCCACGGCCGTCGAGCGCCACGCCGGCCTCTTCGAGGCCGATGCCGGCGGTGTTCGGGACGCGCCCGACGGCAGCGAGCAGATGGCTGCCCTCGATCGTCCGCTTGCCCGAAGCCGTGCGTATGGTCACGCTGACCTGTTCGCCGGAGCGGCCATGCACCCCAAGCGGCTCGGTGCCGACAAAGAACTCGATGCCTTCGTCCTCAAGAAGTTTCCGCATCTCGTCGGCGACGTCGCGGTCCTCCCTGCCGATAAGCTGAGGCCCGGCTTCGATCACCGTCACCCGGCTGCCGAAGCGGCGATAAGCCTGCGCCAGTTCGAGGCCGACATAGCCGCCGCCGAGCACGATGAGATGCGGCGGCAGGATGTCGAGCTCGAGGGCGCTGATATGGGTGAGCGGCTGGGCTTGCTCGAGACCGGGAATACCGGGGATCGCCGCATGCGTGCCGACATTGATGACGACCTTGTCGCCGGTGAGCACCCGCGTGCCGCCTTCGTTCAGCGCAACTTCGATCGTCTTTTGTCCAACGAAGCGGCCGCTGCCCATGATCAGCTCCGCGCCGCTGGTCTTATAGGCATCGAGGTGGAAGGCGATCTCGCGATCGACCATCTCCTGCTTGCGCCGGCGGACCTTCGCCATGTCGGTCGAGACGGGACCGGTCGACGTGCCGAACTGGCCGGCGTTGTGGGACAGGTAGGCGACCCGCGCGCTCCACACTTCATTCTTGCTGGGCATGCAGGCCACCGCAGGACAGGAGCCGCCGACCCAGCGGCGCTCGACGACCGCGACGCGCTGGCCGGATCGGCCCAGATGCCAGGCAAGCGCCTTGCCGCCCTGGCCGCTGCCGAGGATCAGAAAATCAAAATGTTCTGGTTGGGGCATGAGGGTTCTCCGCTATAGTTATGGAAATTGACACTGGACATAGCAACCGGTTGCGGCGGGACGTCGGCCGCCACGGATTCAAGCTGCGCCGCCCTTTGATCCTCGGCCGGCACAATCCCCAGGCTGGCTCAAGCGCGGACCGGATCTCACTTTCGCCCAGTAGTACCAGACTTCGAGACCCTGGAAGCCGAGCACGAACGGAACAACGATGAATACGCCGCTGACGAGGCGGTCGACGACAACCTGCAGCCAACAGGGCAGGACGAAGATTGCAATCCCGTGGCGTTCCGGATGGCGGAGCCCAACGAGGAACGGCATGGCAACCAGGCTCAGCGCGACGAGGTAGTCGAGCAAGGCCTGAGCGGTGTTGGTGACGAAACGAATATTCATGACACGCTGCCATTGAGGAGGGCCTGCACAGGCCGTGGACCGTGTGATTGCGGGGAGCGCGGCGCCCAAAGGATCGAGCGCCACGCCCTTCGGGATCAGGCGGCAGGTCGCAGCGCGACATCGACCTTGGGAAAGTCGATATCGGTCAGCGCCACGTTGTTGGTGTAGTTGGTCAGCACGTTGATCGCGACGTTCGCGATCACCTCGATGATGCGGGCGTCGTCAAGCCCAGCCGAACGCACGGCGGCAACTTCGGCGTCCGTGACCTGCCCGCGCTTCTCAAGCACGCGGCGCGCGAACGATGCGATGACGGCGTCGATGGCGGTTTCCGCCTTGCCCTCGCGGGCCCTGCGGATGCCTTCCGGCGACAGGCCGGCGCCCTTGCCCATCAGCGTGTGCGCCGAGAGGCAGTACTCGCACTCGTTCGCCTGCCCAATGGCGAGCGCAACGATCTCCCGCTGCTTGGCGGTCAGCACGCCTTTGCCGAGCGCATCGGAGAAGGCAAGATAGCCGTTGAGCACCGCGGGCGATCGCGCAAAAGTCGAGAACAGGTTCGGCACCATGCCGATCTTGGTCTTGACGGCCGACAACGTGGCCTTGACGCCGGGATCGACATGGGCAGTTTCGATGGGAGCGATACGGGGCATGTGAGGGATCCTTTTCTGTAACATTGCGGGCTTGCACTGCCCTATATGTCGGATTAAAGGTGACGGTTGGTGCCAAATACGTTGCCGATCGTCCCAATGGATCCCTTCGCTGCCCTGTTCGCCCACGTCACGCCGAGGGCCCGGACCTTCTTCACCGGTAACCTTTGCGAGACGAGGCACTTCACCGATGAAGGCCACTTGCACCTTCTCAAGGGAGGCGTGCTCACGCTCGCCCGGGCCGGCCAGGTCGACCTTCAGCTTGATGAGCCATCCCTCCTGTTTTTTCCCCGTGGCCGCGTCCACAGTTTCACGGTTGATCCGGACCGCGGCGCCGATCTCGTTTGCGCGACCGTCGAGCTCGGCGGCGCCGAGGGCAACCCGATCGGACAGGGCCTGCCCGAACTCGTGGTCCTGCCGCTCGCGTCGCATCCCGCGCTGGCGCCGGTCTGCGATCTGCTGATCGGCGAAGCATTCTCCGAACTGAGTGGCCGCCAGGTGGCGCTCGACCAGCTGTTGGACTACCTCCTGATCCTGATCGTGCGACACGTCACCGACAGCGGCCGGGTAGCGACCGGCGTGCTCGCCGGACTCGGCGATCCGCGCCTTGCCAGGGTGCTGACGGCAATGCACGATGCGCCCGGGAAGCCATGGACCCTGGAAGATCTCGCCGGGATCGCCGGCATGTCACGCACGCGGTTCGCCGAGCATTTCCGGACACGGATCGGCCAGACGCCTATCGACTATCTGACGGTCTGGCGCATGACGGTCGCACGTCAGCTTCTTGCCAGGGGTAAGCCGGTCAAGAGCGTGGCCTTGCAGGTCGGCTACCAGAGCGGCGCCGCTTTCTCTCGCGTGTTCAGCCGGGTGACGGGACGGTCGCCGCGCAGTTCGAATGGTCTCAGGACCGCGGATGTCCGCTCCAGCTGACAAGCCGGCATCGTTCGTCGGGATGGGCACGTCCGCTGTCGTGAGAGCTTCGGATGCCGACCTTCTGCAAGAGGTGCCGGCGATGAGCGTTCTCCGCTGCATTCCGGAACAACAATGAAGATGTCGAGGCAGGCGGATGTGCCCATTCCATTGCCGCAACACTTTGCAAGATCGATGCCGAGTTCATTCCGGACGAACGGCTAACGCTGGCCGCCGGAGGCAGTGATGCGCTCACCCGTCAGCCAGGCTGACTGGTCGGAAGCCAGGAAGACGGCCACGCGCGCGATGTCGTCGGGCTGCCCCACCCGGCCCATCGGCAAGGTCGCTCCGATGTTCTTGGCGGTTTCGTCATCGATGCCCACGACTGCGAGGCCTTCGGTTTCCGTCATGCCCGGTGCGATCGCGTTGACGCGGATCCTGCGGGTGGCCAACTCGTTGGCGAGCGCCCTGGTGATCGTGTCCACGGCGCTCTTGGAGGCCGAATAGACGACGGAGTTCGGCACCGGATTGGTGCTCGAAATGGTGCTGAGATTGATGACGCTGCCGCCATGGCCGTCAAAGGCCCTTGCCGCTTCCTGTGTCGTCAGGATCGTGCTCAGCACATTGGTGTTGAATTGACGATGGAACTCGGCTTCCGTCACGTCCTCCAGCGGCCCGAAGCGGTACACGCCGGCATTGTTGACGAGGATGCTGGGCGTCCCGAACGTCGCCTTGGTCTCGGCAAAGAGTCGCTTCACGTCGGCGCTGTTGCTGACATCCGCCTGGACCGCCACGGCCTTGCCACCTTCGCGCAGGATGTCTGCGACCACCCGGTCCGCATCCTCCTTGCTCGAAGCGTAATTGACCATCACGGCGGCGCCCGCCTTGGCAAACCGACGCGCTATCGCCGCACCGATGCCCTTTGACGCGCCGGTCACGATCGCTACCTTGTCCTTCAGCTCGTTCATGATCTTTCTCCTTCGCTCATCGCCGCCACGCGGCGTGTTGCTGAGGAGGTAAATCATGCGTCGTGTGACCAGTAGCGCCGCCGGGTTCATATGATATATACGTCTCTCGTATGAATGACCGATTTCAGCAACTGGCGATCTTTGTCCGCACCGTCGAGACGGGCAGTTTTTCCAAGGTGGCCAGGGAGTTCGGGCTGTCGCAACCTTCCGTCTCGCGGACAGTGGCCGCGCTTGAGGACCGGCTGGGCGTCAAGCTGCTTACCCGGACCACTCGCCAACTCTCGCTTACCGACGCGGGCGAGGCTCTGTTGTCTCGCGCCCGAGAAGCGCTTGCCGGGGTCGAAGAGGCGGAAAACGCCGCCCGCAGCGCCGACAGGCTGTCCGGCACACTGCGCGTGGCGCTGTCGCAAGGTTTCGGAGCGCGGCAGATAGTGCCGCGGCTGCTTGCCTTCCTCGACAACCATCCCTTGCTGAAGATCGATCTCATGATGTCCGACCGTTACGAGAACCTCATCGCGGAAGGCGCCGACATGGCGCTTCGCCTTGGCGAACAGCCGGATTCCAGCTTCGTGGCGCGCAAGCTCGCCACCGCCCGGCGGCTATTCGTCGCCTCGCCCACCTACCTCGCCCGGTGCGGTATTCCGAAGACCCTCGCCGAACTCAGCCGGCACCATCTCATCAGCGGGCCCAGCGACATGAACGAGCAGAACTGGAACGCGCATCGGGACGGCATCGCCGAGATCCAACCCGTCAATCCCCGCGTGCGGACCCGTTCGACCGTAGGCGTCCTCGCCTGCGCGAACGCGGGCCTCGGCATAGCAATCGCCTCGACATGGATGTGCGCGGAGGAGCTTGTCTCCGGTGCACTGGTGGAGCTCCTGGCAGACTACCGTCTCGACCCTGTAGCGGCTTACGTCGTGTTCCCGGCTGGACGGCGCCCTTCGCAAAAGGCGCGCGCCTTCAGCGACTATCTCGAACAGGCGCTGGCGAGCGGATGATCGCGGCGCGGCGCTTTATGCAGCCGCCATGATCCCGGCATAGGTGACGAGATCGACATTGCCGCCGGAGAGCACGACGGCAACGCATTTGCCGGCGAGGTCGATCTCGCCGGAGGAGAGCGCGGCAAACGCGACGCAGCCGCCGGGCTCGACCACCAGCTTGAGATGGGCCATGGCGTCGCGCATCGCCTGTCTGACCGCGTCTTCGGAGACGGCAATGCCGCCGGCGAGATTCCTGCGGTTGATCTCGAAGGTGATGGCGCCGGGCTCGGCGGTCAGCAGCGCATCGCAGATCGAGCTATGGCCGGGATCGTTCGCGACCCGCTCGCCCTTGGCCAGCGAGCGGCGCGTGTCGTCGAAATGCTCGGGCTCGACCGCCCAGACGGCGGTTCGCGGCGAAGCGTCCTTGACGGCGACCGAGATACCGCTCGACAGGCCGCCGCCGCCACAAGGCACGACGACGGCGTCGAGCGCTGCGCCGAGCGCTTTCGCCTGCTTCATCAGCTCCAGGCCGATCGTGCCCTGGCCGGCAATGATGGCCGGATCGTCGAAGGGCGGCACCAGCACCATGCCCTTCTCGATGTAGGGGCGGACAACGGCCATGCGGTCATCCTTGAAGCGATCGAACGGCACCACCTCGGCGCCCATCTTGCGGACATTGCCGATCTTCATGGCCGGCGCATCGGCCGGCATGGCGATGACAGCCTTGACGCCGAACATGGCGGCGGAGGCCGCCACCCCTTGCGCATGGTTGCCGGAAGAGAAGGCAACGACGCCACGGCCGCGCTCCTCCTCGCTCAGGCTCGACAGCTTGTTGTAGGCGCCGCGGATCTTGAAGGAGCCGGTGCGCTGCAGCGTCTCGGGCTTGAACAGGATGCGGCCGCCATAGCGCTTGTTGAGCTCGGGCGACTCGATCAGCGGCGTTTCGACGGTCAAGCCGGAAAGCCGCGCCGCGGCGGCGCGGATGTCGGAGATGCCGGGGAGGGTGGTCATGGAGGGCCTCGCAGGATGAGTCCCGCCATGGTGCACGGAAATCATCCCGGCGCGCCAACGAAAAAATGTGACGGAGACAAGGTTGGTTTGGCAATTTTGGAAGTTGGCGTTCCTTCGCGCCTCCCTCTGTCCTACTGGACATCTCCCCCACAAGGGCGGAGATCAGACGTCACGCCGGCTTTCGCCAATCTCCTAGGTCGCAAGAATGGGCGGGGCGCCGAAACAACTAATCTTTCCCCTCGCGGAGGAGATGGCCGGCAGGTCAGAGGGAGGCTGTCCCGCCGACATTTCGCCCTGTCGGCGACCGCTCATCCCAGCAGCGTCTTTGTCCTTTTGCTGCCGCCGAGCTTGCGCCAGGAGTTGAAGCGGTGGGTGGCGGCGGCGAAGGATATCTTCATCTGCTGGGAAACCGTGTAGCGCGACTTGCCTTCGTCGAACATGCGGTAGCAGCACTCGGCGCCTTCCTCGGTCAGCTTGCCGTCCGGCGTCTTGTTGTGCGGGTTGGCCGGGTCGAATTTTTCGAGCTGCTCCTCGACGAGGCCCTTCAGGCGCTGCAGGTCGGCCTCGATGCTGGCGATGAGATCGAGAACCGGTTTGGCATCGAATGCGTGCGGGGGCTTTTTGTTCGTCATGCCCGGGATTCCTTCAATTTTGGTGGTTGCACGCTATATAGGCGAACATTCGGCAATAATGAAGAGTTGGGCCGGGTTCCGCTGGATCACCCATTCGCGTCGCGGCCCGTGCCGTTCGCAATTGACGTCCGGCAAGCAAGATCCTAGTTTAGAATAATTCTAAACTAGAGTGATCCCATCATGCTTTCTCGTGTTTTCGGCTTCGGCCGCCGTTCGTTCGATTCGCTGTCGGAGCAGGAAATCCTGGCGCTGGCGATTTCTTCCGAGGAGGATGACGGACGCATCTACCGGGCCTATGCCGATGGCCTGGCGCAGGACTTTCCGCAATCGGCGAAAGTGTTCGAGGCGATGGCCGAGGAAGAGGACGGCCATCGCGATTCGCTCATCGAGCTTTATCGCAAGCGCTTCGGCGAGCGCATCCCGCTGATCCGGCGCGAGCATGTGAAAGGCTATTTCGAGCGCAAGCCCGACTGGCTGGTGAAGCCGCTCGGCATCGAGCATGTGCGGCGCCAGGCGGAGGCCATGGAGCAGCAGGCCTATCGCTTCTATGTAGAGGCGGCCAAGCGCACCACCGACGCCTCGACGCGAAAGCTGCTCGACGATCTCGCCGTGGCCGAGCAGGGCCATGAGAGCTCGGCGCATGAATTGGAGCAGGAGCATGTGCCGGGCACGGTCAAGGTCGAGGAGGCGAGCGCCGAGCAGCGCCAGTTCATCCTCACCTATGTGCAGCCGGGGCTGGCCGGGCTGATGGACGGCTCGGTGTCGACGCTGGCGCCGATTTTCGCCGCGGCATTCGCCACGCACGACACCTGGCAGACGCTTCTGGTCGGCCTCGCCGCCTCGATCGGCGCCGGCATTTCGATGGGTTTCACCGAGGTCGCCTCCGACGACGGCAAGCTGTCGGGGCGCGGCTCGCCGATCAAGCGTGGGCTGACAGTCGGCCTGATGACTTCGCTGGGCGGCCTCGGCCACGCGCTGCCCTATCTAATCCCGCACTTCTGGACGGCCACCGCCGTGGCGGCTGTGGTGGTGTTCTTCGAGCTCTGGGCGATCGCTTTCGTCCAGAACCGCTACATGCAGACCCCGTTCTGGCGCGCCGCCTTCCAGGTGGTGCTGGGCGGCGCGCTGGTGTTCGGGGCGGGCGTGCTGATCGGGAACGCTTAAAGCGCGTCGCGCTGAAGTGGATCCAGGCGACGCGCTTTAAGGCTTTGTTTTCATGCATGTCGTTATCGCAAAACCGCTGCACACTTTTGCGCGACATGCATTAGGTTTTCCCTTCTCCCGCAAGGTAAGGGAAGGCGCGATTCACCTATTCACCGCGCGGCTATCCCTTGGCGCTTCCGCCCTTTCGGTCAACCCGTAGTCGCGCACGACATGGGCGATACGCAAACGGTAGCCGGCAAAGATTCCGCCCCGCCCCGCCTTCTGCGCCTGCCGGTGCTCCTCGGTGTTGCGCCAGGCTTTCACCGCTTCCTCGTCGCGCCAGAAGGACAGCGACAGCACCCGCCTGGGATCGACGAGGCTCTGGAAGCGCTCGACCGAGATGAAACCGTCTATGCCGTCGAGCAGGGGCTTAAGCTCCGCGGCGATGCCGAGATAGGCATCGCGCTTGCCTTCCGCCGGCTCCACTTCGAAGATGACTGCGATCATGCCTCCATCCCTTCCCTGACCGTCACGTCGGTGCGAAAGACCTGCCGCGGGCCATGCGGGCCGGACACCAGCTTCAGGAAGACGCGGTCCTCCTTGAGGATGAATTTCTCGCGCCGCGCGAATTCGTAGTTTGCCTTGCCGGCCGGGTCGGCGGCAAGCCGCGCGCGATAGACTTCATAGTCCGCGAGGCTCTCGACGTTGTAGGCGGCATAGGCCGTAGTGGCCGAGCCTTCGTGCGGGGCGTAGTAGCCGATCAGGTCGGCGCCGCAACGCGGAATGGCCTGACCCCAGGCGCGCGCATATTGCTCGAACGCCGCCTTGCCGAACGGATCGATCTCGTAGCGGATGAAGCAGGTGATGGTCATGTCGGTCTCCTCGTATGGTTGGTTCTTCGACGACGACGGTTCGATCCCGGTCGAAACATCGCTTGCGTCATTGTGCTAGGCATCTTCCTGTCAGGAGAGTTTGCCGGGCTGCTTGAGCTGACTGGACAATAGTGCTTCCCTGACGGGAATGCTTCGATAAGGATCGAACCATGCGTGAAGGACCGGACATCGCCCGCATCGCCAGCCTGGTCGGCGATCCGGCCCGCGCCAACATGCTGAACGCGTTGATGGGCGGCACGGCGCTGACGGCGTCGGAACTGGCGCTCGAGGCCGGCGTATCGCTGCCCACCGCTTCCTCGCATCTGTCCAAGCTGATGGATGGCGGGCTGCTCACCTTGGCCAGCCAGGGGCGCCACCGCTATTACGGCCTTGCCAGCGCGCAGGTGGCCGGCATGATCGAGGCGATCATCGGCGTCGCCGAGGCGGTCGGCCCGAAGCGTGTGCGGCCCGGCCCGCGCGACGCGGCCATGCGCGTGGCGCGCGTTTGTTACGATCACCTCGCCGGCGAGCAGGCGGTCACGATGCTCGACCGGCTCTTCGACAGGAAACTTTTGCTGCGCGAGGACAACGAGATCAGGCTCTCGTCATCCGGCGTCTCGCATTTTTCCACGCTCGGCATCGAGACCCATGCCAAGGCGCGGCGGCCGGTGTGCCGCGCCTGCCTCGACTGGAGCGTGCGGCGCTCGCATCTCGCCGGCACGCTGGGCGCCGCCATCCTCGACAAGATCATCGCCGAGAAATGGGCCCGGCGCGAAAAGGACAGCCGCGCCGTGGTGTTCTCGCCGACGGCCCCGGTGCCGATAACTGAAAGCCTGGTGCCGATAACGTGCAATGTCGGCGCGAGGCCCCCCTCTCTGCCCTATCGGGCATCTCCCCCTCAAGGGGGGAGATCGGATGTCACGCTCTCTTTCGCCAATCATCAACGTTGCAGAAGAGGCCCCGCGCCAAAGCTGCCGATCCCCCCCTTGAGGGGGAGATGTCCGGCAGGACAGAGAGGAGGGCGAAGGATCTCGGCATAGGCTACTTTGCGTCTTGCCCGCGATCACCCCCGCTTCAGCGGCTTCCCCAGCTTGAAGAACTCCGCCCACGGATCCGCCTTCTTCAATTGCTTCAGCGTCGTCTCGTCCCCCAGCGGGAAAGCATTCGGCGCCAAGCCCTTTTCGATCTCAGGCCAGGTCACCGGCATCGACACGGTTGCGCCCTTCTTGGCGCGGGAGGAATAGGGCGCGACCGTGGTCGAGCCCCTGCCGTTGCGCAGATAGTCGACGAAGATCTTGCCGGTACGCGCCTTCTTCGACAGCGTCGCCGTGTAGCGGTCGGGCGCGGCCTGCTCCAGCGCGCGGGCGAAATCATGGGCGAAATCCTTGACCGCGTCCCACTCCGCCGAGGGTTTCAGCGGCACCAGCACATGATAGCCCTTGCCGCCGGAGGTCTTGACCAGGTTGGGCAGCGACAGCTCGTCGAGCTGCTTGTGGATGTCGAGCGCCGCCTCGCGCACTTTGCCGACATCGACGCCTTCGTCCGGATCGAGATCGAAGATGATCTGGTCCGGTTTCTCCAGCTGATCGATCGTCGAGCCCCAGATATGCACCTCGACCGCGCCGTACTGGACAAGCGCGGCCAGCCCATCGAAATCCTTGATGAACAGGATCTCCTCGCCGTCAGTCGGATCCTTCATCCTGGCGATCTTGTCGCTCATGCCGGGCGAGGCGTGTTTCTGGAAAAAGCGCTGGCCGTTGATGCCGTCCGGCGCGCGCACCAGGCTCAGCGGCCGGTTGACGACGAATTCTGCCATGCGCGGCCAGACCAGCGCGTAGTGATCGAGCAGGTCCCGCTTGGACACCTTCTCGTCCGGCCATAGCAGCTTGTCGGGATGCGAGAGCTTTATCGAGGTCTTCGCCGTTCCGGCCGAGGCTTTCGGCGCGGTCTTTGTACCCGGCCTCGCTCCGATTTCGGCCTTCTTCGGCTTTTCCTGCACGACTTCCTCCGCCGGCTTGTCCTCGCGAAGCCCCTGGAACGAGGCGTGGCGGATTATACGGTCGGATGTCCAGCTGCGGAACTCCACCTCGCCGACAAGTTCCGGCTTGACGAAGGTGAGGCCCTTGCCCTTGGGCACGGCGGCCGAGAACGGCGAGCCCTTCGCCTTGAGGCCGTCGAGCTTCTTCTTCAAGTCGGTCATCACCTTGCCGGAAAAGCCGGTGCCGACACGGCCGGCATAGTGCAGCTTGCCGCCTTCGTTGAACCCGACCAGCAGCGAGCGCAGGCCGCGTCCGGTCTTATCCGAGGGCAGATAGCCGCCGATGACGAATTCCTGGCGCAGCGTGCATTTGGACTTGATCCAGGAGAGCCCCCGCCCGCTGCGGTAGGGCGCGTCGGCGCGTTTCGACACCACGCCTTCCAACCCCATGCGGCAGACATGCTGCAGCATGACCTTGCCCGGCTCGTGGAAATGATCGCTGAAGCGCAGCCCCGAATGTTCGGGCTGCTCGCCGAGCAGTTCGGCCAGCGCCTGCTTGCGTTCGACCAAGGGTTCGCGGCGCAGATCCTTGCCGTCAAGCCGCATCAGGTCGAAGACATAGTAGACGAAGCGGTCGGCGCGTCGGGCCGACAGATCCGCCTGCAGCAAGGGGAAGGACGACACGCCGCTGTCGGCCAACACCACGATCTCGCCGTCGATGATGGCGTCGCGGCATTTCAGCCCCGCCAGTGCACCAGTGACCGGACCGTCGAATTTTTCCGTCCAGTCGAGGCCGGCACGGGTGAGCAGCCTGACGTCGCTGCCGGCGATCTGCGCCTGCATGCGGTAACCGTCGAATTTCACCTCGTGCAGCCAATCCTCGCCGGCGGGCGCATCCCTTTCCAGCGTCGCCAGCTGCGGCTCGATGAAGTCGAGACGCTTGCCAGGCCCGGCCTTGGCCTTGCCGGCGGCCGGCCTGTTGGATTGCCAGACCTTCGGCTTCTCGCCCCTGGCAGCCTTGCCTTCGCCCACCTCCTCGATGGTCAGGCCCGACTTCACCGATTTCGGTTCTTCCTCGAGAACATCCTCGCCGGGCCGGGCGGCGGCATCGTCGGATTTGATCAGCAGCCAGTTGTCGCGCTTCTCGCCGGGGCGGGGCCGCAGCCTGACCAGATGCCAGCGGCCGTTGAGCTTGTGGCCCTCGAGCTCGAAGTCGATATGGCCCTTCTTCATGCCCTTGGCCGGATCGCCATCCGGCATCCACTTGCCTTCGTCCCAGACGATGACCGAGCCGCCGCCATATTGGCCCTTCGGAATGGTGCCTTCGAAGGACGCGTAGTCGATCGGATGATCCTCGACATGCACGGCCAGCCGCTTCTCATGCGGATCGAGGCTCGGGCCGCGCGTCACCGCCCAGCTCCACAGCACGCCGTCATGCTCCAGCCGGAAATCATAGTGGAGCCGCGTCGCGGCATGCTTCTGGACGACGAAGATGCCGCCGCCTTGCTTTTGCCTGCCGACCTTGCCGGCCGGCTCGGCGGTCTTCTTGAAGTCGCGCTTGGCGTGATACTGCTCGAGGCCGGCCATGCCGCCATCCTCCTATGCGGATTTGCGTTTTGGCGCGGACGCTTTGGCTTTCGGCCGCCGCGCCGAAGTCTTTGAAGACTTGCCCGCTTTGCCGCCGCCTTCCGCGTTGAGGCTCTTCTTCAACGCATCGAACAGGTTGACCACATTGGACGGGTTCGGGGGCGCCTTGGCCTTGGGCGCCTTCTTGCCCGCCTTCTTGGCGCGGATCAGCTCGAGCAGCGCATCCTCGTAGCGATCGTCGAATTTCGACGGGTCGAACTTCGTCTTCTTGCCGTCGATGATGTGCTGGGCGAGGTCGATCATCTCCTTGTCGGTCCTGGCCGCCGCGATGTCCTCGAACACCGTCGCCGGCCGGCGCACCGTGTCGTCATAGCGCAAGGTGGTCAGCACCATGCCCTTGCCGAGCGGCTCGATCACCACCGGGCGCTCTCGCTGATAAAGCACGATGCGCGCCAGGCCGGCCATCTTCCGGGCCGCCATGGCGTCGCGGATGACGGCGAAGGCTTCTTCCGAGACCTTGTCGGCCGGTGAGACATAATAGGGCGTGTCGAGGTAGATCTGCTCGATCGAGGATTTCTCGATGAAGCCGTCGAGGCTCATCGTGTGCGAGGATTCGATCTGCACTGCCTCGATCTCGTCCTCCTCGATATGGACGAAATCGCCGTCGCTCACCTCATAGCCCTTGATCTCGTCGCCCTCTTCAAGCGGCTTGCCGGTCCCGGCATCGACATAGATGCGTTTGACGGTGTTGCCGGTCTTGCGGTTGAGGATGCGGAAAGAGACTTTCTCGGCATGGGTCACGACGTTGGTCAGCTCGATGGCGCAGGTGACCAGCGACAGTTTGAGATAGCCCTTCCAGGCCGGGCGTGGCGCCATGGCGAAACTCCTGCGGCGAACTTCTGCGATGCAACTTTACCGCAACGGGCGGAGGCTTGCTCGGTTCCGAGACGGACCTGGCCGGTGCCGCTTGCGGCAAGCAATGATATTTCCCGGCGCCACCCGAGCGTGAAACAGAAGCGCGCGCAAGCGACATCGGAACGAAACATATGTGATGCAAAAGTCACACGGCGTGGAAAGGCGACGAAAAGCACCGAAAGACCGCGAATCAGCCGCAATCCAGCCACGATGCAACGTGTTTCGGACCAGAAATTAACATCACGTTCACCGACTATTCACGCCTCGACGCTATGCTCCCGAACAATTCGGACGGACATCCGAAAGCGGGACAGGGACCACGTAAAATGAACTTTTGGAACCACATCGCCGGCTACGCCGCCGCCATTCGCGAATTCGTCGCGCCGACCTATCGGCCGGAGCGCTATTACATGCGCGGCCCGGGCCCTGCCTGCGCGCGCCGCGGCAATTCGCTGGGCGTCAGCGCGAACTGATCATGACCCGCGAACGCGCCCACCACAGTCGCATCTGCCGGCCGGCCGCCGACCAGCGCACCACCACCTATCGCGCCGAACGCCTTGCGCTCGCCGCCACATGGCGTGCGACAACGCCGCGACTTTGACGCCGCCGCCGGCTGGCTTAGTGTCTCCCCAGCTCAGTGTCCCCTTGGCATAGCGTAAGGGGGCCACAAGCAGCCGGGGCCGCCATGACCGACCTGCCCGAACGTCCCACCTTACCGCGCCAATCCTATGACGCCAGCCAGCCGCTGATCGTCTTCGACGGCGTCTGCGTGTTCTGCTCGGGCTTCGTCCAGCTCATCCTCAAGCTCGACCGGAAAAAACGCTTCCGTTTCGCAACGGCGCAATCGCCGCTGGGCGAGGCGCTGTTTCGTGAGCACGGCCTGCCGACCGACGACTATGACAGCAACCTCGCCATCATCGACGGCGCGGCCTTCACGAAGCTCGACAGCTTCATCGCCGTCATGGCCGCGCTCGGCTGGCCATGGCGCATTGCGAAGGCGCTGCTCATCCTGCCGCGGCCGCTGCGCGACTGGCTCTACGACCGCGTCGCCAAGAACCGCTACGCGCTGTTCGGCCGCAAGGACAGTTGCGACATTCCTTCGGCCGAGTTGCGGGAGCGGTTGATCGGCTGACGGCGATTGGCTTGGGGGCATGGCATGAAGCTTCTCATCGTCGGCGGCTACGGCACCTTCGGCGGACGCATCGTCCAATTGCTGGAGAGCGAGCCGCGCCTCGAGCTCATCATCGCCGGCCGGTCGCTCGCCAAGGCAGCGGCCTATTGCGGGGATCGAGGCAACACCAAGGCTCGGCTGGTGCCGGCGACGTTCGACCGCGACGGCGACCTTGGCGCGCAATTTGCCGGCATGCTGCCCGACATCGTCGTCGACGCCAGCGGTCCGTTTCAGGCCTATGGCGAGGGGCGCTACCGGCTGGTCGAGACCTGTATCGCCGCGGGCATCCATTATTTCGACCTTGCCGACGGTTCGGACTTCGTCGCCGAGGTATCCGCTTTCGACGCGGCAGCCAGGGCGGCCGGCGTCGTCGTGCTGTCCGGGGTGTCGAGCTTCCCGGTGCTGACGGCCGCCGTGGTGCGGCATCTTTCGACCGGCATGGCGCGCGTCGACACCATCCGTGGCGGCATCGCGCCGTCGCCTTTCGCCGGCGTCGGCGAGAACGTCATCCGCGCCATCGCGAGCTATGCCGGCCGGGCGGTGCGGCTGCAGCGCGGCGGCAGGCCGGCCGAGGGTTACCCGCTCACGGAGCAGATGCGGTACACGATTGCGCCGCCCGGGCGCGTGCCGGTGAGGAACACCTTGTTCTCGCTGGTCGACGTGCCGGACCTGCGCGCGCTGCAGGCGCTGTGGCCGGAAGCGAGCACGATCTGGATGGGCGCCGGGCCGGTGCCCGAGGTGCTGCACCGCGCGCTGATCGGCCTGGCCTGGCTGGTCCGCGCCGGCCTGGCGCGATCGCTGTCGCCGCTGGCGCCGCTGATGCGCTGGGCGACCAACCGGCTGTCATGGGGCGAGCATCGTGGCGGCATGTTCGTCGAGGTCGACGGCGTGGATGCAGAGGGCAGACCAAGCAAGCGGTCCTGGCACCTGTTGGCCGAGGGCGATGACGGGCCGCTGATCCCGTCCATGGCGGTCGCGGCGATCGTCCGCAAGGCGCTCGACGGCCGCATGCCAGCACCAGGCGCCCGGACGGCGGTGCGCGACGTCGAGCTCGCGGACTATGAAGCGCTGTTTGCCGGCAAGACGATCCACACCGGCTTCAGGGACGACACCGACAAGGGAAAGGCTCTCTATGCCGACCTGCTCGGCGATGCGTGGAAAAGCCTTCCAGCTGAAATCCGCGCCATGCATGAGGGAGCGGCTATGGCGGAAGGAAGTGCGAGCGTGGAGCGCGGCGACGGTATTCTTAGCCGGCTTGCCGCGCGCATGGCCGGCTTCCCGCCTGCTGCAGCCGATGTCCCCGTCAAGGTGCGTTTCGTTACCGACGGGCAAGGCGAGACCTGGACGCGGACTTTCGGAACTCACGGTTTTTCGAGCCGGCAATTTGCCGGACGTGGCCGCTCGGAGCGGCTGCTTTGCGAGCGCTTCGGCCCCCTCACCTTCGCCATGGCGCTGGTGGCCGGCAAGGACCGCCTGTCGCTCGTGCTGCGCCGCTGGAGCTTTCTCGGCCTGCCATTGCCGATGTGGCTTTGCCCGCGGTCGAACGCATACGAAACCGTCGAGGACGGCCGCTTCCGCTTCCATGTCGGGATATCGCACCCGGTCGTCGGGCTGATCGTGCGCTACCGTGGCTGGCTCGAGCCGGCGCACGGTTCGAGCACGGTGGGTTCGCCGGCTATCTCGCCCAGTTCCCGGCAGCCGGCGGCCGTGCACAGCGTCCAGCCTTCCCCGGTGGCGCCGGACGCCGCGAGCACCAGGCGCGGCTGGGGTCCGATCCGTGGCGCATAGACCCACCAGCCGCTCCGCAGCACCGAGCCCTCCGGCGGCTCCATGCCGGCGCCGGAGCCCTTGACCCGTGCCTCGACAACCCGCAGCCCGGCCGGCGTCACCGTCCAGTCCTCCTGCCAGCGCGTCCGTTCCACCGAATGCGTCCAGGACAGCGTGAAGGCGGCGACGGCGAGCGTCACCGTCTTGCCGGCGGCGAGGATACACAGGCTCATGGAGTGTCGGCGACGGACAGCCGGCGGGCGCGCCAGCAGTGCCAGCCGATCCAGGCCAGCGCCAGCACCCAGCCGGTCTCGTCGGTGAGCGGCAATGCCGCCACCAGGAGCAGGCCGGCGCAGAACGCGACGAGACGCTCCCACCAAGCCATGCGGCGGGCGAGGAAGCCGACGGCGGCGGCGCCCCAGAGCACGATGCCCATGCAGGCCTTGACGACGATGTAGGCGACCTCGACGGGATAGCCGAACGAAGCCGCGATCGGGCCCGCGTCCTGCAGCATCAGCGCCGGCGTGTAGACCGCCATGAACGGCACGACGAAGCCGGCAATGGCGAGCTTGGTGGCCTGGATGCCGATTTTGAGGCCGCTTTCCTTGGCCATGGGTGCTGCGGCAAAGGCGGCGAGCGCCACCGGCGGGGTGAGATCCGCCATGATGCCGAAATAGAAGACGAACATGTGGCTGACCACCAGCGGCACGCCGAGCGACAGCAGCGCCGGGCCGGCGAGCGAGGAGGTGATGATGTAGTTGGGGATGGTCGGAATGCCCATGCCGAGAACCAGGCAGGTGAGCATGGTCAACACCAGCGACAGGAACAAATTGTTCTCGCCGATGGAGATGATCCAGCCGATGAAGGTGGAAGCGATGCCGGTGAGCGTCAGCGTGCCGATGACGATGCCGACGATGGCACAGGCGATGCCAACGGGCAGGGCGTTCTTCGCTCCTTCGGCAAGCGAGTCGACGCAAATGCGCAGCGTCTCGCGCCCGCCTCTGAAGGCGAAGCAGGCGATGACGAGCACCGCGATGACGAGGCTCAGCACATTGACGCCGAAGCGCATGAACGACGCCGCAGCCAGCCCGAGCGCCAGCCAGAAGACGAAGCGGAAGGCGAGCGGCCCGATCAAGGCTGCCAGTGGCGTGCCGAGGATGAGCACGATGGTCAGCGCCAGGCCCATCGTGCCGGCGAAGATCGGCGTGTAGCCGGCAAACAGCAGATAGACCAGCACGGCGAGCGGCAGCACCAGCGGCCAGTGCTTCCTGACCGCTTCCCACGGATTGGGCAATTCCGCCTTGGCCATGCCGTGCAGGCCGGCCTTGCCGGCCTCCAGATGCACCTGCCAGAAGCAGGCGCCGAAATAGAGCAGCGCCGGGATGATCGCCGCCTTGACCACCTCGGCATAAGGGATGTTCAGCGTCTCGGCCATGATGAAGGCGACGGCGCCCATCACCGGCGGCATGATCTGGCCGCCCATCGAGGAGGTCGCCTCGACCGCGCCGGCAAAGGCGGAGCGGAAGCCGAAGCGCTTCATCAGCGGGATGGTGAACTGGCCGCTGGCGACGACATTGGCGACGCCCGAACCGGAGATGGTGCCCATCAGCGCGGAGGACAGCACGCAGACCTGGGCCGGGCCGCCGCGCCACGAGCCGACGAGGCCGAGCGCGAAGTCGTTGAACAGCGCGATCATGCCGGCCCGTTCGAGGAAGGCGGCAAAGACGACGAAGATGAAAATGTAGGCGGCCGAGACATAGACCGGCGTTCCGTATATGCCTTCGGTGCCATAGGCGAAGGTGTCGACCAGCTGCGCGAAATCATAGCCGCGATGGATGAAGGGCGGCGGCAGGTGGTTGCCGACGAAGCAATAGGCGAGGAAGATGAAGGCGATGACCGCCAGCGGCAGGCCCATCAGCCGTCTGGCGGCTTCGAAGACGAGCACCACCAGCAGCGTGCCGACGATCAGGTCCGGCGTGGTGAGGAAGCCGGAGCGGCGGATGAGGTCGGCGTAGAAGACCCAGTTGTAGAGGCCGGTGCCGAAGCCGAGCAGGCCGAGAACCCAGAAGCCAACCTTCGCCGCGGCGCTGCTGGCGCGCAGGTTGGCTATCAGGCCGAAACCGAGCAGCAGCAGGAAGCCGACATGCATGGCCCGCACCACCTGGCTCGGCAAGCTGCCATAGGCGGCGATGTAGATCTGGAAGACGGAAAAAGCGACCGCAATCAGGAAGGCCGCCTTGCCGGCGAGGCCTTCGCCAAAACCGGGCGGCAGGCCTTCGACCTGCTCTTCGGCGACCGGGAGATGGAAAGTGGGCCGGCTGCCGTCGGCTGCCGTTCGAGACGCTGGATCGCTCATCCCATGCGCTCCAGGATGAGCATTGGAAGAGAGGGGGCGCTTGGTGAAGACATGTCGGATTGCCGCGCGGCCCCTCCTATTTCAGCAACCCTTTTTCCCTGTAATATTTCTCCGCGCCGGGATGCAGCGCCACGGGCATGCCGTCCAGCGCCTTGGCCGGATCGATCGCCTTGGCGGCGGCATGCGCGGCAGCCAGCTGGTCGAGATGTTCGAACAGCAGCTTGGTCATCTGGTAGGCGGTCTCGTCGGAGACGTCGGCGCGGGTAATGAGGAAATTGCCGACCGCGGCGGTCGCGACATCTTCCGTCTGGCCCTCATAGGTGCCTTTCGGGATAACCACGGAAAGATAGGGCGCCCCGATCTTGGCGACGTCCTCGGCCGGCACGGCGACGACGTTGATGGGAAGCGAGGTCGCGAGATCGCGGATGGAGGCGACGCCGAGGCCGGCCGACTGCAAGGTGGCGTCGAGCTGGCGGTTCTTGATCAGCTCGACCGACTCGGCGAAGGGCAGATGTTCGACTCGCCCGAGATCCTCGTATTTGAGACCGGCGGCGGCGAAGATGGCGCGCGCGTTGAGCTCGGTGCCGGAGGCAGGCGCGCCGACCGACAGGCTCTTGCCCTTGAGGTCGGCGAGCGTCTTGATGCCGGATTCCTGGCTGGCGACGATCTGGATGTAATTGGGATAGATCGCGGCAATGCCGCGCAGCTTGTCGAGCTTGCCCGGGAAGCCGGCCTCCGTGTTGCCCTCGGCGGCCATCTTGACGGAATCGCCGAGCGCAAAGGCGATCTCGCCCTTGCCCTGCTGCAGCAGGTTCAGGTTCTCGACCGATGCCTTGGTCGCCTGAACCTGGGTGCGCGCGCCCTCGATGCCCTTGCCGTAGATCTCCGACAGCGCGACCCCGAGCGGATAGTAGACGCCCGACGTGCCGCCGGTGAGCACATTGATGAATTCCTGCGCCCCGGCCGTCGCGACACCGAGACCAAGCGACAGCGCCAGCGCGCCGGCGGCAACAAATTTCGTCCTGAAATCGAGCATATGGTTTCCTCCTCCTGAAACGGCCGCGTCGCCTCCCCGGCGCGAAGCTCGTGAGTTTAAACGGGAGGAGCCAAATGCCAACCCGCAATTGCAGACCTTTCTGCTTGACCATGACCTTTTCCAAAACCGGATCCACTTTTTGGAATCATGGTCTGGACGAATGGTTGAGTGGCGGCGAAAAGCGCCGGCTTGCGCTCGCTTGCTTTGGGGACGAAAAGATTTTCGAGGCGCCTGTCGAAATCGGCCGCGGCCGCACGACATAGGTCGGCACGCGACGATGCGGCCTTCAACAAAACGGGAGAAGACCATGCGATACATGCTTTTGATCTACAATGACGAAACCGCGATGGCGAATGCGCCAAAAGAGCAGACCCAGCAGACCCTCGCCGCCTACGGCGCCTATACCGAGGCGCTGAAGAAATCCGGCGCTTATATCGCCGGCGAGCGGCTGCGCCCGACCCAGGCGGCCACCGCGGTGCGGTTGGCCGGCGGCAAGACCAACGTGCTCGACGGCCCCTATGCCGACACCAAGGAGCAGTTGGCGGGTTTCTACATGATCGAGGCGGCCGACATCGACACGGCCATCGAATGGGGCGCGCGTTGTCCCGCGTCCAGCAGCGGCACGGTCGAGGTGCGGCCGATCTGGGAAATGGCCGAGTACATAGCCGCCGCATAGCGAACCCTGTGATGGATGATCGCTCCGAGATCGCGCGGGCGGCGGCCGAGGCGGCGGCCCGGCGCAGCTACGGCAAGCTGGTGGCCTGGCTCGCGGCCCGCACGCGCGACGTCGCCGGCGCCGAGGACGCGCTGGCCGACGCCTTCGCGGCCGCGCTCGAACGCTGGCCGCGAACCGGCGTCCCGGCGGAGCCGGAAGCCTGGCTGCTCGCGGTGGCGCGCCGGCGCGACGTGGACGCGGTGCGGCGGCGGCTGACCGGCGAGGCGGCCCGCGATCATCTGCAGCTGATGGCCGAGGAAATGGAGGCGCGCATGCGCGGCGAGGAGCTGCCCGACGACCGGCTGCGGCTGATGTTTGCCTGCGCCCATCCGGCGATCGAATCGAGCGTGCGCGCGCCGCTGATCCTGCAGGCGATCCTCGGTTTCGACGCCGCGACGATCGCCTCGGCCTTCCTGGTTTCGCCGGCGACGATGGGACAGCGGCTGGTGCGGGCCAAGGCGCGCATCCGCGAAACCGGGATTCCGTTCCGTGTGCCGGAGCAGGCGGAGCTGGGCGAGCGGCTGGGCGCCGTGCTGGAGGCGATCTACGCCACTTTCGCCGAAGGCTGGTCGGACCCGACCGGCACCGACAGCCGGCGGCGCAACCTCGCCACCGAAGGCATCTGGCTTGGACGGCTGGTCGCCTCGCTGATGCCGGACGAGCCGGAGGCGCTCGGGCTGCTGGCGCTGATGCTGTTCGCCGAGGCGCGCCGCTCGGCGAGGCGCGGCCCGCAAGGCGATTTCGTGCCTTTGGCCGAGCAGGATATGGCGCTCTGGGACGACGGCCTGATCGATGAGGCGGAAGCCTTGCTGGTGCGCGCCGCGCAAAGGAGCATCATCGGCCGCTACCAGCTCGAGGCCGCCGTGCAGTCCGCCCATACGGCGCGCCGGCGCGGCGGCGGCACGGACTGGACGGCGATCCGCCAGCTTTACGAAGCGCTGCAGGCCGTGGCCGGCTCGCCGGTGGTGGCGATCAACCGCGCGGTGGCCATCGCCGAAACCGAGGGTGCAACGGCTGGATTGGCGGCGCTTTACGTGCTTGGCGAGGACAAGCGGCTACAGGACTACCAGCCCTATTGGGCCGCTCGCGCCGGGCTGTTGGCCAGGCTCGGCAACATCAAGCAGGCGGCCCAGTCCTACGACCGGGCGATCGGCCTCGAGCGCGACCCGGCGCTGCGGCGTTTCCTGCAGGGCGAGAAGGCGAAGCTTGTTGGGAACTAGAGCAATTACTGGAATGCTCTAGATCGTGATGGCGTTTCGTTGAATCGCCGTCACGATCTAACTTTTTGTTGGACCATGATCTTTCTCCGAAAACCGGTTCCCACTTTTCGGGATCATGCTCTAATTCTTCCAGTTCCGTGAAATCGGCACAAACGCCGGGCATTTGCCGAAGCCTTCCAACCTCGTCATTCCAGGGCGGAGCAGCCGCGAAGCGGCGTCGCGGAGACCCTGGAACCATTCCGTGATCTTGATCGAAGGGTACAGCGGAGCAGAATTCTGCACCGCGGCAACGCTCGTAAGTCACGGCATGGATCCTCGGGTCTGCGCGCGTCGCTTCGCTCCTTGCTCCGCCCGTGGATGACGACCGTGAGGGCGGCTGAAGCCAACCTCCGAGCGCGCCTAAGCGCCCAGCCCGTCGAACAGGATGGTCGAGAGATAGCGCTCGGCGAAAGAGGGAATGACGACGACGAGGTTCTTGCCCTTGTTCTCCGGCCGCGAGCCGACGACGATGGCCGCCTGGAGCGCTGCGCCCGACGAGATGCCGACCGGCACGCCTTCGAGGCGGGCGACGAGACGGGCATTGGCGACCGAATCCTCGTTCGAAACCCTGACGACCTCGTCATAGATCGACGTGTCGAGGATTTTCGGGGCGAAGCCGGCGCCGATGCCCTGGATCTTGTGCGGACCGGGCTGGCCGCCCGACAGCACCGGCGAGGCCTCCGGCTCGACCGCCACGACCTGCAGCGAAGGCTTGCGCTTCTTCAGCACCTGGCCGACACCGGTGATGGTGCCGCCGGTGCCGATGGCGGAAACGAAAATGTCGACTTCGCCATTGGTGTCGTTCCAGATTTCCTCGGCCGTGGTGCGGCGGTGGATTTCAGGATTGGCCGGATTCTCGAATTGCTGCGGGATGATGGCGTTGGGCAGTGTGGCGGCGAGCTCGTCGGCCTTGGCGATGGCGCCCTTCATGCCTTTCGGGCCTTCGGTCAGCACCAGCTCCGCGCCGAGCAGCGCCAGCATCTTGCGGCGCTCGACCGACATGGTCTCCGGCATGGTCAGGATCAGCTTGTAGCCTTTGGCGGCGGCGGCGAAGGCGAGCGCGATGCCGGTGTTGCCGGAGGTCGGCTCGATCAGCGTGGTCTTGCCGGGCGCGATCTTGCCGGCCTCCTCCAGCGCCTCGATCATGGCGACGCCGATGCGGTCCTTGACCGAAGCGATCGGGTTGAAGAATTCGAGCTTGGCCATGAGATTGGCGACGATGCCCTTCTCCCTGGCGAACTTGTCCAGCCTGACCAGCGGCGTGTCGCCAATCGTCTCCGTGATCGAATTGAAGACGCGGCCGCGGCCGGGCACGCGCGCGGAGGTGACGGGCTTGTTCATTGGTTCGCTCCCAAGGCAATGGCATAGGCAAAAACAGAATAGGGCTTTCAGACGCGCAAGATAGGCCGGCGACCGAAAATATCCGAGTGGGGCGGTTGCTCAAAAGCGCCCACGACCGGAAAAGCATTTTCCGCCGCGGCGGGTTTCAGGAATGGTTTGGCTGAATCCGGGACGGGTTGAGATTGGAGCCTACTGCCTCGCCGCGATAGCCGCGGCCGCGCCCATCATGAAACCGGCGGCGGTGCGGTTCAGAACCTTCAGCGCGCGCGGCGATTTCAGGAACCAGCGCGCCTTGGCGGCCAACGCCAGGTAAGGCACCAGCACCACAAACAGCACCGCCACGGTGAGCGTCGCAAGGATGGCGTAGTCGGCGAGCGTGATCGTTTTCAGGTCGATGATGGTCGGCGTGATGGCGAGATAGAAGATCATCGTCTTGGGATTGCCGAGCGTCACGGTCAGCCCGGCGATGAAGCTCGACACGAGACCGCCCTTGGCCTTCCGCGCCTCGACGGTCTCGGGCGTGATGCCGCTGGTCCAGAAGCGCCAGGCGAGGAAGGCGAGATAAGCGACGCCGGCCCATTTGATGGCGAGGAAGACCATGCCGAAGGTCTGGGCGACGAAAGCAAGCCCGAGCACCACGGCGGTGAGATAGGTGAGGTCGCCGAGCATCAGGCCGAACGACATGGCAAGCGAGGACCGGAAGCCGGAGCCGAGCGCGCGGGCGACAAGCGCCGTGACGCCCGGGCCGGGAATGGCGGCGGCGACGCCGAGGGCGGCGCTGTAAGCGAGGAATCCGGTGAGTGTCATGGTTCTGGCCTGGCGTATAGTCCTGCGGGGACCGCTGTCGAGAGCCGGGCTTTTATCATGAAGCCAGTTCGACGGTAATTCCCTCACAATGGGATTCGTTGCGCCAGTTCGACTGGGAGCTGGTTCCTTTGTGGGACGCCGCATACCTTGGAGATCAGTCGAAACGATCAGTCCTGTCGTCATTCCAGGGCGGAGCAAGGAGCGGAGCGACGCGCGCAGACCCTGGAATGACGAGGTTGGGGGAGCTACCCGCCATGCGTAATGCGCCAGATGGTGCCGTTGCCGTCCTCGGTGAGGATCAGCGCGCCGTCCCTGGCTACGGCGACACCGACCGGCCGCCCCCAGACCGCGTCGTCGGAAATGACGAAGCCGGTTGCGAAATCCTCGTATTCGCCGGTCGGCTTGCCGTCCTTGAATCTCAGCCGCACCACCTTGTAGCCGGTGCGGACGTTGCGGTTCCACGAGCCGTGCAGCGCGACGAAGGCATCGCCCTTGTAGTCAGCCGGGAAATTGCCGCCGTCGTAGAAGGCGATGTTGAGCGGCGCCGAATGCGCCTGGATCAGCACATCCGGAACCGTGACCTTGCCGGCGAGGTCGGGGCGCGCGCCCTTGTGGCGCGGGTCCTCGTTGTCACCGATGTAATACCATGGCCAGCCATAGAAGGCCCCGTCCTTCACGGCGGTCGCGTATTCGAAGGGGATGTTGTCGCCAAGCTCGTCGCTCTCGTTAACGACGCACCAGAGCGCGCCCGTCGCCGGCTGCACGGTCATGCCGGAGCAGTTGCGCAGGCCGGTGGCGACGGTCCTGCGGTTGTTGCCGTCGGGATCGAAGGCCAGCACGTCGGCGCGGCCCTGTTCAGGACCCCAGGCCTCGCCCAGCGGCTGCGATTTCGCCCACGCCTCGACACCGCCCTTCGGCTTTGCGCCCATGTCCTCGGCGATGTTGGAGCCCGAGCCGACCGACAGATAGAGCGTCTTGCCGTCGGGCGAGAAGGCGATGTCGCGCGTCCAGTGATGACTGGCGGGGATCTTTGCGACGATGGTCTCCGGCTTGCCGGACGCCTCGAGGTCGCCGTCGCGATAGGCAAAGCGGACGACGCTGTTGCTGTTGGCGACATAGACCCATTGCGGCTTGTTGCCCGGCGGATAGAAGGCGATGCCGTAGGGCCGGGTTAGGCCCTTGGCGAAGACCGACTTCTGCGCGGGCTTCGCGCCGCCTTCCGCAAGGCGATAGACGCGGACCTGGTTCGCCCGGCTGTCGGCAACGAAGAGGTCGCCGTTCGGCGCCACGCGCACGACGCGCGGACTGTCGACGCCGGATGCGATCAGCTCGGCGGAAAAGCCGGGCGGAAGTTTTGGCTTGGCACCTTCGGGGCGATCGGTGACGCCGCCGCCGTTCGAGGCGGACTCCGTCACATCGGGTTTCGGCAAATCCTCAGGTTTCAGCAGCCGGCGCACGCCGGGGCGGTCGACCTTCCAATCGCCGAAGGCCTTTTCACCGCTGAGCAGGGGTTGATCGGCCTGCTGCGCAAAGGCGCCGGTGGCAAAGACCAGCGCGAGGCCCGCAAGGCCGGCGATCCGCATCATTGCTGTCCTCCGTCGTCTGCCAGCGCGCCTCAATCGATCAGGCGCCCAGAGCCAGGACATATTGGGCAAACGATCGAAAAGAGAAGCTTGCGCACGCGGATTTGACGGGCCTCGGGCTCAGGCCTCTTCGGCATCCAGATCGTCGTCGAGGCGCTTTTCCAACTCGACGAGGTCCGCCGGCAAGGGAAGACCCATTGCGCGCATCTCCCGCAATTTCTCGCGCAGCTGCTCCTGGATCTCGTGCTCGTCCTCGGGCTGGTTCACCATCTCCTCAAGCAGCAGGCTGATCTGGGCCTTGAGCGATTCCAGCGCCATGTTTTTCTCCTTTGCACCCTCAGGTGTGTCGAGATTCAGGTCGGGCCGACATCACCTGTATACCGATACACCTAGCGCAGCATTCGTGAAATCAGCTGCGCGGTGTAATCGACCATCGGCACGATGCGGGCGTAGTTCAGGCGGGTCGGGCCGATGACGCCAAGCGCGCCGATGACGCGGGCGTCCTTGTCGCGATAGGGCGCAACGACCAGCGACGAGCCGGACAGCGAAAATAGCTTGTTCTCCGAGCCGATGAAGATGCGCACGCCAGGTCCTTCCTCGGCGAGGTCGAGCAGCTGCAGCAGCCCGTCCTGCGTCTCCAGATCCTCGAACAGATGACGCAGGAGCTCGAGATCGGCCTGGGCGGTGACGTTTTCCAGGAGGTTGGCGCGGCCGCGCACGATGAGGCGCGCCGGCAGGCCGCTCTCGGCGCCGGCCCATACCGCCAGCCCCTTCTCGACCAGATCCTGCGACAGCGTGTCGAGCGCCGTTCTGGTCTCGTCCTTGATACGGGCGATCTCGATGCGCGCCTCGGCAAGCGTGCGGCCCCTGATATGGGCGTTGAGGAAGTTCGAGGCCTCGTGCAGCTGCGAGACGGTGATGCCGGCCGGCAGGTCGACGACGCGGTTCTCGACATCGCCGTTCTGCGACACCAGCACGGCAAGCGCCTTGGTGGGCTCGAGCTGGATGAATTCGATGTGCTTCAGCGCCACCTCGTTCTTGGAGGCGAGCACGAGGCCGGCGCCGCGCGACATGCCGGACAGCATCTGGCTGGCCTCGGTCAGCATATGCTCCAGCGTCGCGCCAGAGCCGGAGGCGCGCACCTGCGCCTCGATGACGCGGCGCTCGTCGTCGGAAAGGTCGCCGAGCTCCATGAAGGCGTCGACGAAAAAGCGCAGGCCGGTCTGGGTCGGCAGGCGGCCGGCGGAAATATGCGGCGCGTAGATCAGGCCCAGATGCTCGAGATCGCTCATCACGTTGCGGATGGTGGCGGGCGACAGCGAGGAGGGCAGGATGCGCGACAGGCTGCGCGAGCCGACCGGCTCGCCGTCGCGCAGATAGGAATCGACAATCCGCCGGAAGATATCGCGCGAGCGCATGTCGAGTGATTGAAGTACCGGCGACTGCGACGTCGGATCGACTGGTTTGTTCATTCCGGCGAGAAACCTCCTTCCGAAAGATATAGACTTAAGCCACAGCGGCGCAACCCGGTGCCGCGTTTGCGGTCACGGCACCGCGTTTGCGGTCGCTCGGCCCGTTTTCCTGCGCGGCATCCTTTTCCTTTGCGACTTGCCCCGCATGCGTCTACAAGCCGGCCACGATTCCGCAAAACGACAAGAAAGAAGGCCGAATGCGCCCCTCCAAACGCCAAGCCGACGAAATGCGCGCCATCTCCTTCGAGCGTGGCGTCTCCAAGCATGCCGAAGGCTCGTGCCTGGTGAAGTTCGGCGACACGCATGTCTTGTGCACGGCGAGCCTGGAGGAAAAAGTGCCGTCCTGGATGCGCAATTCCGGCAAGGGCTGGGTGACGGCGGAATACGGCATGCTGCCGCGCTCGACCGGCGAGCGCATGCGGCGCGAGGCCTCCGCCGGCAAGCAGGGCGGCCGCACGCTGGAGATCCAGCGGCTGATCGGCCGTTCGCTGCGCGCCGTGGTCGACCTGCAGGCGCTGGGCGAGCAGCAGATCACCGTCGATTGCGACGTCATCCAGGCCGATGGCGGCACCCGCACCGCCTCGATCACCGGCGGCTGGGTGGCGCTCTACGATTGCCTGCGCTGGATGGAAGCGCGCCAGATGGTGAGCGTCTCCAAGGTGCTGAAGGACCATGTCGCGGCGATTTCCTGCGGCATCCATGACGGCCAGCCGGTCATCGATCTCGATTACCTCGAGGATTCCTCGGCCGGCACCGACGCCAATTTCGTCATGACGGGCAAAGGCGGCATCGTCGAGATCCAGGGTACGGCGGAAGGCGAGCCCTTTTCCGAGGAGCAGTTCGCGGCGCTGATGGGGCTGGCGAAGAAGGGTATCTCGCGGTTGGTGAGCTTGCAGCAGATGGCGGTGGCCTGACGTTGAATGCGATGAGGTCGGCGATCCTTCACACCCCCCTCTGGCCTGCCGGCCATCTCCCCCGCAAGGGGGGAGATCAGGTGTTGTCTCGGCCTTCGCCAATCTCCAGCGCTGAAAGGTTTGCGGCGGCGCCGAAGCTGCTGATCTCCCCCCTTGCGGGGGAGATGGCCGGCAGGCCAGAGGGGGGTGCCTCGTGACTCCCTCGGCAATTTTGGAATCGGCGCTCTATGTGATGGATCTCAATGCCGCCGAAGCCTTCTACCGCGACATCATCGGCCTCGAAGCCTTGGGCAAGATCGAAGGCCGCCACGTCTTTTTCCGCTGCGGCAACGGCGTATTGCTTCTCTTCAACGCGGAGGCGACGAAAATCCCGCCGGCGCCCGACGCCAGGCTGAAGGTGCCGCCGCACGGCACGGCCGGCGAAGGGCACCTCTGCTTCGCCGCGACCGCCGATGAGATCGCCGCATGGCGCAGGCATCTCGCGGCCAGGAACATCGCCATCGAAAGCGATTTCGAGTGGCCGCAGGGCGGGCATTCGATCTATATCCGCGACCCGTCGGGCAATTCGATCGAGTTCGCCGAGCCAAGGATCTGGGGTTTTTGATGCATTCCCTGAATGGACAGAAGATCGTCGTCGCCAGCCACAATGAAGGCAAGCTGCGCGAATTCGCCGACCTGATGGCGCCGTTCGGCTTCGAGGCGAAATCGGCCAAGGAATACGGCCTGTCCGAACCCGACGAGACCGGCACCACCTTCGAGGAGAACGCCTATATCAAAGCATACGCAGCCGCCAAGGCCACCGGCCTGCCGGCGCTGTCGGACGATTCAGGCCTCTGCGTCGACGCGCTCGACGGCGCGCCGGGGGTCTACACCGCCAACTGGGCCGAGAAGCCCGATGGCAGCAGGGATTTCGGCATGGCCATGCAAAAGACGGAAACGGCACTGCAGGAAGCCCGCGCGACCGAGCCCGTCCAGCGCACCGGCCGCTTCGTCGCCGTCATCTGCCTGGCATTTCCGGACGGCGAAGCCGAATATTATCGCGGCGAAGCGGAAGGCACGCTCGTGTGGCCGCCGCGCGGCACGCTCGGCTTCGGCTACGATCCGGTGTTCCTGCCCAACGGTTTCGACAAGACTTTCGGCGAGATGAGCGCGGAAGAAAAGCATGGCTGGAAGCCCGGCCAGGCGACGGCGCTGTCGCACCGCGCCCGCGCCTTCCAGAAATTCGCGCAAGCGCGCCTGGATTTGGCACGTCTGGATTTGGCACGCCTGGATCTGGCGCGACCAGGATCGGCATGAGCGCGGTCACCATACCGCTCGACCGGAGCCCCGGCTTCGGCGTCTACATCCACTGGCCGTTCTGCGCGGCCAAGTGCCCTTACTGCGACTTCAACAGCCATGTCCGCCACCAGCCGGTCGACCAGGAACGCTTTGCCCGCGCCTTCGAGACCGAGCTTGCGACCATGCGCGACCGCACCGGGCCGCGCGAGGTGACCAGCATCTTCCTCGGCGGCGGCACGCCGTCGCTGATGAAGCCGCAAACCGTGGCGGCGGTGCTCGACGCCGTTGCGAAGAACTGGACGGTGCCAGCCGGCATCGAGGTGACGCTGGAGGCCAACCCGTCCTCGGTCGAGGCCGAGCGTTTCCGCGGCTACCGCGCCGCCGGCGTCAACCGCGTGTCGCTAGGCGTGCAGGCGCTCAACGACAAGGATCTGCGCTTCCTTGGCCGGCTGCACAATGTCGAGGAGGCGCTGCACGCCATCGGCCTGGCGCGTGAGATTTTTCCGCGTCTGTCCTTCGACCTGATCTATGCGCGGCCCGGCCAGGCGCCCGAGGCGTGGCGAGCGGAGCTGGAGCAGGCGATCGGCTACGCCGTCGACCACCTGTCGCTGTACCAGCTGACCATCGAGGAGGGCACGCCCTTCCACGCGCTCTACGCGGCGCGGAAATTCACGCTGCCCGACAACGACCACGCCGCCGACCTCTATGCGCTGACGCAGGAGGTGACGGCGGCGCATGGGCTGCCGGCTTACGAGATTTCCAACCACGCCCAACCCGGCGCCGAGAGCCGGCACAATCTGACCTATTGGCGCTACGGCGAATATGTCGGCGTCGGGCCGGGCGCGCATGGCCGCTTCGTCGAGAACGGCCGCCGCACGGTGACGATAGCGGAAAGAATGCCGGAAACCTGGGCCAATCTGGTCGAGGCCAGAGGGCACGGCGTCACCGGCGGCGAGATTTTGACGCGTTCCGAAGAGGCGGACGAGTTCCTGCTGATGGGCCTGCGACTGGCCGAAGGCATCGACCTGCAGCGCTACGAGGCGCTCGCCGGGCGCGGTCTTTCGAGCGCGCGGCTCTCGGTGCTGCAGGAGGAGGGACTGGTGGCGCCGGTCGGCAACGCCCGGCTGCGTGCCACGACCGCCGGCATGATCGTGCTCGATGCGGTGGTGGCGGATCTGGCGCGGTAGAGCAGCGGCCAACGGATTTGTCAGTCTGTACGATGATGCTAGATATTCGGATTGCCTAGCCGAATGCCACGCATCCAATGGGACGTGCAATGAAGTTCCTGATCCATGAGACGCTGCGAACTTTAAACACGGATGACGTTTTTGAGTTTGGATTGACCGAGATTTCGAAGTCCCGTGAGTATCCAGATCTCTATGAAGCAGTGATCGTGTTCGCAAGGAACCAAAAATCGAAAAAGCATAAAACATCGGGCTTGAGCGAGTTTGATGTTGTGCGCAACTTCATGACCTATGTTGGGATAAATTTGAGGGCGGTCGCAAAAGACGATTCGATAGAATTCGACCTAAACGGACTCACTCTCGATCAGTACATACCTCTGACCAAGACGATCCGAGATATGTGGGATGAATAACTGCGGCGAATCAAGAGTGGCAGGTCTTGAAGAACGTCCTCTTCGTCTGCACCCAGAACCGCCTGCGTAGCCCCACCGCCGAGCAGGTGTTTTCCAAACGCCGCGACATCGAGGTCGAATCGGCCGGCACCAATCACGACGCCGACAACCCGCTGACGCATGAGATGGTCGCCTGGGCCGACATCATCTTCGTGATGGAGAAGGCGCACCGCGCCAAGCTGCAGAAGAAATTCCGGTCGAGTCTGAAGGGCGCCAGGGTGATCTGCCTCGACATTCCGGACGATTACGACTTCATGGACCCGGAGCTGGTGCGGTTGCTGGAAGAGAGGGTCAGCAGGTACCTCTGAAGATGTGGCGCTTCCCGCGCGTTCGTCATTCTCGGGCTTGACCCGAGAATCCATGCCGTGACCGGTGCGAAGGGCACGGCGGTGCAGAATTCTGCACCGCTGGCAGAACGTCGATGTAACGGCATGGAGTCCAGGGTCTGCACGCGTCGCTTCGCTCCTTGCTCCGCCCTGGAATGACGAGGCGCGAGGTCGCAAAGGTTGCCGTTAGTTCAAGCGTCGTGCTTCTGGCGGTGCTTGCCACGGTGCTTCTCGCCATGCGCCTCGCCGTGGCGGACAGGCTTCTGGTCGGCCTTGTCGCGGCGCGCGCCGGACTCGGCGGCGATGGGGTGTGGAGGGATGCCCTCGCGGGCGGTCTTGCTTTCAAGTCGGCTGATAAAAATATCGAAGCGATTGGGCATCGTTCGGTCCTGCCTCCTCCCGGGGAATCAGGGGTTAAATTCGCCGATGTGGGTTTCGTTCCGCACTGTGGCAAAGGCATGGCGATTTCCTCACGCCGACCTCACGTTTTGCAACGGGGCGCCAGCCATGCCAAACAGACTTGGTTCTTTCGCAATTCCGGACGGAAAACCGCGACGCACTTTTCCTGGAATTGCTCGGAATGAGGGGCATGCGGTGATCGGCGACAAACGCAGCTATCTGATCGGACAGAGCGAGATCGCGGCGCGGGCGCTTCAGCCGGCGCTCTATCTGGTGGCGACGCCGATCGGCAACCTGGCCGACATCACGCTGCGCGCGCTGGAGACGCTGGCCGCCGCCGATATCGTCGCCTGCGAGGACACGCGCGTCTCGCGCGTGCTGCTGGAGCGCTACGGCATCCGTCGCCGCACCACCGCCTATCACGAGCACAATGCGAGCGAGGCGGGGCCGAAGCTGATCGAGGCGCTGGCGGCCGGGCAGAGCGTGGCGCTGATCTCGGACGCCGGCACGCCGCTGGTCTCCGATCCGGGCTACCGGCTGGTCGGCGAAGCGCTGGAACAAGGTATTCGTGTGGTGCCGATCCCCGGGCCTTCGGCGGCGCTCGCGGCCCTGACCGCTTCCGGCCTGCCGTCCGACGCCTTCCTGTTCGCCGGGTTCCTGCCGGTGAAGACCGGGCAGCGGCTGACCAAGCTCGAAACGTTCAAGGCGGTGCCGGCGACGCTGATCTTCTTCGAATCGCCGCGACGGCTGGCGGAGACGCTTGGCGCCATGGTGGAGGCGCTCGGCGGCGACCGCAAAGCCGCCATCGGCCGCGAGCTGACCAAGACGTTCGAGGAGATGCGCACCGGCACGCTTGCCGAGCTGGCCGACCATTATGCCGCGGCCGACACGCCGAAGGGCGAGATCGTCATCTGCGTCGGCCCGCCGGAGGCGGCGGTGGATCAGCCGGCCGACATCGACCGGCTCCTGCTCTCGCTTGCCGCCGAAATGCCGGCCTCGAAGGCCGCGGCCGAAGCGGCGAAAATGACCGGCGGGCAGAAGCAGGCGCTTTACCGGCGGCTGCTGGAGCTGAGGGACAGACCATGATCCCAAAAAGTGGAACCCGGTTTTTGGAAAAGATCATGGTCAAACAAAGAGATGCCTGAGCGCACGGCCGGCCACCGCCGAAAAGCCTATCGGCGCGGGCATCGCGGCGAATGGCTGGCGGCGCTGGCGCTGATGCTGAAAGGCTACCGCATCCTTGCCCGCCGCCACCGCACCAGGCTCGGCGAGATCGACCTGATCGCCAGGCGCGGCGACCTCGTGCTGTTCGTCGAGGTCAAGGCGCGCCGCACGCTGATCGAGGCGATGGAAGCGATCGGCCGCGAATCGGAGCGCCGGATCGAGGGCGCCGCGGATTTGTGGCTGTCGCGCCAGCCGGATTATGGCAGGCTTTCGATGCGTTTCGACATGGTTGCGGTGCTGCCCTGGCGCTGGCCGGTACATGTCGAGAACGCGTTTTATGGGAGGAATTGATCCCCTTCGTTCGTCATCCTAGGGTGGAGCAGTCGCGAAGCGACGTCGCGGAAACCCTAGGATCCATGCCGTGACCTAGACGCGCTGCCACCGTGCAGAATCTGGATCAAAGAGCGTCGCGTCTAACGAAAGCTATTCGCGACCGCCGCGTTCTACGGTCCGCGTCACGGCATGGATCCTCGGGTCTGCGCGCGTCGCTTCGCTCCTTGCTCCGCCCGTGGATGACGAAGGCGTTTGGTGCGCCGCCTTAGTGTAATCATCCCCAGACCATCAGGGCCACCAGGCCGAGCCCGCCCACCACCAGCCGCCACCAGCCGAACAGCGAATAGCCGTTGCGCGAGACGTAATCGAGCAGGAAGCGCACCACGATCAGCGCGGTGACGAAGGCGGCGATGAAGCCGACGGCGATGATCGGCAGGTCGGACGAGGTCAGCACATTGCGGTTCTTGAAAAGGTCGAAGGCGAAGGCGCCGACCATGGTGGGCATGGCGAGGAAGAAGGAGAATTCGGCCGCCGCTCGCTTGTCGACGCCCATCAGCAGCGCGCCGACGATGGTCGAGCCGGAGCGCGAGGTGCCGGGGATCAGCGACAGGCACTGGAACAGGCCGATCTTCAGATAAAGGCTGGTCGGAAAGAGCTCGACGTCGTGATGGACCGGCTTGAAGTTGATGCGGTCGACGACGAGCAGCACGACGCCGCCGATGATCAGCATGATGCAGATCAGCTGCGGCGATTCGAACAATATGGTCTTGATGAAATCATGCGCCAGCGCGCCGATGACCGCCGCCGGCAGGAAGGCGATCAGGATGCCGATGACGAAATGCCGGGTCTGCGGATCGCTGGGCAGTTTGATCAGCATCTGCCAGAGCTTGCTGAAATAGACGCTGAGGATCGCCAGGATCGCGCCGAGCTGGATCAGGATCTCGAAGGCCTTGCCGGTGGAATGGAAGCCGAGGAAATGGCCGGCAAGCAGGATGTGGCCGGTCGACGACACCGGAATGAACTCGGTCAGGCCCTCCAAAAGCCCAAGCAGCAGCGCTTCGACGATGGTCTGGCTTTCCATGGCAACCTCTGATCTCGGATGACGGCTAGAGCACGACGCCTAAAAGTGTGAAGCGGTTTTCGGACGACATCATGCTCCAAGGGAAGGGCTTGCTTGTCATGGGGCGGAAGTGTCCCTATAGGTCGCAACACCCATGACAGCCCCAGGAATCGGGCGGCCAAGACTTACCGGCGCGGTCGGCCAATTGCCAGTGCGCCTTTTCATCGCGGAACCATGCTGACGCTTTTCCATCATCCCATGTTCGCCACCTGCCGCTTCGCGCGCCTCGCCTTCGGCGAGTATGGCGAGGAACTGGCGCTGATCGAGGAAAAGCCGTGGACGCGGCGCAAGGAGTTTTTGGCGCTGAACCCGGCCGGCACGCTGCCGATCCTGCTTGCCGAAGGCGACGTGCCGATCGTCGGCGCCATGGTGATCGCCGAATATCTCGACGAGACGCGAGGGGTCTTGAAGCGCGACAAGCGGCTGTTCGCCGAGGACCCGATGCAGCGCGCCGAGATCCGCCGGCTGACCGATTGGTATCTGAGCAAGGCCGAAAGCGAAGTGACGCGGCATCTGGTGCGCGAGCGGGTGCTGAAGCCGGTCATGCCGGAGACCGCCGGCGGCGGCTCGCCGGACTCGGCGGCGATCCGCGCCGCGCGCGCCAACATCCGCCAGCACATGAAATACACCAACTGGCTGGCCGGCACGCGCCATTGGCTGGCCGGCAACAAGGTGACCTATGCCGACCTCGCGGCGGCGGCGACGCTTTCGGTGCTCGATTATCTCGGCGAGATCGACTGGCGCGAGCATGCCGCCGCGCGCGAATGGTACACGCGGGTGAAATCGCGGCCGTCGTTCCGGCCGCTGCTTTCCGACCGGGTGCGCGGCCTGTCGCCGGTGTCGCATTATGCGGACCTCGATTTCTGAGAACCTGCGCGCGCTGATCGACGCCGAGGCGCGCCGCGCCGGCTTCGAGGCAGTCGCCGTGACCCGGCCGGACGCGATCCCGCTGGCGCCGGCGAGACTCGCCGAATTCGTATCCGACGGTTTCCACGGCTCGATGGAGTGGATCGCCGAGACGGTTCAGCGGCGGGCCGAGCCCTCGACGCTGTGGCCGGAGGTGCGTTCGATCATCGTGCTGGCGATGAATTACGGCCCGGACCGCGATCCGCGCGATATCCTCGCGAAGTCCGACCGCGGCGCGATCTCGGTCTATGCGCAAAACCGGGACTACCACGATGTGATGAAGGGCCGGCTGAAGGAGATCGCCGGCAAGATCGTCGCGCGCGCCGGCGGCGACGTAAAAGTGTTCGTCGATACCGCGCCTGTCATGGAAAAACCGCTGGCGGAAGCCGCCGGGCTCGGCTGGCAGGGCAAGCACACCAATCTGGTCAGCCGCGCGCATGGCTCGTGGCTGTTCCTCGGCACCATCTTCACCACCGCAGAGCTTGAACCGGACCAGGCCGAGATAGACCATTGCGGCTCCTGCCGCGCCTGCCTCGACGCCTGCCCGACCGACGCGTTCCCGGCGCCTTATCGTCTCGACGCGCGGCGCTGCATCTCCTACCTGACCATCGAGAACAAGGGGCCGATCCCGCGCGAGTTCCGCGACAAGATCGGCAACCGCATCTATGGCTGCGACGACTGCCTGGCCGCCTGTCCGTGGAACAAATTCGCCAGCATGGCTTCGGAGGCGAAGCTTGCGGCGCGCGCCGATCTGCGCGAGCCGAAGCTGTCGGAAATGTTGCTTCTCGACGACGCGGGCTTCCGGTCATTCTTCTCGGGCTCGCCGGTCAAGCGCATCGGCCGCGACCGTTTCATCCGCAACGTGCTGATCGCCGCCGGCAATTCGGGCGATGCATCGCTAACGCCCATTGTGCGCCGCCTGCTCGACGATGCCTCGCCGCTGGTGCGGGGTGCGGCAATCTGGGCCCTGTCGCGATTGCTGTCGGATCGCGAATTTGGCGACCTCGCCGCCACGGCATCGAAGACCGAAACGGAGGCGACGGTCCGCGAGGAATGGCTGGCGGCGCCGGCGAATCCGGCGAAGGCCGATTGAAGGGGGTTCATCGATGGGCGAAAGACGCTTCTTCATCTTCGGCGCCGGCTATTCGGCCAAGGCTTTCGCGCTGGCCAACGCGCACCGCGCGCCGGTCTTTGGTACGACCCGGGCGCCGGAAAAGTTCGAGGCGCTGCGGTCGGCCGGCATCGAGCCGCTGCGGTTCGACGGCGCGCTGTCGCCCGAGCTCAGCGATGCGCTTGCACAGACCACGCATCTCATCGTCTCGGTCGCCCCCGACGACGCCGGCGACCCGGTGCTCAACGCCACCGGCGAGACGATCCGGGCAAAGATGCCGGCGCTCGAATGGATCGGCTATCTCTCGACCGTCGGCGTCTATGGTGACCATGGCGGCGCCTGGGTCGACGAGACCAGCGCTTGCCGCCCGGTGTCGAGGCGCTCGGTGATGCGGGTGGCGGCCGAACAGGAATGGCTGACGCTTGGCCGGGAGATCGGCAAACCGGTGGCGATCCTGCGGCTTTCCGGCATCTACGGACCGGGCCGCAACGCGCTGGCCAATCTCGAGGACGGCACGGCGCGGCGGCTGGTCAAGCCGGACCAGGTGTTCAACCGCATCCATTGCGACGACATCGCCGGCGCGCTTTGGCTTCTGGCTGAAAACAATCTCGGCGGCATCTTCAACGTCACTGATGACGAGCCGGCGCCGCCGCAGGATGTCGTCGCCTATGCCGCCAGGCTGATGGGCGTCACGCCGCCGCCGGAAATTCCCTTCGAGACCGCCCAACTTTCGCCCATGGCGCGGTCTTTCTATGGCGAGAACAAGCGCGTCGCGAATCAGGCGATCAAGGCGGCCGGCTATCGCTTCCGGTTTCCGAACTATCGGATGGCGCTGGAGCGGATGTGGGCCGAGGGCAACTGGCGGAACGGAGCGCCGCGCAGCCCGATCAGAGCATGATCCCGAAAAGTGGGAAGCGGTTTTCGGAAAAGATCATGCTCCAACAAAGAGTTAGATCAGGATGACGATTCAACGAACGTCATCCTGATTGTGAGGATGCCGAAAGTGTGAAACGGGTTTTCGCACGACATTCATCCTTCTTTGATTCAGAGCCGCATGATCGATGCGGGACGCGCGACGTGGTACGATTCGTTCCTGATCGGGTTCGCCTGACCGGGCGGCAAATCGATAGACTGGAGAGGGACCCAGCCGGATGAATTTGCGATCGCTGCCTGACCGCAAACCGTTCCTGACCGCGGCGCTGGCGCTGGTGACGCTGGCGGCGCTGGCGGCTGCCGCCATTTCAGCCGAACCCCGCGCGAAGGACCTGTTCGGCGCCCGGAAACTGCCGGCCGTGGCACCCGCGCAATCCTTCGGCTTCTACTCCAAGGGCTGCTTCACCGGCGGCGTGGCGCTGCCGATGGACGGGCCGACCTGGGAAGTGATGCGCCCGTCGCGCAACCGCCGCTGGGGCCATCCGGCGATGATCGCGCTGATCGAGAAGCTTTCGCGCGACGCGGTAGCCGATGGCTGGCCGGGGCTTCTGGTCGGCGACGTCTCGCAACCGCGCGGCGGACCGATGATGACTGGCCATGCCTCGCACCAGATCGGTCTCGACGCCGACATATGGCTGACGCCGATGCCAACGCGGCCGCTGACCATGGCGCAGCGCGAATCGATGAGCGCGACGCTGATGGTCGACGACAAGACTCATCTGGTGAAGGACGCGCTGTGGACGCCGGCGCATACGCGGCTTTTGAAGCGCGCGGCGAGCTATCCGGAGGTCGAGCGCATCCTGGTCAATGCCGGTATCAAGAAGAAGCTCTGCGACACCGTCACCGGCGATCGCTCCTGGCTGCGCAAGATTCGGCCATTCTGGGGCCATGACTATCATTTCCACATGCGCATCGGCTGCCAGCCGGGCTCGCCTTTCTGCAAGGCGCAGGAGACGACGCTGGAGGACGATGGCTGCGGCAAGCCGCTGGCATGGTGGTTCACCGAGGAGCCGTGGCGGCCGAACAAAAACCCGGACGCACCCAAGGCGCGCGACGTGATGACGATGGCCAATCTGCCGAAGCAATGCCAGGACGTGGTCAATGCGCCGGACGCGCCTTCGCTGGAGGCGGTGACCTATCATGGCGTCGGCGCAGCGGTCGCCGTGGCCGAGCCGCAGCCGACCGAGCCGGCGGAGATGATCTCCAGCGGCAACACCTCGGTTCCGTCGGCGGCAAGCGCCTTCGCGCCGACGCCCAAGATCGGCATCCCGTTGCCGCGCCCACGGCCGGGGAACTAGTTTCCCAGCACAGGGATTTTGACCGGTCGGCTCTGTTTGCGTTGGCAGGTGGCATGCGTTGGAGATTGGCCGAAACGCCCATCGCGATCGTCATTCTAGGGCAGAGCAGGAGCGAAGCTCCGTCGCGAAGACCCTGGAATCCATGCCGTTACCTTCGCCAAGGAGTGCGACGGAGCAAAATTCTTCACCGTGGCAACGCTTCCAAGTCACGGAATTGATTCTATGGTCTGCGCGCGTCGCTTCGCTCCTTGCTCCGCCATAGAATGACGAGGTTGGGGCGGCTTCAACCAATCCCCGGCGTTTGCGCTGATTCACGGAAATGAATGGAAAGTCCTGCACCAAGACAAACGGCAACCTTTCAAAATCCCTGTGTCGGGGAACTAGCGCGGTCTCACCGTTCACGGAAGCGGCGAAACGCCCTATTTCTTTGCTTTGACGCAATTCCGGACGGAAGGTTACGGCGAAGGCGCCGAGCTTAACCGCTCACACTTTTCCTGGAATTGCTCCAAGGCGCAAGCGGGCTTCCCCTTTGCGGGCTCATGCGCTAGTCAATCGATTGAAATGGGCGATGGAAACGGCACAGCGGCGCCGCAACGAGGACGATCAAGAGCATGGCAGGCGAGAACGAGACAGGGCTGCGGTTTCCGGTCCTGATCGGCGATATTGGCGGCACCAATGCGCGCTTCTCGATCGTGCTCGACGCCAATTCGGAAGCGACCGAGCCGCAGATCGTCCAGACGGCTAATTTCAAGACCATCGACGAGGCGATCCAGGCGGCGGTGCTCGACCGCTCGTCCATCCAGCCGAACTCGGCGGTGCTGGCGATCGCCGGGCCGGTCGACGGCGACGAGATCCCGCTCACCAACTGCCCCTGGGTGGTGAAGCCCCGGCAGATGTTCGCCCATCTGGGCCTGAGCGAGGTCGTCGTGCTCAACGATTTCGAGGCGCAGGCGCTGGCCGTGGTGGCGCTCGGCGAAGAGCATATGGAAAAGATCGGCGGCGGCACGCCGGAACCCAATGCGAGCCGGGTCGTGCTTGGCCCCGGCACCGGCCTTGGCGTCGCCGGGCTGATCCATGCGCTCAACCACTGGATCCCGGTACCGGGCGAGGGCGGGCATATGGATATCGGCCCGCGCACGCCGCGCGACTTCGAGGTGTTCCCGCATATCGACAAGCTCGAAGGCCGCATCTCCGGCGAGCAGATCCTGTGCGGACGCGGGCTGGTCAACGTCTATCGCGCCGTCGCCAGGACGGACGGCAAGCCGACGCCTTTCACGACGCCGGCCGAGGTCACGGCGGCCGCGCTTGCCAAATCCGATCCGGTGGCAGAGGAGGCGCTGGCGCTGTTCGTCACCTGCCTCGGCCGCACCGCGGGGGATCTCGCGCTGGTGTTCATGGGCCGCGGCGGCGTGTTCCTGACCGGCGGCATCGCGCAGAAGATCGTGCCGGCGCTGAAAGCCGGCAATTTCCGCGCCGCGTTCGAGGACAAGGCGCCGCACAGCGCGCTGATGCGCGAAATGCCGGTCTATGTGATCACCCATCCGCTGGCGGCGCTGCTCGGGCTCGCCGCCTATGCCAGGACGCCTTCGCTGTTCGGCGTGCAGACGGCGGGCCGGCACTGGCGGGCTTGATCGCGCCAGCGTTAGGGCTGGCGATCGGCCGGCGCGACGAAGTTTCGCCATAGGCAAGCCGTAGCCGGGGCGCTAAGAGGATGCCGAAATGCGGCCCATCCGACACGCGGAAAACCACGAAGCGCCCTGATTTGACTGTTCAAACTTCCCTCAAACTGAAAGTCCAGCCCACCGAGGTCAGCGCGGTGCTGCGCCGCATCCTGGCCGAAAACGGCAAGGAATATCGCTGGACTTATGTCGTCGCCGTCGCCTGCCTGCTGATCGTTTCCGGCACCACCGCCTTCACGGCGTGGATCATGGCCCCGATGATCAACCAGATCTTCTACGAACGGCGCAGCGACATGATCGTCTGGATCTGCGCCGGTTTCATGGGCGCCTCCCTGCTGCGCGGCTTCGCCGGCTATGGCCAGGCAGTGGCGCTGGCGACGATCGGCAACAATCTGGTCGCCCGCTACCAGAAGCGCAGCTTCGACCATCTGATGAAGCTCGGCGTCAACTTCTTCAACGAGACCCGTTCCGGCCGGCTGGCGGCACAGGTCAACGAGAATGTCGGCGGCATCCGAGACCTGCTGTCGCTGACGCTAACTTCCATCAGCCGCGACGCGGTCTCGCTCGTCGCCCTCCTCGGCGTGATGATCTACCAGGATCCGGTGCTGTCGCTCAGCTCGCTGCTGATCGGGCCGCCGTTGATCTGGGCCGTCGTCTACATCACCCGCCGCCTGCGCAAGATCAACCGGGAATCCGTGCTGATCAACTCGCGGCTGAACGGATCGGTGCAGGAGGCCACCCAAGGCATCGCCATCGTCAAGGCCTTCACCCTGGAGGACGAGCTGGCGCGCCGCATCGGCATGATGGCCGACACGGCCGAGCAGCGTAACAACAAGATCGCCCGCGTCGCGGAGCGGCTGTCGCCGATTTCCGAAATCCTGGGCGGCCTCGCCATTACCGCCGTGCTTGCCTATTCCGGCTATCGGGCGCTGGTGCTCGGACAGCCGCCGGGCGCCGTGTTTTCCTTCATCACCGCGCTGATCCTGGCCTATGACCCGGCAAGACGCCTGGCCCGGACACAGGTCGGCATGGAACGTGCCCTGGTCAACGCGCGCATGATCTACGAACTGCTCGACCTCGAGCCGAAGCAGGGTGACGCGCCCGACGCGGTCGAGGCGAAGGTCACTACCGGCGAGGTGCGCTTCAACCATGTGACATTCGGCTACAACGCCGACATGCCGGTGCTCAGGGATTTGAGCTTTACCGCCGCGGCCGGCAAGGTGACGGCCGTCGTCGGCGCATCGGGCGCCGGCAAGTCGACGATGGTGGCGCTGCTGCAGCGCTTCTACGACGTCGACGAGGGCTCGATCGAGGTCGACGGCCAGGATATTGCCAAGGTGACCAAGCATTCGCTGCGCCAATCGATCGCCTATGTGGCGCAGGCGCCTTATCTCTTCGAAGGCACGATCCGCGACAACATCCGCTACGGCCGGCTCTCGGCCACCGACGCCGAGATCGAGCAGGCGGCGAAACAAGCGGCGGCCGACGAGTTCATCCGCCAGCAGCCGGAAGGCTACGACACGCCGGTCGGCGAAGGCGGCTCGACCCTTTCCGGCGGCCAGCGCCAGCGCGTGTCGATCGCGCGCGCCATCGTTCGCCAGGCGCCGATCCTCTTGCTCGACGAGGCGACCTCGGCGCTCGACAACGAGGCGGAGGCGCGCGTGCAGGAAGCGCTGACCCATGTCATGGAAGGGCGCACGACGATCGTGATCGCGCACCGGCTGTCGACCGTGGTCAATGCCGACCACATCATCGTGCTGGAAGAGGGGCGGCTGGTCGAGGAAGGCACGCATGCGACGCTGATGGCCGACCCGCACAGCATCTATGCCCGTTTCCACCGGATCCAGGGCAAGAAGGGGCTGGGGCTTGTCGACGACGTCAAGGCAAGCCAGACTTCGGGCCAAACTCCGGCGCCGCGCAGCCGCGCCAAGAAGACCGTCAGGAGAAGCGCATGAGCGAAGCCGGCGATATGAGCCTGGTTGTGGTGGGCGCCGCCGGCCGCATGGGCCAGACGCTGATCCGCGCCATCCACACCATGCCCGGCGCGCGCGTCGCCGCCGCGATCGAGCGGCCGGACTCGGCGCATCTCGGCAAGGATGCCGGCGAGCTCGCCGGCATCGGCATCATCAACGTGCCGATCGCCGACGATCCGCTGCCGGCCTTCGCCAAGGCCGATGGCGTGCTCGATTTCACGGCTCCAAGCGCGAGCGTCGAATTCGCCGGCTATGCCGCGCAGGCGCGCATCGTCCATGTCATCGGCACCACCGGCTGCTCGGCCGACGACAATGCCAGGATCGCCGCCGCCGCGCGCCATGCCACGATCGTCAAATCCGGCAATATGAGCCTCGGCGTCAATCTTCTGGCGGCGCTGGTCGAGCAGGCGGCGAAGGCGCTCGACCCTGACGATTTCGACATCGAGATCCTGGAAATGCACCACCGGCACAAGGTCGACGCGCCGTCCGGCACGGCGCTGCTGCTCGGCGAAGCGGCGGCGAAGGGGCGCGGCATCGATCTTGCCGACAACAGCGTGCGGGTGCGCGACGGCCATACCGGGGTGCGCAAGACGGGCTCGATCGGCTTTGCCACGCTGCGCGGCGGCTCCGTCGTCGGCGACCACAGCGTGATCCTTGCCGGCACCGGCGAGCGCATCACGCTTTCCCACCATGCCGAGGACCGGGCGATCTTCGCCCGCGGCGCCGTCAAGGCAGCGCTGTGGGCCCGCGCGAAGAAGCCCGGACTTTATTCCATGCGGGACGTGCTCGGCCTGAGCTGATCCCTATCCAAACATTCTATAGGAGCTGACATGTCGGGAACTCTCGTGCTCGTGCGCCACGGCCAGAGCGAATGGAACCTGAAGAACCTGTTCACCGGCTGGCGCGACGTCGGGCTGACCGAGCAGGGCACAGCCGAGGCGCTTGCCGCCGGCGAGAAGCTCAAGGCGCGCGGCCTGAAATTCGACATCGCCTACACCTCTGCCTTGAAGCGGGCGCAGGTGACCTGCCAGCACATCCTCGACATCGTCGGCCAGAGCGACCTGAAGACGATCCGCGACCAGGCGCTCAACGAGCGCGACTATGGCGACCTCTCCGGCCTCAACAAGGACGATGCGCGCAAGAAGTGGGGGGAGGAGCAGGTGCATATCTGGCGTCGCTCCTACGACATCGCGCCGCCCGGCGGCGAAAGCCTGAAGGACACCGGCGCGCGCGTCTGGCCCTATTATCTGCACGACGTGCAGCCGCATGTGCTGCGCGGCGAGACAGTGCTGGTCGCCGCGCATGGCAACTCGCTGCGCGCGCTGATCATGGCGCTGGACGGCAAGTCAGGCGAGGAGATCGTCAAGCTCGAGCTCGGCACCGGCGTGCCGATCATCTACAAGCTCAACGCCGATTCCACCGTGGCGTCGAAGGACGTGCTGGAGGGGTGAGGCGTTGCAAGAAGGGCGCTGGCGCCGACGCCAGCCCTTTCTCCCCGTCACTATACGGGGAGAAATGCCCGGCAGGGCAATGAGGGGCAGCGCCTACGCTGGGAAGAAAGAGGGCCGGCGCTGACGAAAAAAAACCGCGTTGACACACACCGTTTGCCCGCTTACTAGAGCGCCCACCAGCCCAGATGGCGGAATTGGTAGACGCGCACGGTTCAGGTCCGTGTTCCGCAAGGAGTGGAGGTTCGAGTCCTCTTCTGGGCACCATCCTTCGCTCTTCGAGCTTCGGATGGCAGGCCATCCCGGAGTTCCAAGAGCGAAGGGGGCGCCATTCATCCCGACTGCCAACGGGATGCAAGTCTCAACGTTCGCGATCAGCCGTAAGCTTCCAAACTTCGTCATTCCAGGGCGGAGCAAGGAGCGAAGCGAGGCGCGCAGACCCTGGAATCCATGCCGTGACGTCGAGGCGTTGCAGTGGTTACAGAATTCCGCTCCGTTGCACTATATGACCCGCGTCACGGCATGGATTCTCGGGTCAAGCCCGAGAATGACGACATGTGGCCGTTGGCCCAATCTCCCCTTCCGGTCCGTCTCCGAACAAGCCGCTCCAAACCCGGCGACCGGTTTGGTTTTTAAGCTGACTTGCTGACGCTATACATGTGAAGAGCCATGAAGCCGATCGCCAGAAGGACAAAAACCACAGCAAGGCCATAGGGCGCGCGATGTCGTTCCTCAATGGGAGATAGAACCTTCATGTCGCTCAATGGCCCCAATGTGTAATACGCCGAACCCGCAAGTCCGAAACCAAAGGCGAGGATGAGAAACAGGTTATGCCATAAAAAATTCGCCATGGGCCGCCTGCCGGGGTGAAACGCGAAATCTATAGCACCGGGCGATCAGTCGAGGCTAGTTCCGCGGGTCAAGCCCGGGCGTAACGAACTCCTAGAGCCAACCGCCCCTTCCGGCCAGTCCCCCAACAAACCGCTTCAAACCCGCCGCCTCGGGCGCTACGGTCCGCCCATGGCCCCTTCCGTCAGCCCGACCATCGCCGCGCGCCGCGACCAGATGTTTCCCGTGCTCACCGATGCGGATATCGAGCGCATGCGCCGCTTCGGCGAGGCCACGGCCTATGCCGCCGGCGAGCACATCGTGACGGCCGGCACGGTCTCGCCCGGGTTGATCCTCATCCTGTCGGGCAAGGTCGACATCACCCAGGCCGGCGGGATCGGGCCGCGCGAGCCGATCATCACCTACGGCCCCGGCAGCTTCGTCGGCGAGCTGGCGCAGCTGTCGAACCGGCCGTCGCTGGTCAACGCAGAGGCGAACGGACCGGTCGAGGCGCTCGTCATCCCCTCGCAGCGGCTGCGCGACCTGATGGTGCAGGAGGCCAATCTCGGCGAGCGCGTCATGCGGGCGCTGATCCTGCGCCGCGTCGGCCTGCTCGAAAGCGGCGCCAGCGGACCGGTCGTGATCGGCCCGCCCGGTAATGGCGACGTGCTGCGGCTACAAGGTTTCCTGCGCCGCAGCGGACTTCCCCATCGCGCTCTCGATTCCGACACCGACCCTTGCGCGAAAACGCTGATCGAGCGGTTCCATGTCGACCCGCACCATCTGCCGATCGTGCTCTGCCCCAACGGCAAGCTCATGCACAATCCGGGCGAGACCGAGCTCGCCCGCTGCGTCGGCCTGCTGCGGCCGATCGATGCCGGCAAGGTCTATGACGTGGCGATCGTCGGCGCCGGGCCGGCGGGGCTGGCGGCGGCGGTCTATGCCGCCTCGGAAGGGCTGTCGACCATCGTGCTCGATTGCCGCGCCTTCGGCGGACAGGCGGGCGCTTCGGCGCGGATCGAAAACTATCTCGGCTTCCCGACCGGGATCACCGGCATGGCGCTGATGGCGCGCGCCTATAACCAGGCGCAGAAATTCGGCGTCGAGATGGTGATCCCCGACGAGGCGAAGCTGCTCGACGACGCCGGCGACGGCGCCCGCTACAGGCTTGCCATCGGCGATGGCGAGAGCGTGCGCACGCGCGCCGTGGTGATCGCCAGCGGCGCGCGCTACCGCCGCCTCGATATCGCCAATCTGGCGCAGTTCGAGGGGGCCTCGGTGCATTACTGGGCCTCGCCGATCGAGGCCAGGCTTTGCCGCGACCAGGAAGTGGCGCTGGTCGGCGCCGGCAATTCGGCAGGACAGGCGGCTGTCTATCTGGCGAGCCAGGTGCGCAAGGTGACGCTCTTGGCGCGCCGCGACAGCCTCGACGCCACCATGTCGCGCTATCTCGTCGAGCGCATCGCGGCGCAGCCCAACATCGAGGTGCTGCCCGAGACCGAGACTACGGCGCTGGAGGGCCGTGACGGCAATCTCGAAGCGCTGCGCTGGCGCAACCGGGCGAGCGGCGAAGAGACGACGCGCGCCATCCACCACCTCTTCCTGTTCATCGGCGCCGATCCGAACACCGACTGGCTGGCGAATTGCAATGTGGCGCTGGATGCCAAGGGTTTCGTGCGCACCGGACCGGAGACGACACCCGGGCACGGGCTGATGGAGACCAGCCGAAGCGGCGTGTTCGCCATCGGCGACGTGCGCTGCGGCTCGACCAAGCGGGTCGCCGCCGCCGTCGGCGAAGGCGCGCAGGTGGTGGCGGCATTGCATGCCTATCTGGCGCGGAACGGCGAATTGGCGAGGAGAGCGTGATGGATGAATGCCGGCATACGAAGGACATCGAAAAGGTCACGCCGAGCGCGCTGGGCTGCGATGAATGCCTGAAGAGCGGCTCGTGGTGGGTGCATCTGAGACTCTGCCGGACCTGCGGTCATGTCGGCTGCTGCGACGACTCGCCCAACCGCCACGCGACAAAGCATTTCCATGCCACGCAGCATCCGATCATCGAAGGCTACGACCCGCCGGAAGGCTGGGGCTGGTGCTTCGTCGACGAGGTTTTTGTCGACCTCGAGGGCGATACGACGCCGCAGAATGGGCCGATCCCGAAGTTTGTTTGAGGGTACGCTTTTAACGCACCGAACCCGTCACGGTCTGATCGATGGCGTCGGGCACGGATTTGCGATCGTTGCCGGCGAAGATGCCGATGAGGAGCAGGCTGAGCACGACCGGCACAAACAGGATGGCGACGCGCGCCTGCACGTAAAAGATGGCGCGCCATTCATTTCGCTTTTCGTCGTTCATCATGCTCGCTCTGTGGTGCCTCCCGGCGAGGGGACATAGAGACGAAGCGTTAAACATCTCCTTCCGATTCGGTTAATGCGGGACGATCTGCTGGAATCGCGAAGGGTAGCGCTGGCCCCCGCTCCGTCTCGGCGCTACGCGCCGAGCCACCTCTCCCCCGCCTTTGGCGGGGGCGAGGAACCCTAGCTTGCGAAGGGTCGCGGCTTCGGCATGCGTTGGAGATTGGCCGAAACGCCCATCGCGATCGTCATCCACGGGCGAAGCGGGAGCGAAGCGGACGCGCAGACCCGAGGATCCATTCCGTGACTTCCGAGCGCCGCAGCGGTGCAGACTTCTGCTCCGCTGCGTTCTTCGATCAAGGTCACGGAATGGATTCCAGGGTCTGCGCGACGCCGCTTCGCGGCTGCTCCGCCCTGGAATGACGAGGCTGAGGGCTTCAGCTAATGCCCAGCGTTTGCACCAATTCCTCTGTCGAGAAAACCAACACTCAAACGGCTTTCAGCGCAAACAACCGGCCGCCGGCCGGCACGACGTCGTCGATGCCGGCAAGCCGTAGGCAATGCCAGGCCATGGCGTGATTGGAGGAGGTGACGGGAATGCCGATGCGGCGCTCCAGATCGGCGACCGCCTCGGCGACGCGCAGGCTGGTGCAGGAGATGAAGATCGCTTCGACGCTCGGCACTTGCGCCATGCGTTCGGCCGCCGCCTCGATCGAGGCGAGCGAGATGCGGGCCGCCTCGCGGTCGTCGCGGCGGTCGAAGGTGGCGACGGCCGCGATGTCGAGGCCGCGTCCGGTGAAATAGCGGACGAGGCCCTGGTTGATCTCGGGCGCGTAAGGGGTCAGCAGGCCGATGCCCTTGGCACCCAATGCCTTGAAGGCGGCCAAGGCGCCGGTGACCGGCGTGGTGCAGGCGACGCCCGACCGCGCCTTCCTGATCTCGGCGAAGACGGCTTCCTCGCCGAGCGTCATGGTGGCCGAGGTGCAGCCGAAGCCGACGACGTCGAGCGGGATGCTGGGCAGGATGAGGTCGACGGTGGGCGCGATGCGCGGGCCCATGGCGCGCAGCGTTTCCGGCGTGATGTCGTTGTCGTTGAACAGACGCGCCTCGTAGAAGGCGACGCCCGGAATGCGCACCAGCGCGCGGAACTCATGCTCCAGCGTCTGATCGGTGGCGAGGATCGCCAGCCCGATCGCCGCGCGCGAGGCGAGGCCGCCGTCGATCTCCGATGGCAGCACACCCAGATCGACTGGCATGGGACCGACAGGCCCTGAAGCGGCAAGCGGCGCGGCGGCGAGATCGGCGGACATGGCGTTCCCTTTCTTGTCGGAGCGGGATCGATCCCGCTCTCAGTTCAAAAGTCCATCCATCGAAATGGCCGGCTTGCGGCCGGCGATCAGGTCGGCGGTGATGCGGGCCGAGCCATGCGACATGGTCCAGCCGATATGGCCGTGCCCGGTGTTGAGATAGAGGTTGCGCAGGCGCCGCTGGCCGAATTCGGGCAAATTGTTGGGCGTCATGGGCCGCAGGCCTGCCCACATCTCGGCGCGGTCGTAATCGGCGCCTTCCGGATAAAGCTCCTCGGTCACACCTTTCATGAAGGCGAAATCGGCAGGCTTGTGGCTGGTGTCGTAGCCGGCGAACTCGGCGGTGGCGGTGACGCGCAGCCGGTCGTCGAACCGCGACACGGCGACCAGGTTGTGCTCGTCGATCGCGGCGATGGTCGGCGGCGCCGGCCGGTTGCCGACCGGAATGGTCAGCGAATAGCCCTTGATCGGATAGATCGGCAGGCTGATGCCGACGGTCTTGGCGATCAGCGGGCTGTAGGAGCCGAGTGCCAGCACATAGGCGTCGCCCTTGACCGCGCCCTTGTCGGTCGTCACCTGGACTACGCCGTCGCCGGATGTCTCGATGCCGGTGATGGTCGTGCCGGTGCGGATCTCGCCGCCGCGCTCGACCACCTTGGCGGCAAGCGCGCGGGTGAACTTCGCCGGGTCGCCGGTCTCGTCGGTCGGGCAATGGATGCCGCCGGCGATTTTTTCCCTGGCCGAAGCCAGCGACGGATCGAGCGCGACGATGGCGTCGCGATCGAGCATCCTGATCAGCTGGCCGTCGGATTCCAGCAGCCGCATATGCTCGACGCCTTTGTCGAGCGCCTGCTGGCTGCGATAGAAATAGAGGATGCCGCGATCGTTGCGGTCGTATTCGATCGCCTCGTCGGCGACGACCTCTTGCAGGACCGATTGCGAATAGACAGCGAGCCGATGCTTGAGCAGCGTGTTACGCTTGGCCTTTTCCGCCGTGCATTCCATCAGGAACAGCCACGACCAGCTGTAGAGCCGGGGGTCGGCCGAAAGCCTGAAGCGCAACGCCTGGTCCTTCAGCACCAGCGATTTCAAGAGGATCATCGGCGCCTTGGGCGAGGACCAGACGAAGGAGTGCCCCGGCGCGATCATGCCGGCATTGCCCCAGCTCGTCTCGGCCGCGACCTGCGGCTGGCGCTCGAGGATGACGACCTCGTGCCCGTCCTTCTGCAGCTGATAAGCGGTGGTGACGCCGACAACGCCCCCACCCAACACGACCACGCGCATAGCGCCTCCGGAGATCGCAAAGTGGGGCAGTTTAGAATGTAGATTGCGGTGTGCAATGGCACACATACCGAGATGTCGGCAGGACAGCGCCCTCTCTCGTGGGCAGGGCTATCGCAAATTGCAATTCGTCATTCTAGGGCGGAGCAAGGAGCGAAGCGACGCGCGCAGACCCTAGAATCCATGCCGTGACATTGGCCATAGAATGCAACGACCCAGAATAGCCGTTGGCGATGGCGCCAGATAAGATCGTCACATGACAGGCTACGTCTACATGACCGCGAGCCAGAAAGGCGGCACGATCTATATCGGCGTCACCAACGACCTTGCTCGCCGCATGCCCGAGCATAAGACCGGCCAGGGCTCCAGCTTCACCAGCCGATCCCGCGAAACAACTCGAACCATTCCGGGTTGCTCTTCTCGATCAAGTCGACCTTCCATTGGCGTGGCCAGCGCTTCAATGACGTCTCACGCTGGATGGCGTCGGTGATGTCGAAATGCTCTTCGTACCAGACGAGGCGCTGCACACCGTAACGGCTGGTGAAGCTGGAGCCCTGGCCGGTCTTATGCTCGGGCATGCGGCGAGCAAGGTCGTTGGTGACGCCGATATAGATCGTGCCGCCTTTCTGGCTCGCGGTCATGTAGACGTAGCCTGTCATGTGACGATCTTATCTGGCGCCATCGCCAACGGCTATTCTGGGTCGTTGCATTCTATGGCCAATGTCACGGCATGGATTCTAGGGTCTGCGCGCGTCGCTTCGCTCCTTGCTCCGCCCTAGAATGACGAATTGCAATTTGCGATAGCCCTGCCCACGAGAGAGGGCGCTGTCCTGCCGACATCTCGGTATGTGTGCCATTGCACACCGCAATCTACATTCTAAACTGCCCCACTTTGCGATCTCCGGAGGCGCTATGCGCGTGGTCGTGTTGGGTGGGGGCGTTGTCGGCGTCACCACCGCTTATCAGCTGCAGAAGGACGGGCACGAGGTCGTCATCCTCGAGCGCCAGCCGCAGGTCGCGGCCGAGACGAGCTGGGGCAATGCCGGCATGATCGCGCCGGGGCACTCCTTCGTCTGGTCCTCGCCCAAGGCGCCGATGATCCTCTTGAAATCGCTGGTGCTGAAGGACCAGGCGTTGCGCTTCAGGCTTTCGGCCGACCCCCGGCTCTACAGCTGGTCGTGGCTGTTCCTGATGGAATGCACGGCGGAAAAGGCCAAGCGTAACACGCTGCTCAAGCATCGGCTCGCTGTCTATTCGCAATCGGTCCTGCAAGAGGTCGTCGCCGACGAGGCGATCGAATACGACCGCAACGATCGCGGCATCCTCTATTTCTATCGCAGCCAGCAGGCGCTCGACAAAGGCGTCGAGCATATGCGGCTGCTGGAATCCGACGGCCAGCTGATCAGGATGCTCGATCGCGACGCCATCGTCGCGCTCGATCCGTCGCTGGCTTCGGCCAGGGAAAAAATCGCCGGCGGCATCCATTGCCCGACCGACGAGACCGGCGACCCGGCGAAGTTCACCCGCGCGCTTGCCGCCAAGGTGGTCGAGCGCGGCGGCGAGATCCGCACCGGCACGACCATCACCGGCATCGAGACATCCGGCGACGGCGTAGTCCAGGTGACGACCGACAAGGGCGCGGTCAAGGGCGACGCCTATGTGCTGGCACTCGGCTCCTACAGCCCGCTGATCGCCAAGACCGTCGGCATCAGCCTGCCGATCTATCCGATCAAGGGCTATTCGCTGACCATTCCGGTCGGCAACCGGCCGGCGCCGCCGACCATCGCCGCGATCGACGAGCACAACCTGGTCGCCGTGTCGCGGTTCGACGACCGGCTGCGCGTCACCGCCACCGCCGAGTTCGCCGGCTACGACACCAGCCACAAGCCTGCCGATTTCGCCTTCATGAAAGGTGTGACCGAGGAGCTTTATCCGGAAGGCGCCGATTACGACCGCGCCGAGATGTGGGCAGGCCTGCGGCCCATGACGCCCAACAATTTGCCCGAATTCGGCCAGCGGCGCCTGCGCAACCTCTATCTCAACACCGGGCACGGCCATATCGGCTGGACCATGTCGCATGGCTCGGCCCGCATCACCGCCGACCTGATCGCCGGCCGCAAGCCGGCCATTTCGATGGATGGACTTTTGAACTGAGAGCGGGATCGATCCCGCTCCGACAAGAAAGGGAACGCCATGTCCGCCGATCTCGCCGCCGCGCCGCTTGCCGCTTCAGGGCCTGTCGGTCCCATGCCAGTCGATCTGGGTGTGCTGCCATCGGAGATCGACGGCGGCCTCGCCTCGCGCGCGGCGATCGGGCTGGCGATCCTCGCCACCGATCAGACGCTGGAGCATGAGTTCCGCGCGCTGGTGCGCATTCCGGGCGTCGCCTTCTACGAGGCGCGTCTGTTCAACGACAACGACATCACGCCGGAAACGCTGCGCGCCATGGGCCCGCGCATCGCGCCCACCGTCGACCTCATCCTGCCCAGCATCCCGCTCGACGTCGTCGGCTTCGGCTGCACCTCGGCCACCATGACGCTCGGCGAGGAAGCCGTCTTCGCCGAGATCAGGAAGGCGCGGTCGGGCGTCGCCTGCACCACGCCGGTCACCGGCGCCTTGGCCGCCTTCAAGGCATTGGGTGCCAAGGGCATCGGCCTGCTGACCCCTTACGCGCCCGAGATCAACCAGGGCCTCGTCCGCTATTTCACCGGACGCGGCCTCGACATCGCGGCCGTCGCCACCTTCGACCGCCGCGACGACCGCGAGGCGGCCCGCATCTCGCTCGCCTCGATCGAGGCGGCGGCCGAACGCATGGCGCAAGTGCCGAGCGTCGAAGCGATCTTCATCTCCTGCACCAGCCTGCGCGTCGCCGAGGCGGTCGCCGATCTGGAGCGCCGCATCGGCATTCCCGTCACCTCCTCCAATCACGCCATGGCCTGGCATTGCCTACGGCTTGCCGGCATCGACGACGTCGTGCCGGCCGGCGGCCGGTTGTTTGCGCTGAAAGCCGTTTGAGTGTTGGTTTTCTCGACAGAGGAATTGGTGCAAACGCTGGGCATTAGCTGAAGCCCTCAGCCTCGTCATTCCAGGGCGGAGCAGCCGCGAAGCGGCGTCGCGCAGACCCTGGAATCCATTCCGTGACCTTGATCGAAGAACGCAGCGGAGCAGAAGTCTGCACCGCTGCGGCGCTCGGAAGTCACGGAATGGATCCTCGGGTCTGCGCGTCCGCTTCGCTCCCGCTTCGCCCGTGGATGACGATCGCGATGGGCGTTTCGGCCAATCTCCAACGCATGCCGAAGCCGCGACCCTTCGCAAGCTAGGGTTCCTCGCCCCCGCCAAAGGCGGGGGAGAGGTGGCTCGGCGCGTAGCGCCGAGACGGAGCGGGGGCCAGCGCTACCCTTCGCGATTCCAGCAGATCGTCCCGCATTAACCGAATCGGAAGGAGATGTTTAACGCTTCGTCTCTATGTCCCCTCGCCGGGAGGCACCACAGAGCGAGCATGATGAACGACGAAAAGCGAAATGAATGGCGCGCCATCTTTTACGTGCAGGCGCGCGTCGCCATCCTGTTTGTGCCGGTCGTGCTCAGCCTGCTCCTCATCGGCATCTTCGCCGGCAACGATCGCAAATCCGTGCCCGACGCCATCGATCAGACCGTGACGGGTTCGGTGCGTTAAAAGCGTACCCTCAAACAAACTTCGGGATCGGCCCATTCTGCGGCGTCGTATCGCCCTCGAGGTCGACAAAAACCTCGTCGACGAAGCACCAGCCCCAGCCTTCCGGCGGGTCGTAGCCTTCGATGATCGGATGCTGCGTGGCATGGAAATGCTTTGTCGCGTGGCGGTTGGGCGAGTCGTCGCAGCAGCCGACATGACCGCAGGTCCGGCAGAGTCTCAGATGCACCCACCACGAGCCGCTCTTCAGGCATTCATCGCAGCCCAGCGCGCTCGGCGTGACCTTTTCGATGTCCTTCGTATGCCGGCATTCATCCATCACGCTCTCCTCGCCAATTCGCCGTTCCGCGCCAGATAGGCATGCAATGCCGCCACCACCTGCGCGCCTTCGCCGACGGCGGCGGCGACCCGCTTGGTCGAGCCGCAGCGCACGTCGCCGATGGCGAACACGCCGCTTCGGCTGGTCTCCATCAGCCCGTGCCCGGGTGTCGTCTCCGGTCCGGTGCGCACGAAACCCTTGGCATCCAGCGCCACATTGCAATTCGCCAGCCAGTCGGTGTTCGGATCGGCGCCGATGAACAGGAAGAGGTGGTGGATGGCGCGCGTCGTCTCTTCGCCGCTCGCCCGGTTGCGCCAGCGCAGCGCTTCGAGATTGCCGTCACGGCCCTCCAGCGCCGTAGTCTCGGTCTCGGGCAGCACCTCGATGTTGGGCTGCGCCGCGATGCGCTCGACGAGATAGCGCGACATGGTGGCGTCGAGGCTGTCGCGGCGCGCCAAGAGCGTCACCTTGCGCACCTGGCTCGCCAGATAGACAGCCGCCTGTCCTGCCGAATTGCCGGCGCCGACCAGCGCCACTTCCTGGTCGCGGCAAAGCCTGGCCTCGATCGGCGAGGCCCAGTAATGCACCGAGGCCCCCTCGAACTGCGCCAGATTGGCGATATCGAGGCGGCGGTAGCGCGCGCCGCTGGCGATCACCACGGCGCGCGTGCGCACGCTCTCGCCATCGCCGATGGCAAGCCTGTAGCGGGCGCCGTCGCCGGCGTCGTCGAGCAGCTTCGCCTCGTCGGGGATCACCATCTCGACGCCGAATTTCTGCGCCTGGTTATAGGCGCGCGCCATCAGCGCCATGCCGGTGATCCCGGTCGGGAAGCCGAGATAGTTTTCGATCCGCGCCGAAGCGCCCGCCTGTCCGCCGAAGGCGCGGCAATCGAGCACGATGGTCGACAGCCCTTCCGAGGCGGCATAGACCGCCGCCGCCAGCCCCGCCGGCCCGGCGCCGACGATCGCCACGTCATAGACCTTGCCGGCATCGATCGGCCGCAGCAGGCCGACGCAGCGGGCGAGCTCGGTCTCGCCCGGATTGTGCATGAGCTTGCCGTTGGGGCAGAGCACGATCGGCAGATGGTGCGGGTCGACATGGAACCGCTCGATCAGCGTTTTCGCGCAAGGGTCGGTGTCGGAATCGAGAGCGCGATGGGGAAGTCCGCTGCGGCGCAGGAAACCTTGTAGCCGCAGCACGTCGCCATTACCGGGCGGGCCGATCACGACCGGTCCGCTGGCGCCGCTTTCGAGCAGGCCGACGCGGCGCAGGATCAGCGCCCGCATGACGCGCTCGCCGAGATTGGCCTCCTGCACCATCAGGTCGCGCAGCCGCTGCGAGGGGATGACGAGCGCCTCGACCGGTCCGTTCGCCTCTGCGTTGACCAGCGACGGCCGGTTCGACAGCTGCGCCAGCTCGCCGACGAAGCTGCCGGGGCCGTAGGTGATGATCGGCTCGCGCGGCCCGATCCCGCCGGCCTGGGTGATGTCGACCTTGCCCGACAGGATGAGGATCAACCCGGGCGAGACCGTGCCGGCCGTCACGATGTGCTCGCCGGCGGCATAGGCCGTGGCCTCGCCGAAGCGGCGCATGCGCTCGATATCCGCATCGGTGAGCACGGGAAACATCTGGTCGCGGCGCGCGGCGATGGTCGGGCTGACGGAAGGGGCCATGGGCGGACCGTAGCGCCCGAGGCGGCGGGTTTGAAGCGGTTTGTTGGGGGACTGGCCGGAAGGGGCGGTTGGCTCTAGGAGTTCGTTACGCCCGGGCTTGACCCGCGGAACTAGCCTCGACTGATCGCCCGGTGCTATAGATTTCGCGTTTCACCCCGGCAGGCGGCCCATGGCGAATTTTTTATGGCATAACCTGTTTCTCATCCTCGCCTTTGGTTTCGGACTTGCGGGTTCGGCGTATTACACATTGGGGCCATTGAGCGACATGAAGGTTCTATCTCCCATTGAGGAACGACATCGCGCGCCCTATGGCCTTGCTGTGGTTTTTGTCCTTCTGGCGATCGGCTTCATGGCTCTTCACATGTATAGCGTCAGCAAGTCAGCTTAAAAACCAAACCGGTCGCCGGGTTTGGAGCGGCTTGTTCGGAGACGGACCGGAAGGGGAGATTGGGCCAACGGCCACATGTCGTCATTCTCGGGCTTGACCCGAGAATCCATGCCGTGACGCGGGTCATATAGTGCAACGGAGCGGAATTCTGTAACCACTGCAACGCCTCGACGTCACGGCATGGATTCCAGGGTCTGCGCGCCTCGCTTCGCTCCTTGCTCCGCCCTGGAATGACGAAGTTTGGAAGCTTACGGCTGATCGCGAACGTTGAGACTTGCATCCCGTTGGCAGTCGGGATGAATGGCGCCCCCTTCGCTCTTGGAACTCCGGGATGGCCTGCCATCCGAAGCTCGAAGAGCGAAGGATGGTGCCCAGAAGAGGACTCGAACCTCCACTCCTTGCGGAACACGGACCTGAACCGTGCGCGTCTACCAATTCCGCCATCTGGGCTGGTGGGCGCTCTAGTAAGCGGGCAAACGGTGTGTGTCAACGCGGTTTTTTTTCGTCAGCGCCGGCCCTCTTTCTTCCCAGCGTAGGCGCTGCCCCTCATTGCCCTGCCGGGCATTTCTCCCCGTATAGTGACGGGGAGAAAGGGCTGGCGTCGGCGCCAGCGCCCTTCTTGCAACGCCTCACCCCTCCAGCACGTCCTTCGACGCCACGGTGGAATCGGCGTTGAGCTTGTAGATGATCGGCACGCCGGTGCCGAGCTCGAGCTTGACGATCTCCTCGCCTGACTTGCCGTCCAGCGCCATGATCAGCGCGCGCAGCGAGTTGCCATGCGCGGCGACCAGCACTGTCTCGCCGCGCAGCACATGCGGCTGCACGTCGTGCAGATAATAGGGCCAGACGCGCGCGCCGGTGTCCTTCAGGCTTTCGCCGCCGGGCGGCGCGATGTCGTAGGAGCGACGCCAGATATGCACCTGCTCCTCCCCCCACTTCTTGCGCGCATCGTCCTTGTTGAGGCCGGAGAGGTCGCCATAGTCGCGCTCGTTGAGCGCCTGGTCGCGGATCGTCTTCAGGTCGCTCTGGCCGACGATGTCGAGGATGTGCTGGCAGGTCACCTGCGCCCGCTTCAAGGCAGAGGTGTAGGCGATGTCGAATTTCAGGCCGCGCGCCTTGAGCTTCTCGCCGGCGGCAAGCGCCTCGGCTGTGCCCTGCTCGGTCAGCCCGACGTCGCGCCAGCCGGTGAACAGGTTCTTCAGGTTCCATTCGCTCTGGCCGTGGCGCACGAGCACGAGAGTTCCCGACATGTCAGCTCCTATAGAATGTTTGGATAGGGATCAGCTCAGGCCGAGCACGTCCCGCATGGAATAAAGTCCGGGCTTCTTCGCGCGGGCCCACAGCGCTGCCTTGACGGCGCCGCGGGCGAAGATCGCCCGGTCCTCGGCATGGTGGGAAAGCGTGATGCGCTCGCCGGTGCCGGCAAGGATCACGCTGTGGTCGCCGACGACGGAGCCGCCGCGCAGCGTGGCAAAGCCGATCGAGCCCGTCTTGCGCACCCCGGTATGGCCGTCGCGCACCCGCACGCTGTTGTCGGCAAGATCGATGCCGCGCCCCTTCGCCGCCGCTTCGCCGAGCAGCAGCGCCGTGCCGGACGGCGCGTCGACCTTGTGCCGGTGGTGCATTTCCAGGATCTCGATGTCGAAATCGTCAGGGTCGAGCGCCTTCGCCGCCTGCTCGACCAGCGCCGCCAGAAGATTGACGCCGAGGCTCATATTGCCGGATTTGACGATCGTGGCATGGCGCGCGGCGGCGGCGATCCTGGCATTGTCGTCGGCCGAGCAGCCGGTGGTGCCGATGACATGGACGATGCGCGCCTGCGCGGCATAGCCGGCGAATTCGACGCTCGCGCTTGGAGCCGTGAAATCGAGCACGCCATCGGCCTTGGCGAAGGCCGGCAGCGGATCGTCGGCGATCGGCACGTTGATGATGCCGATGCCGGCGAGCTCGCCGGCATCCTTGCCGAGATGCGCCGAGTCCGGCCGCTCGATCGCGGCGGCGACGCGCGCGCCGGGCATGGTGTGGATGGCGCGGATCAGCGTCTGGCCCATGCGGCCGGCGGCGCCCACCACAACCAGGCTCATATCGCCGGCTTCGCTCATGCGCTTCTCCTGACGGTCTTCTTGGCGCGGCTGCGCGGCGCCGGAGTTTGGCCCGAAGTCTGGCTTGCCTTGACGTCGTCGACAAGCCCCAGCCCCTTCTTGCCCTGGATCCGGTGGAAACGGGCATAGATGCTGTGCGGGTCGGCCATCAGCGTCGCATGCGTGCCTTCCTCGACCAGCCGCCCCTCTTCCAGCACGATGATGTGGTCGGCATTGACCACGGTCGACAGCCGGTGCGCGATCACGATCGTCGTGCGCCCTTCCATGACATGGGTCAGCGCTTCCTGCACGCGCGCCTCCGCCTCGTTGTCGAGCGCCGAGGTCGCCTCGTCGAGCAAGAGGATCGGCGCCTGGCGAACGATGGCGCGCGCGATCGACACGCGCTGGCGCTGGCCGCCGGAAAGGGTCGAGCCGCCTTCGCCGACCGGCGTGTCGTAGCCTTCCGGCTGCTGGCGGATGAACTCGTCGGCCGCCGCTTGTTTCGCCGCCTGCTCGATCTCGGCGTCGGTGGCCGAGAGCCGGCCGTAGCGGATGTTGTCGCGGATCGTGCCTTCGAAGAGATAAGGCGCCTGCGCCACATAGGCGATCGATTGGCGCAGCGAATGCTTGGTCACCTTGGCAATATCCTGGCCGTCGACCTCGATCGAGCCCTCGTCGACGTCGTAGAAGCGCTGCAGCAGCGCCACCATCGTCGACTTGCCGGCGCCCGATGCGCCGACGACGGCCGTCACCTTGCCGGCCGCGGCGGTAAAGCTCAAATCCCTGAGCACCGGCATGTCGGCGTTGTAGCCGAATGTCACATGGTTGAAGCGCACCTCGCCGGTAGTGACCTTCGCCTCGACCGCGTCGGGCGCGTCACCCTGCTTCGGCTCGAGGTCGAGCAGTTCGTAGATCATGCGCGCGTTGACCAGGGCACGTTCCATGCCGACCTGTGTCCGGGCCAGGCGTCTTGCCGGGTCATAGGCCAGGATCAGCGCGGTGATGAAGGAAAACACGGCGCCCGGCGGCTGTCCGAGCACCAGCGCCCGATAGCCGGAATAGGCAAGCACGGCGGTAATGGCGAGGCCGCCCAGGATTTCGGAAATCGGCGACAGCCGCTCCGCGACGCGGGCGATCTTGTTGTTACGCTGCTCGGCCGTGTCGGCCATCATGCCGATGCGGCGCGCCAGCTCGTCCTCCAGGGTGAAGGCCTTGACGATGGCGATGCCTTGGGTGGCCTCCTGCACCGATCCGTTCAGCCGCGAGTTGATCAGCACGGATTCCCGGTTGATCTTGCGCAGGCGGCGGGTGATGTAGACGACGGCCCAGATCAACGGCGGCCCGATCAGCAGCGAGCTGAGCGACAGCACCGGATCCTGGTAGATCATCACGCCGAGGAGGGCGACGAGCGAGACCGCGTCGCGGCTGATGGAAGTTAGCGTCAGCGACAGCAGGTCTCGGATGCCGCCGACATTCTCGTTGACCTGTGCCGCCAGCCGGCCGGAACGGGTCTCGTTGAAGAAGTTGACGCCGAGCTTCATCAGATGGTCGAAGCTGCGCTTCTGGTAGCGGGCGACCAGATTGTTGCCGATCGTCGCCAGCGCCACTGCCTGGCCATAGCCGGCGAAGCCGCGCAGCAGGGAGGCGCCCATGAAACCGGCGCAGATCCAGACGATCATGTCGCTGCGCCGTTCGTAGAAGATCTGGTTGATCATCGGGGCCATGATCCACGCCGTGAAGGCGGTGGTGCCGGAAACGATCAGCAGGCAGGCGACGGCGACGACATAAGTCCAGCGATATTCCTTGCCGTTTTCGGCCAGGATGCGGCGCAGCACCGCGCTGACCTCGGTGGGCTGGACTTTCAGTTTGAGGGAAGTTTGAACAGTCAAATCAGGGCGCTTCGTGGTTTTCCGCGTGTCGGATGGGCCGCATTTCGGCATCCTCTTAGCGCCCCGGCTACGGCTTGCCTATGGCGAAACTTCGTCGCGCCGGCCGATCGCCAGCCCTAACGCTGGCGCGATCAAGCCCGCCAGTGCCGGCCCGCCGTCTGCACGCCGAACAGCGAAGGCGTCCTGGCATAGGCGGCGAGCCCGAGCAGCGCCGCCAGCGGATGGGTGATCACATAGACCGGCATTTCGCGCATCAGCGCGCTGTGCGGCGCCTTGTCCTCGAACGCGGCGCGGAAATTGCCGGCTTTCAGCGCCGGCACGATCTTCTGCGCGATGCCGCCGGTCAGGAACACGCCGCCGCGGCCCATGAACACCAGCGCGAGATCCCCCGCGGTGCGGCCGAGGCAGGTGACGAACAGCGCCAGCGCCTCCTCTGCCACCGGATCGGATTTGGCAAGCGCGGCCGCCGTGACCTCGGCCGGCGTCGTGAAAGGCGTCGGCTTGCCGTCCGTCCTGGCGACGGCGCGATAGACGTTGACCAGCCCGCGTCCGCACAGGATCTGCTCGCCGGAGATGCGGCCTTCGAGCTTGTCGATATGCGGGAACACCTCGAAGTCGCGCGGCGTGCGCGGGCCGATATCCATATGCCCGCCCTCGCCCGGTACCGGGATCCAGTGGTTGAGCGCATGGATCAGCCCGGCGACGCCAAGGCCGGTGCCGGGGCCAAGCACGACCCGGCTCGCATTGGGTTCCGGCGTGCCGCCGCCGATCTTTTCCATATGCTCTTCGCCGAGCGCCACCACGGCCAGCGCCTGCGCCTCGAAATCGTTGAGCACGACGACCTCGCTCAGGCCCAGATGGGCGAACATCTGCCGGGGCTTCACCACCCAGGGGCAGTTGGTGAGCGGGATCTCGTCGCCGTCGACCGGCCCGGCGATCGCCAGCACCGCCGAGTTCGGCTGGATGGACGAGCGGTCGAGCACCGCCGCCTGGATCGCCTCGTCGATGGTCTTGAAATTAGCCGTCTGGACGATCTGCGGCTCGGTCGCTTCCGAATTGGCGTCGAGCACGATCGAGAAGCGCGCATTGGTGCCGCCAATATCGCCGATCAGGACCGGAAACCGCAGCCCTGTCTCGTTCTCGCCTGCCATGCTCTTGATCGTCCTCGTTGCGGCGCCGCTGTGCCGTTTCCATCGCCCATTTCAATCGATTGACTAGCGCATGAGCCCGCAAAGGGGAAGCCCGCTTGCGCCTTGGAGCAATTCCAGGAAAAGTGTGAGCGGTTAAGCTCGGCGCCTTCGCCGTAACCTTCCGTCCGGAATTGCGTCAAAGCAAAGAAATAGGGCGTTTCGCCGCTTCCGTGAACGGTGAGACCGCGCTAGTTCCCCGACACAGGGATTTTGAAAGGTTGCCGTTTGTCTTGGTGCAGGACTTTCCATTCATTTCCGTGAATCAGCGCAAACGCCGGGGATTGGTTGAAGCCGCCCCAACCTCGTCATTCTATGGCGGAGCAAGGAGCGAAGCGACGCGCGCAGACCATAGAATCAATTCCGTGACTTGGAAGCGTTGCCACGGTGAAGAATTTTGCTCCGTCGCACTCCTTGGCGAAGGTAACGGCATGGATTCCAGGGTCTTCGCGACGGAGCTTCGCTCCTGCTCTGCCCTAGAATGACGATCGCGATGGGCGTTTCGGCCAATCTCCAACGCATGCCACCTGCCAACGCAAACAGAGCCGACCGGTCAAAATCCCTGTGCTGGGAAACTAGTTCCCCGGCCGTGGGCGCGGCAACGGGATGCCGATCTTGGGCGTCGGCGCGAAGGCGCTTGCCGCCGACGGAACCGAGGTGTTGCCGCTGGAGATCATCTCCGCCGGCTCGGTCGGCTGCGGCTCGGCCACGGCGACCGCTGCGCCGACGCCATGATAGGTCACCGCCTCCAGCGAAGGCGCGTCCGGCGCATTGACCACGTCCTGGCATTGCTTCGGCAGATTGGCCATCGTCATCACGTCGCGCGCCTTGGGTGCGTCCGGGTTTTTGTTCGGCCGCCACGGCTCCTCGGTGAACCACCATGCCAGCGGCTTGCCGCAGCCATCGTCCTCCAGCGTCGTCTCCTGCGCCTTGCAGAAAGGCGAGCCCGGCTGGCAGCCGATGCGCATGTGGAAATGATAGTCATGGCCCCAGAATGGCCGAATCTTGCGCAGCCAGGAGCGATCGCCGGTGACGGTGTCGCAGAGCTTCTTCTTGATACCGGCATTGACCAGGATGCGCTCGACCTCCGGATAGCTCGCCGCGCGCTTCAAAAGCCGCGTATGCGCCGGCGTCCACAGCGCGTCCTTCACCAGATGAGTCTTGTCGTCGACCATCAGCGTCGCGCTCATCGATTCGCGCTGCGCCATGGTCAGCGGCCGCGTTGGCATCGGCGTCAGCCATATGTCGGCGTCGAGACCGATCTGGTGCGAGGCATGGCCAGTCATCATCGGTCCGCCGCGCGGTTGCGAGACGTCGCCGACCAGAAGCCCCGGCCAGCCATCGGCTACCGCGTCGCGCGAAAGCTTCTCGATCAGCGCGATCATCGCCGGATGGCCCCAGCGGCGGTTGCGCGACGGGCGCATCACTTCCCAGGTCGGCCCGTCCATCGGCAGCGCCACGCCGCCGGTGAAGCAGCCCTTGGAGTAGAAGCCGAAGGATTGCGCGGGTGCCACGGCCGGCAGTTTCCGGGCGCCGAACAGGTCCTTCGCGCGGGGTTCGGCTGAAATGGCGGCAGCCGCCAGCGCCGCCAGCGTCACCAGCGCCAGCGCCGCGGTCAGGAACGGTTTGCGGTCAGGCAGCGATCGCAAATTCATCCGGCTGGGTCCCTCTCCAGTCTATCGATTTGCCGCCCGGTCAGGCGAACCCGATCAGGAACGAATCGTACCACGTCGCGCGTCCCGCATCGATCATGCGGCTCTGAATCAAAGAAGGATGAATGTCGTGCGAAAACCCGTTTCACACTTTCGGCATCCTCACAATCAGGATGACGTTCGTTGAATCGTCATCCTGATCTAACTCTTTGTTGGAGCATGATCTTTTCCGAAAACCGCTTCCCACTTTTCGGGATCATGCTCTGATCGGGCTGCGCGGCGCTCCGTTCCGCCAGTTGCCCTCGGCCCACATCCGCTCCAGCGCCATCCGATAGTTCGGAAACCGGAAGCGATAGCCGGCCGCCTTGATCGCCTGATTCGCGACGCGCTTGTTCTCGCCATAGAAAGACCGCGCCATGGGCGAAAGTTGGGCGGTCTCGAAGGGAATTTCCGGCGGCGGCGTGACGCCCATCAGCCTGGCGGCATAGGCGACGACATCCTGCGGCGGCGCCGGCTCGTCATCAGTGACGTTGAAGATGCCGCCGAGATTGTTTTCAGCCAGAAGCCAAAGCGCGCCGGCGATGTCGTCGCAATGGATGCGGTTGAACACCTGGTCCGGCTTGACCAGCCGCCGCGCCGTGCCGTCCTCGAGATTGGCCAGCGCGTTGCGGCCCGGTCCGTAGATGCCGGAAAGCCGCAGGATCGCCACCGGTTTGCCGATCTCCCGGCCAAGCGTCAGCCATTCCTGTTCGGCCGCCACCCGCATCACCGAGCGCCTCGACACCGGGCGGCAAGCGCTGGTCTCGTCGACCCAGGCGCCGCCATGGTCACCATAGACGCCGACGGTCGAGAGATAGCCGATCCATTCGAGCGCCGGCATCTTTGCCCGGATCGTCTCGCCGGTGGCGTTGAGCACCGGGTCGCCGGCGTCGTCGGGGGCGACCGAGACGATGAGATGCGTGGTCTGTGCAAGCGCATCGCTGAGCTCGGGCGACAGCGCGCCGTCGAACCGCAGCGGCTCGATGCCGGCCGACCGCAGCGCCTCGAACTTTTCCGGCGCCCGGGTCGTACCAAAGACCGGCGCGCGGTGCGCGTTGGCCAGCGCGAAAGCCTTGGCCGAATAGCCGGCGCCGAAGATGAAGAAGCGTCTTTCGCCCATCGATGAACCCCCTTCAATCGGCCTTCGCCGGATTCGCCGGCGCCGCCAGCCATTCCTCGCGGACCGTCGCCTCCGTTTCGGTCTTCGATGCCGTGGCGGCGAGGTCGCCAAATTCGCGATCCGACAGCAATCGCGACAGGGCCCAGATTGCCGCACCCCGCACCAGCGGCGAGGCATCGTCGAGCAGGCGGCGCACAATGGGCGTTAGCGATGCATCGCCCGAATTGCCGGCGGCGATCAGCACGTTGCGGATGAAACGGTCGCGGCCGATGCGCTTGACCGGCGAGCCCGAGAAGAATGACCGGAAGCCCGCGTCGTCGAGAAGCAACATTTCCGACAGCTTCGGCTCGCGCAGATCGGCGCGCGCCGCAAGCTTCGCCTCCGAAGCCATGCTGGCGAATTTGTTCCACGGACAGGCGGCCAGGCAGTCGTCGCAGCCATAGATGCGGTTGCCGATCTTGTCGCGGAACTCGCGCGGGATCGGCCCCTTGTTCTCGATGGTCAGGTAGGAGATGCAGCGCCGCGCGTCGAGACGATAAGGCGCCGGGAACGCGTCGGTCGGGCAGGCGTCGAGGCAGGCGCGGCAGGAGCCGCAATGGTCTATCTCGGCCTGGTCCGGTTCAAGCTCTGCGGTGGTGAAGATGGTGCCGAGGAACAGCCACGAGCCATGCGCGCGGCTGACCAGATTGGTGTGCTTGCCCTGCCAGCCGAGCCCGGCGGCTTCCGCCAGCGGTTTTTCCATGACAGGCGCGGTATCGACGAACACTTTTACGTCGCCGCCGGCGCGCGCGACGATCTTGCCGGCGATCTCCTTCAGCCGGCCCTTCATCACATCGTGGTAGTCCCGGTTTTGCGCATAGACCGAGATCGCGCCGCGGTCGGACTTCGCGAGGATATCGCGCGGATCGCGGTCCGGGCCGTAATTCATCGCCAGCACGATGATCGAACGCACCTCCGGCCACAGCGTCGAGGGCTCGGCCCGCCGCTGAACCGTCTCGGCGATCCACTCCATCGAGCCGTGGAAACCGTCGGATACGAATTCGGCGAGTCTCGCCGGCGCCAGCGGGATCGCGTCCGGCCGGGTCACGGCGACTGCCTCGAAGCCGGCGCGGCGCGCCTCGGCGTCGATCAGCGCGCGCAGGTTCTCAGAAATCGAGGTCCGCATAATGCGACACCGGCGACAGGCCGCGCACCCGGTCGGAAAGCAGCGGCCGGAACGACGGCCGCGATTTCACCCGCGTGTACCATTCGCGCGCGGCGGCATGCTCGCGCCAGTCGATCTCGCCGAGATAATCGAGCACCGAAAGCGTCGCCGCCGCCGCGAGGTCGGCATAGGTCACCTTGTTGCCGGCCAGCCAATGGCGCGTGCCGGCCAGCCAGTTGGTGTATTTCATGTGCTGGCGGATGTTGGCGCGCGCGGCGCGGATCGCCGCCGAGTCCGGCGAGCCGCCGCCGGCGGTCTCCGGCATGACCGGCTTCAGCACCCGCTCGCGCACCAGATGCCGCGTCACTTCGCTTTCGGCCTTGCTCAGATACCAATCGGTCAGCCGGCGGATCTCGGCGCGCTGCATCGGGTCCTCGGCGAACAGCCGCTTGTCGCGCTTCAAGACCCCTCGCGTCTCGTCGAGATATTCGGCGATCACCATGGCGCCGACGATCGGCACGTCGCCTTCGGCAAGCAGGATCGGCAGCGTGCCGGCCGGGTTCAGCGCCAAAAACTCCTTGCGCCGCGTCCACGGCTTTTCCTCGATCAGCGCCAGTTCCTCGCCATACTCGCCGAAGGCGAGGCGCGCGAAGCGGCAGGTGGCGAACATGGGATGATGGAAAAGCGTCAGCATGGTTCCGCGATGAAAAGGCGCACTGGCAATTGGCCGACCGCGCCGGTAAGTCTTGGCCGCCCGATTCCTGGGGCTGTCATGGGTGTTGCGACCTATAGGGACACTTCCGCCCCATGACAAGCAAGCCCTTCCCTTGGAGCATGATGTCGTCCGAAAACCGCTTCACACTTTTAGGCGTCGTGCTCTAGCCGTCATCCGAGATCAGAGGTTGCCATGGAAAGCCAGACCATCGTCGAAGCGCTGCTGCTTGGGCTTTTGGAGGGCCTGACCGAGTTCATTCCGGTGTCGTCGACCGGCCACATCCTGCTTGCCGGCCATTTCCTCGGCTTCCATTCCACCGGCAAGGCCTTCGAGATCCTGATCCAGCTCGGCGCGATCCTGGCGATCCTCAGCGTCTATTTCAGCAAGCTCTGGCAGATGCTGATCAAACTGCCCAGCGATCCGCAGACCCGGCATTTCGTCATCGGCATCCTGATCGCCTTCCTGCCGGCGGCGGTCATCGGCGCGCTGGCGCATGATTTCATCAAGACCATATTGTTCGAATCGCCGCAGCTGATCTGCATCATGCTGATCATCGGCGGCGTCGTGCTGCTCGTCGTCGACCGCATCAACTTCAAGCCGGTCCATCACGACGTCGAGCTCTTTCCGACCAGCCTTTATCTGAAGATCGGCCTGTTCCAGTGCCTGTCGCTGATCCCCGGCACCTCGCGCTCCGGCTCGACCATCGTCGGCGCGCTGCTGATGGGCGTCGACAAGCGAGCGGCGGCCGAATTCTCCTTCTTCCTCGCCATGCCCACCATGGTCGGCGCCTTCGCCTTCGACCTTTTCAAGAACCGCAATGTGCTGACCTCGTCCGACCTGCCGATCATCGCCGTCGGCTTCATCGCCGCCTTCGTCACCGCGCTGATCGTGGTGCGCTTCCTGCTCGATTACGTCTCGCGCAACGGCTATTCGCTGTTCGGCTGGTGGCGGCTGGTGGTGGGCGGGCTCGGCCTGGTGGCCCTGATGGTCTGGGGATGATTACACTAAGGCGGCGCACCAAACGCCTTCGTCATCCACGGGCGGAGCAAGGAGCGAAGCGACGCGCGCAGACCCGAGGATCCATGCCGTGACGCGGACCGTAGAACGCGGCGGTCGCGAATAGCTTTCGTTAGACGCGACGCTCTTTGATCCAGATTCTGCACGGTGGCAGCGCGTCTAGGTCACGGCATGGATCCTAGGGTTTCCGCGACGTCGCTTCGCGACTGCTCCACCCTAGGATGACGAACGAAGGGGATCAATTCCTCCCATAAAACGCGTTCTCGACATGTACCGGCCAGCGCCAGGGCAGCACCGCAACCATGTCGAAACGCATCGAAAGCCTGCCATAATCCGGCTGGCGCGACAGCCACAAATCCGCGGCGCCCTCGATCCGGCGCTCCGATTCGCGGCCGATCGCTTCCATCGCCTCGATCAGCGTGCGGCGCGCCTTGACCTCGACGAACAGCACGAGGTCGCCGCGCCTGGCGATCAGGTCGATCTCGCCGAGCCTGGTGCGGTGGCGGCGGGCAAGGATGCGGTAGCCTTTCAGCATCAGCGCCAGCGCCGCCAGCCATTCGCCGCGATGCCCGCGCCGATAGGCTTTTCGGCGGTGGCCGGCCGTGCGCTCAGGCATCTCTTTGTTTGACCATGATCTTTTCCAAAAACCGGGTTCCACTTTTTGGGATCATGGTCTGTCCCTCAGCTCCAGCAGCCGCCGGTAAAGCGCCTGCTTCTGCCCGCCGGTCATTTTCGCCGCTTCGGCCGCGGCCTTCGAGGCCGGCATTTCGGCGGCAAGCGAGAGCAGGAGCCGGTCGATGTCGGCCGGCTGATCCACCGCCGCCTCCGGCGGGCCGACGCAGATGACGATCTCGCCCTTCGGCGTGTCGGCCGCGGCATAATGGTCGGCCAGCTCGGCAAGCGTGCCGGTGCGCATCTCCTCGAACGTCTTGGTCAGCTCGCGGCCGATGGCGGCTTTGCGGTCGCCGCCGAGCGCCTCCACCATGGCGCCAAGCGTCTCCGCCAGCCGTCGCGGCGATTCGAAGAAGATCAGCGTCGCCGGCACCGCCTTGAACGTTTCGAGCTTGGTCAGCCGCTGCCCGGTCTTCACCGGCAGGAACCCGGCGAACAGGAAGGCGTCGGACGGCAGGCCGGAAGCGGTCAGGGCCGCGAGCGCCGCCGAAGGCCCGGGGATCGGCACCACACGAATACCTTGTTCCAGCGCTTCGCCGACCAGCCGGTAGCCCGGATCGGAGACCAGCGGCGTGCCGGCGTCCGAGATCAGCGCCACGCTCTGCCCGGCCGCCAGCGCCTCGATCAGCTTCGGCCCCGCCTCGCTCGCATTGTGCTCGTGATAGGCGGTGGTGCGGCGACGGATGCCGTAGCGCTCCAGCAGCACGCGCGAGACGCGCGTGTCCTCGCAGGCGACGATATCGGCGGCGGCCAGCGTCTCCAGCGCGCGCAGCGTGATGTCGGCCAGGTTGCCGATCGGCGTCGCCACCAGATAGAGCGCCGGCTGAAGCGCCCGCGCCGCGATCTCGCTCTGTCCGATCAGATAGCTGCGTTTGTCGCCGATCACCGCATGCCCCTCATTCCGAGCAATTCCAGGAAAAGTGCGTCGCGGTTTTCCGTCCGGAATTGCGAAAGAACCAAGTCTGTTTGGCATGGCTGGCGCCCCGTTGCAAAACGTGAGGTCGGCGTGAGGAAATCGCCATGCCTTTGCCACAGTGCGGAACGAAACCCACATCGGCGAATTTAACCCCTGATTCCCCGGGAGGAGGCAGGACCGAACGATGCCCAATCGCTTCGATATTTTTATCAGCCGACTTGAAAGCAAGACCGCCCGCGAGGGCATCCCTCCACACCCCATCGCCGCCGAGTCCGGCGCGCGCCGCGACAAGGCCGACCAGAAGCCTGTCCGCCACGGCGAGGCGCATGGCGAGAAGCACCGTGGCAAGCACCGCCAGAAGCACGACGCTTGAACTAACGGCAACCTTTGCGACCTCGCGCCTCGTCATTCCAGGGCGGAGCAAGGAGCGAAGCGACGCGTGCAGACCCTGGACTCCATGCCGTTACATCGACGTTCTGCCAGCGGTGCAGAATTCTGCACCGCCGTGCCCTTCGCACCGGTCACGGCATGGATTCTCGGGTCAAGCCCGAGAATGACGAACGCGCGGGAAGCGCCACATCTTCAGAGGTACCTGCTGACCCTCTCTTCCAGCAACCGCACCAGCTCCGGGTCCATGAAGTCGTAATCGTCCGGAATGTCGAGGCAGATCACCCTGGCGCCCTTCAGACTCGACCGGAATTTCTTCTGCAGCTTGGCGCGGTGCGCCTTCTCCATCACGAAGATGATGTCGGCCCAGGCGACCATCTCATGCGTCAGCGGGTTGTCGGCGTCGTGATTGGTGCCGGCCGATTCGACCTCGATGTCGCGGCGTTTGGAAAACACCTGCTCGGCGGTGGGGCTACGCAGGCGGTTCTGGGTGCAGACGAAGAGGACGTTCTTCAAGACCTGCCACTCTTGATTCGCCGCAGTTATTCATCCCACATATCTCGGATCGTCTTGGTCAGAGGTATGTACTGATCGAGAGTGAGTCCGTTTAGGTCGAATTCTATCGAATCGTCTTTTGCGACCGCCCTCAAATTTATCCCAACATAGGTCATGAAGTTGCGCACAACATCAAACTCGCTCAAGCCCGATGTTTTATGCTTTTTCGATTTTTGGTTCCTTGCGAACACGATCACTGCTTCATAGAGATCTGGATACTCACGGGACTTCGAAATCTCGGTCAATCCAAACTCAAAAACGTCATCCGTGTTTAAAGTTCGCAGCGTCTCATGGATCAGGAACTTCATTGCACGTCCCATTGGATGCGTGGCATTCGGCTAGGCAATCCGAATATCTAGCATCATCGTACAGACTGACAAATCCGTTGGCCGCTGCTCTACCGCGCCAGATCCGCCACCACCGCATCGAGCACGATCATGCCGGCGGTCGTGGCACGCAGCCGGGCGTTGCCGACCGGCGCCACCAGTCCCTCCTCCTGCAGCACCGAGAGCCGCGCGCTCGAAAGACCGCGCCCGGCGAGCGCCTCGTAGCGCTGCAGGTCGATGCCTTCGGCCAGTCGCAGGCCCATCAGCAGGAACTCGTCCGCCTCTTCGGAACGCGTCAAAATCTCGCCGCCGGTGACGCCGTGCCCTCTGGCCTCGACCAGATTGGCCCAGGTTTCCGGCATTCTTTCCGCTATCGTCACCGTGCGGCGGCCGTTCTCGACGAAGCGGCCATGCGCGCCCGGCCCGACGCCGACATATTCGCCGTAGCGCCAATAGGTCAGATTGTGCCGGCTCTCGGCGCCGGGTTGGGCGTGGTTGGAAATCTCGTAAGCCGGCAGCCCATGCGCCGCCGTCACCTCCTGCGTCAGCGCATAGAGGTCGGCGGCGTGGTCGTTGTCGGGCAGCGTGAATTTCCGCGCCGCGTAGAGCGCGTGGAAGGGCGTGCCCTCCTCGATGGTCAGCTGGTACAGCGACAGGTGGTCGACGGCGTAGCCGATCGCCTGCTCCAGCTCCGCTCGCCACGCCTCGGGCGCCTGGCCGGGCCGCGCATAGATCAGGTCGAAGGACAGACGCGGAAAAATCTCACGCGCCAGGCCGATGGCGTGCAGCGCCTCCTCGACATTGTGCAGCCGGCCAAGGAAGCGCAGATCCTTGTCGTTGAGCGCCTGCACGCCTAGCGACACGCGGTTGACGCCGGCGGCGCGGTAGCCGCGGAAACGCTCGGCCTCGACCGAGGACGGGTTGGCCTCCAGCGTCACCTCGATGCCGGCTGGCACCGTCCAGTTCTTCGCAACGGCGTCGAGCACCGCCGCCACGGTTTGCGGCTTCATCAGCGACGGCGTGCCGCCGCCGAGGAAGATGCTGGTCACCTCGCGCGGCCCGGTGCGGTCGCGCATGGTCGCAAGCTCGGTCTCGAAGGCGCGGGCAAAGCGTTCCTGGTCGACCGGCTGGTGGCGGACATGGCTGTTGAAGTCGCAGTAAGGGCACTTGGCCGCGCAGAACGGCCAGTGGATGTAGACGCCGAAGCCGGGGCTCCGGTCGAGCGGTATGGTGACCGCGCTCATGCCGATCCTGGTCGCGCCAGATCCAGGCGTGCCAAATCCAGACGTGCCAAATCCAGGCGCGCTTGCGCGAATTTCTGGAAGGCGCGGGCGCGGTGCGACAGCGCCGTCGCCTGGCCGGGCTTCCAGCCATGCTTTTCTTCCGCGCTCATCTCGCCGAAAGTCTTGTCGAAACCGTTGGGCAGGAACACCGGATCGTAGCCGAAGCCGAGCGTGCCGCGCGGCGGCCACACGAGCGTGCCTTCCGCTTCGCCGCGATAATATTCGGCTTCGCCGTCCGGAAATGCCAGGCAGATGACGGCGACGAAGCGGCCGGTGCGCTGGACGGGCTCGGTCGCGCGGGCTTCCTGCAGTGCCGTTTCCGTCTTTTGCATGGCCATGCCGAAATCCCTGCTGCCATCGGGCTTCTCGGCCCAGTTGGCGGTGTAGACCCCCGGCGCGCCGTCGAGCGCGTCGACGCAGAGGCCTGAATCGTCCGACAGCGCCGGCAGGCCGGTGGCCTTGGCGGCTGCGTATGCTTTGATATAGGCGTTCTCCTCGAAGGTGGTGCCGGTCTCGTCGGGTTCGGACAGGCCGTATTCCTTGGCCGATTTCGCCTCGAAGCCGAACGGCGCCATCAGGTCGGCGAATTCGCGCAGCTTGCCTTCATTGTGGCTGGCGACGACGATCTTCTGTCCATTCAGGGAATGCATCAAAAACCCCAGATCCTTGGCTCGGCGAACTCGATCGAATTGCCCGACGGGTCGCGGATATAGATCGAATGCCCGCCCTGCGGCCACTCGAAATCGCTTTCGATGGCGATGTTCCTGGCCGCGAGATGCCTGCGCCATGCGGCGATCTCATCGGCGGTCGCGGCGAAGCAGAGGTGCCCTTCGCCGGCCGTGCCGTGCGGCGGCACCTTCAGCCTGGCGTCGGGCGCCGGCGGGATTTTCGTCGCCTCCGCGTTGAAGAGAAGCAATACGCCGTTGCCGCAGCGGAAAAAGACGTGGCGGCCTTCGATCTTGCCCAAGGCTTCGAGGCCGATGATGTCGCGGTAGAAGGCTTCGGCGGCATTGAGATCCATCACATAGAGCGCCGATTCCAAAATTGCCGAGGGAGTCACGAGGCACCCCCCTCTGGCCTGCCGGCCATCTCCCCCGCAAGGGGGGAGATCAGCAGCTTCGGCGCCGCCGCAAACCTTTCAGCGCTGGAGATTGGCGAAGGCCGAGACAACACCTGATCTCCCCCCTTGCGGGGGAGATGGCCGGCAGGCCAGAGGGGGGTGTGAAGGATCGCCGACCTCATCGCATTCAACGTCAGGCCACCGCCATCTGCTGCAAGCTCACCAACCGCGAGATACCCTTCTTCGCCAGCCCCATCAGCGCCGCGAACTGCTCCTCGGAAAAGGGCTCGCCTTCCGCCGTACCCTGGATCTCGACGATGCCGCCTTTGCCCGTCATGACGAAATTGGCGTCGGTGCCGGCCGAGGAATCCTCGAGGTAATCGAGATCGATGACCGGCTGGCCGTCATGGATGCCGCAGGAAATCGCCGCGACATGGTCCTTCAGCACCTTGGAGACGCTCACCATCTGGCGCGCTTCCATCCAGCGCAGGCAATCGTAGAGCGCCACCCAGCCGCCGGTGATCGAGGCGGTGCGGGTGCCGCCATCGGCCTGGATGACGTCGCAATCGACGGTGATCTGCTGCTCGCCCAGCGCCTGCAGGTCGACCACGGCGCGCAGCGAACGGCCGATCAGCCGCTGGATCTCCAGCGTGCGGCCGCCCTGCTTGCCGGCGGAGGCCTCGCGCCGCATGCGCTCGCCGGTCGAGCGCGGCAGCATGCCGTATTCCGCCGTCACCCAGCCCTTGCCGGAATTGCGCATCCAGGACGGCACTTTTTCCTCCAGGCTCGCCGTGCACAAGACATGCGTGTCGCCGAACTTCACCAGGCACGAGCCTTCGGCATGCTTGGAGACGCCACGCTCGAAGGAGATGGCGCGCATTTCGTCGGCTTGGCGTTTGGAGGGGCGCATTCGGCCTTCTTTCTTGTCGTTTTGCGGAATCGTGGCCGGCTTGTAGACGCATGCGGGGCAAGTCGCAAAGGAAAAGGATGCCGCGCAGGAAAACGGGCCGAGCGACCGCAAACGCGGTGCCGTGACCGCAAACGCGGCACCGGGTTGCGCCGCTGTGGCTTAAGTCTATATCTTTCGGAAGGAGGTTTCTCGCCGGAATGAACAAACCAGTCGATCCGACGTCGCAGTCGCCGGTACTTCAATCACTCGACATGCGCTCGCGCGATATCTTCCGGCGGATTGTCGATTCCTATCTGCGCGACGGCGAGCCGGTCGGCTCGCGCAGCCTGTCGCGCATCCTGCCCTCCTCGCTGTCGCCCGCCACCATCCGCAACGTGATGAGCGATCTCGAGCATCTGGGCCTGATCTACGCGCCGCATATTTCCGCCGGCCGCCTGCCGACCCAGACCGGCCTGCGCTTTTTCGTCGACGCCTTCATGGAGCTCGGCGACCTTTCCGACGACGAGCGCCGCGTCATCGAGGCGCAGGTGCGCGCCTCCGGCTCTGGCGCGACGCTGGAGCATATGCTGACCGAGGCCAGCCAGATGCTGTCCGGCATGTCGCGCGGCGCCGGCCTCGTGCTCGCCTCCAAGAACGAGGTGGCGCTGAAGCACATCGAATTCATCCAGCTCGAGCCCACCAAGGCGCTTGCCGTGCTGGTGTCGCAGAACGGCGATGTCGAGAACCGCGTCGTCGACCTGCCGGCCGGCATCACCGTCTCGCAGCTGCACGAGGCCTCGAACTTCCTCAACGCCCATATCAGGGGCCGCACGCTTGCCGAGGCGCGCATCGAGATCGCCCGTATCAAGGACGAGACCAGAACGGCGCTCGACACGCTGTCGCAGGATCTGGTCGAGAAGGGGCTGGCGGTATGGGCCGGCGCCGAGAGCGGCCTGCCGGCGCGCCTCATCGTGCGCGGCCGCGCCAACCTCCTGGAAAACGTCACCGCCCAGGCCGATCTCGAGCTCCTGCGTCATCTGTTCGAGGATCTGGAGACGCAGGACGGGCTGCTGCAGCTGCTCGACCTCGCCGAGGAAGGACCTGGCGTGCGCATCTTCATCGGCTCGGAGAACAAGCTATTTTCGCTGTCCGGCTCGTCGCTGGTCGTTGCGCCCTATCGCGACAAGGACGCCCGCGTCATCGGCGCGCTTGGCGTCATCGGCCCGACCCGCCTGAACTACGCCCGCATCGTGCCGATGGTCGATTACACCGCGCAGCTGATTTCACGAATGCTGCGCTAGGTGTATCGGTATACAGGTGATGTCGGCCCGACCTGAATCTCGACACACCTGAGGGTGCAAAGGAGAAAAACATGGCGCTGGAATCGCTCAAGGCCCAGATCAGCCTGCTGCTTGAGGAGATGGTGAACCAGCCCGAGGACGAGCACGAGATCCAGGAGCAGCTGCGCGAGAAATTGCGGGAGATGCGCGCAATGGGTCTTCCCTTGCCGGCGGACCTCGTCGAGTTGGAAAAGCGCCTCGACGACGATCTGGATGCCGAAGAGGCCTGAGCCCGAGGCCCGTCAAATCCGCGTGCGCAAGCTTCTCTTTTCGATCGTTTGCCCAATATGTCCTGGCTCTGGGCGCCTGATCGATTGAGGCGCGCTGGCAGACGACGGAGGACAGCAATGATGCGGATCGCCGGCCTTGCGGGCCTCGCGCTGGTCTTTGCCACCGGCGCCTTTGCGCAGCAGGCCGATCAACCCCTGCTCAGCGGTGAAAAGGCCTTCGGCGATTGGAAGGTCGACCGCCCCGGCGTGCGCCGGCTGCTGAAACCTGAGGATTTGCCGAAACCCGATGTGACGGAGTCCGCCTCGAACGGCGGCGGCGTCACCGATCGCCCCGAAGGTGCCAAGCCAAAACTTCCGCCCGGCTTTTCCGCCGAGCTGATCGCATCCGGCGTCGACAGTCCGCGCGTCGTGCGCGTGGCGCCGAACGGCGACCTCTTCGTTGCCGACAGCCGGGCGAACCAGGTCCGCGTCTATCGCCTTGCGGAAGGCGGCGCGAAGCCCGCGCAGAAGTCGGTCTTCGCCAAGGGCCTAACCCGGCCCTACGGCATCGCCTTCTATCCGCCGGGCAACAAGCCGCAATGGGTCTATGTCGCCAACAGCAACAGCGTCGTCCGCTTTGCCTATCGCGACGGCGACCTCGAGGCGTCCGGCAAGCCGGAGACCATCGTCGCAAAGATCCCCGCCAGTCATCACTGGACGCGCGACATCGCCTTCTCGCCCGACGGCAAGACGCTCTATCTGTCGGTCGGCTCGGGCTCCAACATCGCCGAGGACATGGGCGCAAAGCCGAAGGGCGGTGTCGAGGCGTGGGCGAAATCGCAGCCGCTGGGCGAGGCCTGGGGTCCTGAACAGGGCCGCGCCGACGTGCTGGCCTTCGATCCCGACGGCAACAACCGCAGGACCGTCGCCACCGGCCTGCGCAACTGCTCCGGCATGACCGTGCAGCCGGCGACGGGCGCGCTCTGGTGCGTCGTTAACGAGAGCGACGAGCTTGGCGACAACATCCCCTTCGAATACGCGACCGCCGTGAAGGACGGGGCCTTCTATGGCTGGCCATGGTATTACATCGGTGACAACGAGGACCCGCGCCACAAGGGCGCGCGCCCCGACCTCGCCGGCAAGGTCACGGTTCCGGATGTGCTGATCCAGGCGCATTCGGCGCCGCTCAACATCGCCTTCTACGACGGCGGCAATTTCCCGGCTGACTACAAGGGCGATGCCTTCGTCGCGCTGCACGGCTCGTGGAACCGCAACGTCCGCACCGGCTACAAGGTGGTGCGGCTGAGATTCAAGGACGGCAAGCCGACCGGCGAATACGAGGATTTCGCAACCGGCTTCGTCATTTCCGACGACGCGGTCTGGGGGCGGCCGGTCGGTGTCGCCGTAGCCAGGGACGGCGCGCTGATCCTCACCGAGGACGGCAACGGCACCATCTGGCGCATTACGCATGGCGGGTAGCTCCCCCAACCTCGTCATTCCAGGGTCTGCGCGCGTCGCTCCGCTCCTTGCTCCGCCCTGGAATGACGACAGGACTGATCGTTTCGACTGATCTCCAAGGTATGCGGCGTCCCACAAAGGAACCAGCTCCCAGTCGAACTGGCGCAACGAATCCCATTGTGAGGGAATTACCGTCGAACTGGCTTCATGATAAAAGCCCGGCTCTCGACAGCGGTCCCCGCAGGACTATACGCCAGGCCAGAACCATGACACTCACCGGATTCCTCGCTTACAGCGCCGCCCTCGGCGTCGCCGCCGCCATTCCCGGCCCGGGCGTCACGGCGCTTGTCGCCCGCGCGCTCGGCTCCGGCTTCCGGTCCTCGCTTGCCATGTCGTTCGGCCTGATGCTCGGCGACCTCACCTATCTCACCGCCGTGGTGCTCGGGCTTGCTTTCGTCGCCCAGACCTTCGGCATGGTCTTCCTCGCCATCAAATGGGCCGGCGTCGCTTATCTCGCCTTCCTCGCCTGGCGCTTCTGGACCAGCGGCATCACGCCCGAGACCGTCGAGGCGCGGAAGGCCAAGGGCGGTCTCGTGTCGAGCTTCATCGCCGGGCTGACCGTGACGCTCGGCAATCCCAAGACGATGATCTTCTATCTCGCCATCACGCCGACCATCATCGACCTGAAAACGATCACGCTCGCCGACTACGCCATCCTTGCGACGCTCACCGTGGCGGTGCTGTTTGTGGTGCTGGTGCCTTACCTGGCGTTGGCCGCCAAGGCGCGCTGGTTCCTGAAATCGCCGCGCGCGCTGAAGGTTCTGAACCGCACCGCCGCCGGTTTCATGATGGGCGCGGCCGCGGCTATCGCGGCGAGGCAGTAGGCTCCAATCTCAACCCGTCCCGGATTCAGCCAAACCATTCCTGAAACCCGCCGCGGCGGAAAATGCTTTTCCGGTCGTGGGCGCTTTTGAGCAACCGCCCCACTCGGATATTTTCGGTCGCCGGCCTATCTTGCGCGTCTGAAAGCCCTATTCTGTTTTTGCCTATGCCATTGCCTTGGGAGCGAACCAATGAACAAGCCCGTCACCTCCGCGCGCGTGCCCGGCCGCGGCCGCGTCTTCAATTCGATCACGGAGACGATTGGCGACACGCCGCTGGTCAGGCTGGACAAGTTCGCCAGGGAGAAGGGCATCGTCGCCAATCTCATGGCCAAGCTCGAATTCTTCAACCCGATCGCTTCGGTCAAGGACCGCATCGGCGTCGCCATGATCGAGGCGCTGGAGGAGGCCGGCAAGATCGCGCCCGGCAAGACCACGCTGATCGAGCCGACCTCCGGCAACACCGGCATCGCGCTCGCCTTCGCCGCCGCCGCCAAAGGCTACAAGCTGATCCTGACCATGCCGGAGACCATGTCGGTCGAGCGCCGCAAGATGCTGGCGCTGCTCGGCGCGGAGCTGGTGCTGACCGAAGGCCCGAAAGGCATGAAGGGCGCCATCGCCAAGGCCGACGAGCTCGCCGCCACACTGCCCAACGCCATCATCCCGCAGCAATTCGAGAATCCGGCCAATCCTGAAATCCACCGCCGCACCACGGCCGAGGAAATCTGGAACGACACCAATGGCGAAGTCGACATTTTCGTTTCCGCCATCGGCACCGGCGGCACCATCACCGGTGTCGGCCAGGTGCTGAAGAAGCGCAAGCCTTCGCTGCAGGTCGTGGCGGTCGAGCCGGAGGCCTCGCCGGTGCTGTCGGGCGGCCAGCCCGGTCCGCACAAGATCCAGGGCATCGGCGCCGGCTTCGCCCCGAAAATCCTCGACACGTCGATCTATGACGAGGTCGTCAGGGTTTCGAACGAGGATTCGGTCGCCAATGCCCGTCTCGTCGCCCGCCTCGAAGGCGTGCCGGTCGGCATCTCGTCGGGCGCAGCGCTCCAGGCGGCCATCGTCGTCGGCTCGCGGCCGGAGAACAAGGGCAAGAACCTCGTCGTCGTCATTCCCTCTTTCGCCGAGCGCTATCTCTCGACCATCCTGTTCGACGGGCTGGGCGCTTAGGCGCGCTCGGAGGTTGGCTTCAGCCGCCCTCACGGTCGTCATCCACGGGCGGAGCAAGGAGCGAAGCGACGCGCGCAGACCCGAGGATCCATGCCGTGACTTACGAGCGTTGCCGCGGTGCAGAATTCTGCTCCGCTGTACCCTTCGATCAAGATCACGGAATGGTTCCAGGGTCTCCGCGACGCCGCTTCGCGGCTGCTCCGCCCTGGAATGACGAGGTTGGAAGGCTTCGGCAAATGCCCGGCGTTTGTGCCGATTTCACGGAACTGGAAGAATTAGAGCATGATCCCGAAAAGTGGGAACCGGTTTTCGGAGAAAGATCATGGTCCAACAAAAAGTTAGATCGTGACGGCGATTCAACGAAACGCCATCACGATCTAGAGCATTCCAGTAATTGCTCTAGTTCCCAACAAGCTTCGCCTTCTCGCCCTGCAGGAAACGCCGCAGCGCCGGGTCGCGCTCGAGGCCGATCGCCCGGTCGTAGGACTGGGCCGCCTGCTTGATGTTGCCGAGCCTGGCCAACAGCCCGGCGCGAGCGGCCCAATAGGGCTGGTAGTCCTGTAGCCGCTTGTCCTCGCCAAGCACGTAAAGCGCCGCCAATCCAGCCGTTGCACCCTCGGTTTCGGCGATGGCCACCGCGCGGTTGATCGCCACCACCGGCGAGCCGGCCACGGCCTGCAGCGCTTCGTAAAGCTGGCGGATCGCCGTCCAGTCCGTGCCGCCGCCGCGCCGGCGCGCCGTATGGGCGGACTGCACGGCGGCCTCGAGCTGGTAGCGGCCGATGATGCTCCTTTGCGCGGCGCGCACCAGCAAGGCTTCCGCCTCATCGATCAGGCCGTCGTCCCAGAGCGCCATATCCTGCTCGGCCAAAGGCACGAAATCGCCTTGCGGGCCGCGCCTCGCCGAGCGGCGCGCCTCGGCGAACAGCATCAGCGCCAGCAGCCCGAGCGCCTCCGGCTCGTCCGGCATCAGCGAGGCGACCAGCCGTCCAAGCCAGATGCCTTCGGTGGCGAGGTTGCGCCGCCGGCTGTCGGTGCCGGTCGGGTCCGACCAGCCTTCGGCGAAAGTGGCGTAGATCGCCTCCAGCACGGCGCCCAGCCGCTCGCCCAGCTCCGCCTGCTCCGGCACACGGAACGGAATCCCGGTTTCGCGGATGCGCGCCTTGGCCCGCACCAGCCGCTGTCCCATCGTCGCCGGCGAAACCAGGAAGGCCGAGGCGATCGTCGCGGCGTCGAAACCGAGGATCGCCTGCAGGATCAGCGGCGCGCGCACGCTCGATTCGATCGCCGGATGGGCGCAGGCAAACATCAGCCGCAGCCGGTCGTCGGGCAGCTCCTCGCCGCGCATGCGCGCCTCCATTTCCTCGGCCATCAGCTGCAGATGATCGCGGGCCGCCTCGCCGGTCAGCCGCCGCCGCACCGCGTCCACGTCGCGCCGGCGCGCCACCGCGAGCAGCCAGGCTTCCGGCTCCGCCGGGACGCCGGTTCGCGGCCAGCGTTCGAGCGCGGCCGCGAAGGCGTCGGCCAGCGCGTCCTCGGCGCCGGCGACGTCGCGCGTGCGGGCCGCGAGCCAGGCCACCAGCTTGCCGTAGCTGCGCCGGGCCGCCGCCTCGGCCGCCGCCCGCGCGATCTCGGAGCGATCATCCATCACAGGGTTCGCTATGCGGCGGCTATGTACTCGGCCATTTCCCAGATCGGCCGCACCTCGACCGTGCCGCTGCTGGACGCGGGACAACGCGCGCCCCATTCGATGGCCGTGTCGATGTCGGCCGCCTCGATCATGTAGAAACCCGCCAACTGCTCCTTGGTGTCGGCATAGGGGCCGTCGAGCACGTTGGTCTTGCCGCCGGCCAACCGCACCGCGGTGGCCGCCTGGGTCGGGCGCAGCCGCTCGCCGGCGATATAAGCGCCGGATTTCTTCAGCGCCTCGGTATAGGCGCCGTAGGCGGCGAGGGTCTGCTGGGTCTGCTCTTTTGGCGCATTCGCCATCGCGGTTTCGTCATTGTAGATCAAAAGCATGTATCGCATGGTCTTCTCCCGTTTTGTTGAAGGCCGCATCGTCGCGTGCCGACCTATGTCGTGCGGCCGCGGCCGATTTCGACAGGCGCCTCGAAAATCTTTTCGTCCCCAAAGCAAGCGAGCGCAAGCCGGCGCTTTTCGCCGCCACTCAACCATTCGTCCAGACCATGATTCCAAAAAGTGGATCCGGTTTTGGAAAAGGTCATGGTCAAGCAGAAAGGTCTGCAATTGCGGGTTGGCATTTGGCTCCTCCCGTTTAAACTCACGAGCTTCGCGCCGGGGAGGCGACGCGGCCGTTTCAGGAGGAGGAAACCATATGCTCGATTTCAGGACGAAATTTGTTGCCGCCGGCGCGCTGGCGCTGTCGCTTGGTCTCGGTGTCGCGACGGCCGGGGCGCAGGAATTCATCAATGTGCTCACCGGCGGCACGTCGGGCGTCTACTATCCGCTCGGGGTCGCGCTGTCGGAGATCTACGGCAAGGGCATCGAGGGCGCGCGCACCCAGGTTCAGGCGACCAAGGCATCGGTCGAGAACCTGAACCTGCTGCAGCAGGGCAAGGGCGAGATCGCCTTTGCGCTCGGCGATTCCGTCAAGATGGCCGCCGAGGGCAACACGGAGGCCGGCTTCCCGGGCAAGCTCGACAAGCTGCGCGGCATTGCCGCGATCTATCCCAATTACATCCAGATCGTCGCCAGCCAGGAATCCGGCATCAAGACGCTCGCCGACCTCAAGGGCAAGAGCCTGTCGGTCGGCGCGCCTGCCTCCGGCACCGAGCTCAACGCGCGCGCCATCTTCGCCGCCGCCGGTCTCAAATACGAGGATCTCGGGCGAGTCGAACATCTGCCCTTCGCCGAGTCGGTCGAGCTGATCAAGAACCGCCAGCTCGACGCCACCTTGCAGTCGGCCGGCCTCGGCGTCGCCTCCATCCGCGATCTCGCGACCTCGCTTCCCATCAACGTCGTCGCCGTGCCGGCCGAGGACGTCGCCAAGATCGGGGCGCCCTATCTTTCCGTGGTTATCCCGAAAGGCACCTATGAGGGCCAGACGGAAGATGTCGCGACCGCCGCGGTCGGCAATTTCCTCATTACCCGCGCCGACGTCTCCGACGAGACCGCCTACCAGATGACCAAGCTGCTGTTCGAACATCTCGACCAGCTGGCTGCCGCGCATGCCGCCGCCAAGGCGATCGATCCGGCCAAGGCGCTGGACGGCATGCCCGTGGCGCTGCATCCCGGCGCGGAGAAATATTACAGGGAAAAAGGGTTGCTGAAATAGGAGGGGCCGCGCGGCAATCCGACATGTCTTCACCAAGCGCCCCCTCTCTTCCAATGCTCATCCTGGAGCGCATGGGATGAGCGATCCAGCGTCTCGAACGGCAGCCGACGGCAGCCGGCCCACTTTCCATCTCCCGGTCGCCGAAGAGCAGGTCGAAGGCCTGCCGCCCGGTTTTGGCGAAGGCCTCGCCGGCAAGGCGGCCTTCCTGATTGCGGTCGCTTTTTCCGTCTTCCAGATCTACATCGCCGCCTATGGCAGCTTGCCGAGCCAGGTGGTGCGGGCCATGCATGTCGGCTTCCTGCTGCTGCTCGGTTTCGGCCTGATAGCCAACCTGCGCGCCAGCAGCGCCGCGGCGAAGGTTGGCTTCTGGGTTCTCGGCCTGCTCGGCTTCGGCACCGGCCTCTACAACTGGGTCTTCTACGCCGACCTCATCCGCCGCTCCGGCTTCCTCACCACGCCGGACCTGATCGTCGGCACGCTGCTGGTGGTGCTCGTCTTCGAAGCCGCCAGACGGCTGATGGGCCTGCCGCTGGCGGTCATCGCCTTCATCTTCCTCGCCTATTGCTTCGTCGGCAACCACCTGCCGCCGCCCTTCATCCATCGCGGCTATGATTTCGCGCAGCTGGTCGACACCTTCGCCTATGGCACCGAAGGCATATACGGAACGCCGGTCTATGTCTCGGCCGCCTACATTTTCATCTTCGTCGTCTTTGCCGCCTTCCTCGAACGGGCCGGCATGATCGCGCTGTTCAACGACTTCGCGCTCGGCCTCGTCGGCTCGTGGCGCGGCGGCCCGGCCCAGGTCTGCGTGCTGTCCTCCGCGCTGATGGGCACCATCTCCGGTTCGGGCGTCGCCAATGTCGTCGCCAGCGGCCAGTTCACCATCCCGCTGATGAAGCGCTTCGGCTTCCGCTCCGCCTTTGCCGGCGCGGTCGAGGCGACCTCCTCGATGGGCGGCCAGATCATGCCGCCGGTGATGGGCGCCGTCGCCTTCATCATGGCCGAGACGCTGAACATCCCTTATGCCGAGGTGGTCAAGGCGGCGATCATCCCGGCGCTGCTCTATTTCGGCGCCTGCTTCTGGCAGGTGCATCTGGAGGCCGGCAAGGCCGGCCTGCACGGCATGGCCAAGGCGGAATTGCCCAATCCGTGGGAAGCGGTCAGGAAGCACTGGCCGCTGGTGCTGCCGCTCGCCGTGCTGGTCTATCTGCTGTTTGCCGGCTACACGCCGATCTTCGCCGGCACGATGGGCCTGGCGCTGACCATCGTGCTCATCCTCGGCACGCCACTGGCAGCCTTGATCGGGCCGCTCGCCTTCCGCTTCGTCTTCTGGCTGGCGCTCGGGCTGGCTGCGGCGTCGTTCATGCGCTTCGGCGTCAATGTGCTGAGCCTCGTCATCGCGGTGCTCGTCATCGCCTGCTTCGCCTTCAGAGGCGGGCGCGAGACGCTGCGCATTTGCGTCGACTCGCTTGCCGAAGGAGCGAAGAACGCCCTGCCCGTTGGCATCGCCTGTGCCATCGTCGGCATCGTCATCGGCACGCTGACGCTCACCGGCATCGCTTCCACCTTCATCGGCTGGATCATCTCCATCGGCGAGAACAATTTGTTCCTGTCGCTGGTGTTGACCATGCTCACCTGCCTGGTTCTCGGCATGGGCATTCCGACCATCCCCAACTACATCATCACCTCCTCGCTCGCCGGCCCGGCGCTGCTGTCGCTCGGCGTGCCGCTGGTGGTCAGCCACATGTTCGTCTTCTATTTCGGCATCATGGCGGATCTCACCCCGCCGGTGGCGCTCGCCGCCTTTGCCGCAGCACCCATGGCCAAGGAAAGCGGCCTCAAAATCGGCATCCAGGCCACCAAGCTCGCCATTGCCGGCTTCGTCGTGCCGTTCATGGCGGTCTACACGCCGGCGCTGATGCTGCAGGACGCGGGCCCGATCGCGGCTTCGTTCGGCTATCCCGTCGAGGTCGCCTACATCGTCGTCAAGGCCTGCATGGGCATCGTGCTCTGGGGCGCCGCCGCCGTCGGCTTCCTCGCCCGCCGCATGGCTTGGTGGGAGCGTCTCGTCGCGTTCTGCGCCGGCCTGCTCCTGGTGGCGGCATTGCCGCTCACCGACGAGACCGGCTGGGTGCTGGCGCTGGCCTGGATCGGCTGGCACTGCTGGCGCGCCCGCCGGCTGTCCGTCGCCGACACTCCATGAGCCTGTGTATCCTCGCCGCCGGCAAGACGGTGACGCTCGCCGTCGCCGCCTTCACGCTGTCCTGGACGCATTCGGTGGAACGGACGCGCTGGCAGGAGGACTGGACGGTGACGCCGGCCGGGCTGCGGGTTGTCGAGGCACGGGTCAAGGGCTCCGGCGCCGGCATGGAGCCGCCGGAGGGCTCGGTGCTGCGGAGCGGCTGGTGGGTCTATGCGCCACGGATCGGACCCCAGCCGCGCCTGGTGCTCGCGGCGTCCGGCGCCACCGGGGAAGGCTGGACGCTGTGCACGGCCGCCGGCTGCCGGGAACTGGGCGAGATAGCCGGCGAACCCACCGTGCTCGAACCGTGCGCCGGCTCGAGCCAGCCACGGTAGCGCACGATCAGCCCGACGACCGGGTGCGATATCCCGACATGGAAGCGGAAGCGGCCGTCCTCGACGGTTTCGTATGCGTTCGACCGCGGGCAAAGCCACATCGGCAATGGCAGGCCGAGAAAGCTCCAGCGGCGCAGCACGAGCGACAGGCGGTCCTTGCCGGCCACCAGCGCCATGGCGAAGGTGAGGGGGCCGAAGCGCTCGCAAAGCAGCCGCTCCGAGCGGCCACGTCCGGCAAATTGCCGGCTCGAAAAACCGTGAGTTCCGAAAGTCCGCGTCCAGGTCTCGCCTTGCCCGTCGGTAACGAAACGCACCTTGACGGGGACATCGGCTGCAGCAGGCGGGAAGCCGGCCATGCGCGCGGCAAGCCGGCTAAGAATACCGTCGCCGCGCTCCACGCTCGCACTTCCTTCCGCCATAGCCGCTCCCTCATGCATGGCGCGGATTTCAGCTGGAAGGCTTTTCCACGCATCGCCGAGCAGGTCGGCATAGAGAGCCTTTCCCTTGTCGGTGTCGTCCCTGAAGCCGGTGTGGATCGTCTTGCCGGCAAACAGCGCTTCATAGTCCGCGAGCTCGACGTCGCGCACCGCCGTCCGGGCGCCTGGTGCTGGCATGCGGCCGTCGAGCGCCTTGCGGACGATCGCCGCGACCGCCATGGACGGGATCAGCGGCCCGTCATCGCCCTCGGCCAACAGGTGCCAGGACCGCTTGCTTGGTCTGCCCTCTGCATCCACGCCGTCGACCTCGACGAACATGCCGCCACGATGCTCGCCCCATGACAGCCGGTTGGTCGCCCAGCGCATCAGCGGCGCCAGCGGCGACAGCGATCGCGCCAGGCCGGCGCGGACCAGCCAGGCCAGGCCGATCAGCGCGCGGTGCAGCACCTCGGGCACCGGCCCGGCGCCCATCCAGATCGTGCTCGCTTCCGGCCACAGCGCCTGCAGCGCGCGCAGGTCCGGCACGTCGACCAGCGAGAACAAGGTGTTCCTCACCGGCACGCGCCCGGGCGGCGCAATCGTGTACCGCATCTGCTCCGTGAGCGGGTAACCCTCGGCCGGCCTGCCGCCGCGCTGCAGCCGCACCGCCCGGCCGGCATAGCTCGCGATGGCGCGGATGACGTTCTCGCCGACGCCGGCGAAAGGCGACGGCGCGATGCCGCCACGGATGGTGTCGACGCGCGCCATGCCGGTCGAAAGATGCCGCACCACGGCGGCCGTCAGCACCGGGAAGCTCGACACCCCGGACAGCACGACGACGCCGGCCGCCCTGGCTGCCGCGTCGAAAGCGGATACCTCGGCGACGAAGTCCGAACCGTCGGCAAGGTCGAAATAATGGATGCCCGCGGCGATACAGGTCTCGACCAGCCGGTAGCGCCCCTCGCCATAGGCCTGAAACGGACCGCTGGCGTCGACGACGATGTCGGGCAGCATGCCGGCAAATTGCGCGCCAAGGTCGCCGTCGCGGTCGAACGTCGCCGGCACCAGCCGAGCCTTGGTGTTGCCTCGATCCCCGCAATAGGCCGCTGCCTTGGCGAGCGACCGGCCGGCGATGATGAGCTCGAGGCGCGGCTCGCTCTCCAGCAATTGGACGATGCGTCCGCCGAAGGTGCCGTAGCCGCCGACGATGAGAAGCTTCATGCCATGCCCCCAAGCCAATCGCCGTCAGCCGATCAACCGCTCCCGCAACTCGGCCGAAGGAATGTCGCAACTGTCCTTGCGGCCGAACAGCGCGTAGCGGTTCTTGGCGACGCGGTCGTAGAGCCAGTCGCGCAGCGGCCGCGGCAGGATGAGCAGCGCCTTCGCAATGCGCCATGGCCAGCCGAGCGCGGCCATGACGGCGATGAAGCTGTCGAGCTTCGTGAAGGCCGCGCCGTCGATGATGGCGAGGTTGCTGTCATAGTCGTCGGTCGGCAGGCCGTGCTCACGAAACAGCGCCTCGCCCAGCGGCGATTGCGCCGTTGCGAAACGGAAGCGTTTTTTCCGGTCGAGCTTGAGGATGAGCTGGACGAAGCCCGAGCAGAACACGCAGACGCCGTCGAAGACGATCAGCGGCTGGCTGGCGTCATAGGATTGGCGCGGTAAGGTGGGACGTTCGGGCAGGTCGGTCATGGCGGCCCCGGCTGCTTGTGGCCCCCTTACGCTATGCCAAGGGGACACTGAGCTGGGGAGACACTAAGCCAGCCGGCGGCGGCGTCAAAGTCGCGGCGTTGTCGCACGCCATGTGGCGGCGAGCGCAAGGCGTTCGGCGCGATAGGTGGTGGTGCGCTGGTCGGCGGCCGGCCGGCAGATGCGACTGTGGTGGGCGCGTTCGCGGGTCATGATCAGTTCGCGCTGACGCCCAGCGAATTGCCGCGGCGCGCGCAGGCAGGGCCCGGGCCGCGCATGTAATAGCGCTCCGGCCGATAGGTCGGCGCGACGAATTCGCGAATGGCGGCGGCGTAGCCGGCGATGTGGTTCCAAAAGTTCATTTTACGTGGTCCCTGTCCCGCTTTCGGATGTCCGTCCGAATTGTTCGGGAGCATAGCGTCGAGGCGTGAATAGTCGGTGAACGTGATGTTAATTTCTGGTCCGAAACACGTTGCATCGTGGCTGGATTGCGGCTGATTCGCGGTCTTTCGGTGCTTTTCGTCGCCTTTCCACGCCGTGTGACTTTTGCATCACATATGTTTCGTTCCGATGTCGCTTGCGCGCGCTTCTGTTTCACGCTCGGGTGGCGCCGGGAAATATCATTGCTTGCCGCAAGCGGCACCGGCCAGGTCCGTCTCGGAACCGAGCAAGCCTCCGCCCGTTGCGGTAAAGTTGCATCGCAGAAGTTCGCCGCAGGAGTTTCGCCATGGCGCCACGCCCGGCCTGGAAGGGCTATCTCAAACTGTCGCTGGTCACCTGCGCCATCGAGCTGACCAACGTCGTGACCCATGCCGAGAAAGTCTCTTTCCGCATCCTCAACCGCAAGACCGGCAACACCGTCAAACGCATCTATGTCGATGCCGGGACCGGCAAGCCGCTTGAAGAGGGCGACGAGATCAAGGGCTATGAGGTGAGCGACGGCGATTTCGTCCATATCGAGGAGGACGAGATCGAGGCAGTGCAGATCGAATCCTCGCACACGATGAGCCTCGACGGCTTCATCGAGAAATCCTCGATCGAGCAGATCTACCTCGACACGCCCTATTATGTCTCACCGGCCGACAAGGTCTCGGAAGAAGCCTTCGCCGTCATCCGCGACGCCATGGCGGCCCGGAAGATGGCCGGCCTGGCGCGCATCGTGCTTTATCAGCGAGAGCGCCCGGTGGTGATCGAGCCGCTCGGCAAGGGCATGGTGCTGACCACCTTGCGCTATGACGACACGGTGCGCCGGCCGGCGACGGTGTTCGAGGACATCGCGGCGGCCAGGACCGACAAGGAGATGATCGACCTCGCCCAGCACATCATCGACGGCAAGAAGACGAAGTTCGACCCGTCGAAATTCGACGATCGCTACGAGGATGCGCTGCTCGAGCTGATCCGCGCCAAGAAGGCGGGCAAGAAGGCGCCCAAGGCCAAGGCGCCCCCGAACCCGTCCAATGTGGTCAACCTGTTCGATGCGTTGAAGAAGAGCCTCAACGCGGAAGGCGGCGGCAAAGCGGGCAAGTCTTCAAAGACTTCGGCGCGGCGGCCGAAAGCCAAAGCGTCCGCGCCAAAACGCAAATCCGCATAGGAGGATGGCGGCATGGCCGGCCTCGAGCAGTATCACGCCAAGCGCGACTTCAAGAAGACCGCCGAGCCGGCCGGCAAGGTCGGCAGGCAAAAGCAAGGCGGCGGCATCTTCGTCGTCCAGAAGCATGCCGCGACGCGGCTCCACTATGATTTCCGGCTGGAGCATGACGGCGTGCTGTGGAGCTGGGCGGTGACGCGCGGCCCGAGCCTCGATCCGCATGAGAAGCGGCTGGCCGTGCATGTCGAGGATCATCCGATCGACTACGCGTCCTTCGAAGGCACCATTCCGAAGGGCCAATATGGCGGCGGCTCGGTCATCGTCTGGGACGAAGGCAAGTGGATGCCGGATGGCGATCCGGCCAAGGGCATGAAGAAGGGCCATATCGACTTCGAGCTCGAGGGCCACAAGCTCAACGGCCGCTGGCATCTGGTCAGGCTGCGGCCCCGCCCCGGCGAGAAGCGCGACAACTGGCTGCTGATCAAATCCGACGATGCCGCCGCCCGGCCCGGCGAGGATGTTCTCGAGGAAGAACCGAAATCGGTGAAGTCGGGCCTGACCATCGAGGAGGTGGGCGAAGGCAAGGCTGCCAGGGGCGAGAAGCCGAAGGTCTGGCAATCCAACAGGCCGGCCGCCGGCAAGGCCAAGGCCGGGCCTGGCAAGCGTCTCGACTTCATCGAGCCGCAGCTGGCGACGCTGGAAAGGGATGCGCCCGCCGGCGAGGATTGGCTGCACGAGGTGAAATTCGACGGTTACCGCATGCAGGCGCAGATCGCCGGCAGCGACGTCAGGCTGCTCACCCGTGCCGGCCTCGACTGGACGGAAAAATTCGACGGTCCGGTCACTGGTGCACTGGCGGGGCTGAAATGCCGCGACGCCATCATCGACGGCGAGATCGTGGTGTTGGCCGACAGCGGCGTGTCGTCCTTCCCCTTGCTGCAGGCGGATCTGTCGGCCCGACGCGCCGACCGCTTCGTCTACTATGTCTTCGACCTGATGCGGCTTGACGGCAAGGATCTGCGCCGCGAACCCTTGGTCGAACGCAAGCAGGCGCTGGCCGAACTGCTCGGCGAGCAGCCCGAACATTCGGGGCTGCGCTTCAGCGATCATTTCCACGAGCCGGGCAAGGTCATGCTGCAGCATGTCTGCCGCATGGGGTTGGAAGGCGTGGTGTCGAAACGCGCCGACGCGCCCTACCGCAGCGGGCGGGGGCTCTCCTGGATCAAGTCCAAATGCACGCTGCGCCAGGAATTCGTCATCGGCGGCTATCTGCCCTCGGATAAGACCGGACGCGGCCTGCGCTCGCTGCTGGTCGGGTTCAACGAAGGCGGCAAGCTGCACTATGCCGGCCGTGTCGGCACCGGCTTTTCCGGCAAGGTGATGACCGACTTGAAGAAGAAGCTCGACGGCCTCAAGGCGAAGGGCTCGCCGTTCTCGGCCGCCGTGCCCAAGGGCAAGGGCCTCACCTTCGTCAAGCCGGAACTTGTCGGCGAGGTGGAGTTCCGCAGCTGGACATCCGACCGTATAATCCGCCACGCCTCGTTCCAGGGGCTTCGCGAGGACAAGCCGGCGGAGGAAGTCGTGCAGGAAAAGCCGAAGAAGGCCGAAATCGGAGCGAGGCCGGGTACAAAGACCGCGCCGAAAGCCTCGGCCGGAACGGCGAAGACCTCGATAAAGCTCTCGCATCCCGACAAGCTGCTATGGCCGGACGAGAAGGTGTCCAAGCGGGACCTGCTCGATCACTACGCGCTGGTCTGGCCGCGCATGGCAGAATTCGTCGTCAACCGGCCGCTGAGCCTGGTGCGCGCGCCGGACGGCATCAACGGCCAGCGCTTTTTCCAGAAACACGCCTCGCCCGGCATGAGCGACAAGATCGCCAGGATGAAGGATCCGACTGACGGCGAGGAGATCCTGTTCATCAAGGATTTCGATGGGCTGGCCGCGCTTGTCCAGTACGGCGCGGTCGAGGTGCATATCTGGGGCTCGACGATCGATCAGCTGGAGAAACCGGACCAGATCATCTTCGATCTCGATCCGGACGAAGGCGTCGATGTCGGCAAAGTGCGCGAGGCGGCGCTCGACATCCACAAGCAGCTCGACGAGCTGTCGCTGCCCAACCTGGTCAAGACCTCCGGCGGCAAGGGCTATCATGTGCTGGTGCCGCTGAAACCCTCGGCGGAGTGGGACGCGGTCAAGGATTTCGCCCATGATTTCGCCCGCGCGCTGGAGCAGGCCGCGCCCGACCGCTACACGGCGACGCTGTCGAAGAAGGCGCGTACCGGCAAGATCTTCGTCGACTATCTGCGCAACGGCAGGGGCTCGACCACGGTCGCGCCCTATTCCTCCCGCGCCAAGAAGGGCGCAACCGTGTCGATGCCGGTGACCTGGCCTGAGATCGAAAAGGGCTTGGCGCCGAATGCTTTCCCGCTGGGGGACGAGACGACGCTGAAGCAATTGAAGAAGGCGGATCCGTGGGCGGAGTTCTTCAAGCTGGGGAAGCCGCTGAAGCGGGGGTGATCGCGGGCAAGACGCAAAGTAGCCTATGCCGAGATCCTTCGCCCTCCTCTCTGTCCTGCCGGACATCTCCCCCTCAAGGGGGGGATCGGCAGCTTTGGCGCGGGGCCTCTTCTGCAACGTTGATGATTGGCGAAAGAGAGCGTGACATCCGATCTCCCCCCTTGAGGGGGAGATGCCCGATAGGGCAGAGAGGGGGGCCTCGCGCCGACATTGCACGTTATCGGCACCAGGCTTTCAGTTATCGGCACCGGGGCCGTCGGCGAGAACACCACGGCGCGGCTGTCCTTTTCGCGCCGGGCCCATTTCTCGGCGATGATCTTGTCGAGGATGGCGGCGCCCAGCGTGCCGGCGAGATGCGAGCGCCGCACGCTCCAGTCGAGGCAGGCGCGGCACACCGGCCGCCGCGCCTTGGCATGGGTCTCGATGCCGAGCGTGGAAAAATGCGAGACGCCGGATGACGAGAGCCTGATCTCGTTGTCCTCGCGCAGCAAAAGTTTCCTGTCGAAGAGCCGGTCGAGCATCGTGACCGCCTGCTCGCCGGCGAGGTGATCGTAACAAACGCGCGCCACGCGCATGGCCGCGTCGCGCGGGCCGGGCCGCACACGCTTCGGGCCGACCGCCTCGGCGACGCCGATGATCGCCTCGATCATGCCGGCCACCTGCGCGCTGGCAAGGCCGTAATAGCGGTGGCGCCCCTGGCTGGCCAAGGTGAGCAGCCCGCCATCCATCAGCTTGGACAGATGCGAGGAAGCGGTGGGCAGCGATACGCCGGCCTCGAGCGCCAGTTCCGACGCCGTCAGCGCCGTGCCGCCCATCAACGCGTTCAGCATGTTGGCGCGGGCCGGATCGCCGACCAGGCTGGCGATGCGGGCGATGTCCGGTCCTTCACGCATGGTTCGATCCTTATCGAAGCATTCCCGTCAGGGAAGCACTATTGTCCAGTCAGCTCAAGCAGCCCGGCAAACTCTCCTGACAGGAAGATGCCTAGCACAATGACGCAAGCGATGTTTCGACCGGGATCGAACCGTCGTCGTCGAAGAACCAACCATACGAGGAGACCGACATGACCATCACCTGCTTCATCCGCTACGAGATCGATCCGTTCGGCAAGGCGGCGTTCGAGCAATATGCGCGCGCCTGGGGTCAGGCCATTCCGCGTTGCGGCGCCGACCTGATCGGCTACTACGCCCCGCACGAAGGCTCGGCCACTACGGCCTATGCCGCCTACAACGTCGAGAGCCTCGCGGACTATGAAGTCTATCGCGCGCGGCTTGCCGCCGACCCGGCCGGCAAGGCAAACTACGAATTCGCGCGGCGCGAGAAATTCATCCTCAAGGAGGACCGCGTCTTCCTGAAGCTGGTGTCCGGCCCGCATGGCCCGCGGCAGGTCTTTCGCACCGACGTGACGGTCAGGGAAGGGATGGAGGCATGATCGCAGTCATCTTCGAAGTGGAGCCGGCGGAAGGCAAGCGCGATGCCTATCTCGGCATCGCCGCGGAGCTTAAGCCCCTGCTCGACGGCATAGACGGTTTCATCTCGGTCGAGCGCTTCCAGAGCCTCGTCGATCCCAGGCGGGTGCTGTCGCTGTCCTTCTGGCGCGACGAGGAAGCGGTGAAAGCCTGGCGCAACACCGAGGAGCACCGGCAGGCGCAGAAGGCGGGGCGGGGCGGAATCTTTGCCGGCTACCGTTTGCGTATCGCCCATGTCGTGCGCGACTACGGGTTGACCGAAAGGGCGGAAGCGCCAAGGGATAGCCGCGCGGTGAATAGGTGAATCGCGCCTTCCCTTACCTTGCGGGAGAAGGGAAAACCTAATGCATGTCGCGCAAAAGTGTGCAGCGGTTTTGCGATAACGACATGCATGAAAACAAAGCCTTAAAGCGCGTCGCCTGGATCCACTTCAGCGCGACGCGCTTTAAGCGTTCCCGATCAGCACGCCCGCCCCGAACACCAGCGCGCCGCCCAGCACCACCTGGAAGGCGGCGCGCCAGAACGGGGTCTGCATGTAGCGGTTCTGGACGAAAGCGATCGCCCAGAGCTCGAAGAACACCACCACAGCCGCCACGGCGGTGGCCGTCCAGAAGTGCGGGATTAGATAGGGCAGCGCGTGGCCGAGGCCGCCCAGCGAAGTCATCAGGCCGACTGTCAGCCCACGCTTGATCGGCGAGCCGCGCCCCGACAGCTTGCCGTCGTCGGAGGCGACCTCGGTGAAACCCATCGAAATGCCGGCGCCGATCGAGGCGGCGAGGCCGACCAGAAGCGTCTGCCAGGTGTCGTGCGTGGCGAATGCCGCGGCGAAAATCGGCGCCAGCGTCGACACCGAGCCGTCCATCAGCCCGGCCAGCCCCGGCTGCACATAGGTGAGGATGAACTGGCGCTGCTCGGCGCTCGCCTCCTCGACCTTGACCGTGCCCGGCACATGCTCCTGCTCCAATTCATGCGCCGAGCTCTCATGGCCCTGCTCGGCCACGGCGAGATCGTCGAGCAGCTTTCGCGTCGAGGCGTCGGTGGTGCGCTTGGCCGCCTCTACATAGAAGCGATAGGCCTGCTGCTCCATGGCCTCCGCCTGGCGCCGCACATGCTCGATGCCGAGCGGCTTCACCAGCCAGTCGGGCTTGCGCTCGAAATAGCCTTTCACATGCTCGCGCCGGATCAGCGGGATGCGCTCGCCGAAGCGCTTGCGATAAAGCTCGATGAGCGAATCGCGATGGCCGTCCTCTTCCTCGGCCATCGCCTCGAACACTTTCGCCGATTGCGGAAAGTCCTGCGCCAGGCCATCGGCATAGGCCCGGTAGATGCGTCCGTCATCCTCCTCGGAAGAAATCGCCAGCGCCAGGATTTCCTGCTCCGACAGCGAATCGAACGAACGGCGGCCGAAGCCGAAAACACGAGAAAGCATGATGGGATCACTCTAGTTTAGAATTATTCTAAACTAGGATCTTGCTTGCCGGACGTCAATTGCGAACGGCACGGGCCGCGACGCGAATGGGTGATCCAGCGGAACCCGGCCCAACTCTTCATTATTGCCGAATGTTCGCCTATATAGCGTGCAACCACCAAAATTGAAGGAATCCCGGGCATGACGAACAAAAAGCCCCCGCACGCATTCGATGCCAAACCGGTTCTCGATCTCATCGCCAGCATCGAGGCCGACCTGCAGCGCCTGAAGGGCCTCGTCGAGGAGCAGCTCGAAAAATTCGACCCGGCCAACCCGCACAACAAGACGCCGGACGGCAAGCTGACCGAGGAAGGCGCCGAGTGCTGCTACCGCATGTTCGACGAAGGCAAGTCGCGCTACACGGTTTCCCAGCAGATGAAGATATCCTTCGCCGCCGCCACCCACCGCTTCAACTCCTGGCGCAAGCTCGGCGGCAGCAAAAGGACAAAGACGCTGCTGGGATGAGCGGTCGCCGACAGGGCGAAATGTCGGCGGGACAGCCTCCCTCTGACCTGCCGGCCATCTCCTCCGCGAGGGGAAAGATTAGTTGTTTCGGCGCCCCGCCCATTCTTGCGACCTAGGAGATTGGCGAAAGCCGGCGTGACGTCTGATCTCCGCCCTTGTGGGGGAGATGTCCAGTAGGACAGAGGGAGGCGCGAAGGAACGCCAACTTCCAAAATTGCCAAACCAACCTTGTCTCCGTCACATTTTTTCGTTGGCGCGCCGGGATGATTTCCGTGCACCATGGCGGGACTCATCCTGCGAGGCCCTCCATGACCACCCTCCCCGGCATCTCCGACATCCGCGCCGCCGCGGCGCGGCTTTCCGGCTTGACCGTCGAAACGCCGCTGATCGAGTCGCCCGAGCTCAACAAGCGCTATGGCGGCCGCATCCTGTTCAAGCCCGAGACGCTGCAGCGCACCGGCTCCTTCAAGATCCGCGGCGCCTACAACAAGCTGTCGAGCCTGAGCGAGGAGGAGCGCGGCCGTGGCGTCGTTGCCTTCTCTTCCGGCAACCATGCGCAAGGGGTGGCGGCCTCCGCCGCCATGTTCGGCGTCAAGGCTGTCATCGCCATGCCGGCCGATGCGCCGGCCATGAAGATCGGCAATGTCCGCAAGATGGGCGCCGAGGTGGTGCCGTTCGATCGCTTCAAGGATGACCGCATGGCCGTTGTCCGCCCCTACATCGAGAAGGGCATGGTGCTGGTGCCGCCCTTCGACGATCCGGCCATCATTGCCGGCCAGGGCACGATCGGCCTGGAGCTGATGAAGCAGGCGAAAGCGCTCGGCGCAGCGCTCGACGCCGTCGTCGTGCCTTGTGGCGGCGGCGGCCTGTCGAGCGGTATCTCGGTCGCCGTCAAGGACGCTTCGCCGCGAACCGCCGTCTGGGCGGTCGAGCCCGAGCATTTCGACGACACGCGCCGCTCGCTGGCCAAGGGCGAGCGGGTCGCGAACGATCCCGGCCATAGCTCGATCTGCGATGCGCTGCTGACCGCCGAGCCCGGCGCCATCACCTTCGAGATCAACCGCAGGAATCTCGCCGGCGGCATTGCCGTCTCCGAAGACGCGGTCAGACAGGCGATGCGCGACGCCATGGCCCATCTCAAGCTGGTGGTCGAGCCCGGCGGCTGCGTCGCGTTTGCCGCGCTCTCCTCCGGCGAGATCGACCTCGCCGGCAAATGCGTTGCCGTCGTGCTCTCCGGCGGCAATGTCGATCTCGTCACCTATGCCGGGATCATGGCGGCTGCATAAAGCGCCGCGCCGCGATCATCCGCTCGCCAGCGCCTGTTCGAGATAGTCGCTGAAGGCGCGCGCCTTTTGCGAAGGGCGCCGTCCAGCCGGGAACACGACGTAAGCCGCTACAGGGTCGAGACGGTAGTCTGCCAGGAGCTCCACCAGTGCACCGGAGACAAGCTCCTCCGCGCACATCCATGTCGAGGCGATTGCTATGCCGAGGCCCGCGTTCGCGCAGGCGAGGACGCCTACGGTCGAACGGGTCCGCACGCGGGGATTGACGGGTTGGATCTCGGCGATGCCGTCCCGATGCGCGTTCCAGTTCTGCTCGTTCATGTCGCTGGGCCCGCTGATGAGATGGTGCCGGCTGAGTTCGGCGAGGGTCTTCGGAATACCGCACCGGGCGAGGTAGGTGGGCGAGGCGACGAATAGCCGCCGGGCGGTGGCGAGCTTGCGCGCCACGAAGCTGGAATCCGGCTGTTCGCCAAGGCGAAGCGCCATGTCGGCGCCTTCCGCGATGAGGTTCTCGTAACGGTCGGACATCATGAGATCGATCTTCAGCAAGGGATGGTTGTCGAGGAAGGCAAGCAGCCGCGGCACTATCTGCCGCGCTCCGAAACCTTGCGACAGCGCCACGCGCAGTGTGCCGGACAGCCTGTCGGCGCTGCGGGCGGCGTTTTCCGCCTCTTCGACCCCGGCAAGCGCTTCTCGGGCGCGAGACAACAGAGCCTCGCCCGCGTCGGTAAGCGAGAGTTGGCGAGTGGTCCGGGTAAGCAGCTTGACGCCCAGCCGGTCCTCAAGCGCGGCCACTGTCCGCGAGACGGAAGGTTGCGACAGCCCGAACTCCCTGGCCACCTTGGAAAAACTGCCCGTCTCGACGGTGCGGACAAAGATCGCCAGTTGCTGAAATCGGTCATTCATACGAGAGACGTATATATCATATGAACCCGGCGGCGCTACTGGTCACACGACGCATGATTTACCTCCTCAGCAACACGCCGCGTGGCGGCGATGAGCGAAGGAGAAAGATCATGAACGAGCTGAAGGACAAGGTAGCGATCGTGACCGGCGCGTCAAAGGGCATCGGTGCGGCGATAGCGCGTCGGTTTGCCAAGGCGGGCGCCGCCGTGATGGTCAATTACGCTTCGAGCAAGGAGGATGCGGACCGGGTGGTCGCAGACATCCTGCGCGAAGGTGGCAAGGCCGTGGCGGTCCAGGCGGATGTCAGCAACAGCGCCGACGTGAAGCGACTCTTTGCCGAGACCAAGGCGACGTTCGGGACGCCCAGCATCCTCGTCAACAATGCCGGCGTGTACCGCTTCGGGCCGCTGGAGGACGTGACGGAAGCCGAGTTCCATCGTCAATTCAACACCAATGTGCTGAGCACGATCCTGACGACACAGGAAGCGGCAAGGGCCTTTGACGGCCATGGCGGCAGCGTCATCAATCTCAGCACCATTTCGAGCACCAATCCGGTGCCGAACTCCGTCGTCTATTCGGCCTCCAAGAGCGCCGTGGACACGATCACCAGGGCGCTCGCCAACGAGTTGGCCACCCGCAGGATCCGCGTCAACGCGATCGCACCGGGCATGACGGAAACCGAAGGCCTCGCAGTCGTGGGCATCGATGACGAAACCGCCAAGAACATCGGAGCGACCTTGCCGATGGGCCGGGTGGGGCAGCCCGACGACATCGCGCGCGTGGCCGTCTTCCTGGCTTCCGACCAGTCAGCCTGGCTGACGGGTGAGCGCATCACTGCCTCCGGCGGCCAGCGTTAGCCGTTCGTCCGGAATGAACTCGGCATCGATCTTGCAAAGTGTTGCGGCAATGGAATGGGCACATCCGCCTGCCTCGACATCTTCATTGTTGTTCCGGAATGCAGCGGAGAACGCTCATCGCCGGCACCTCTTGCAGAAGGTCGGCATCCGAAGCTCTCACGACAGCGGACGTGCCCATCCCGACGAACGATGCCGGCTTGTCAGCTGGAGCGGACATCCGCGGTCCTGAGACCATTCGAACTGCGCGGCGACCGTCCCGTCACCCGGCTGAACACGCGAGAGAAAGCGGCGCCGCTCTGGTAGCCGACCTGCAAGGCCACGCTCTTGACCGGCTTACCCCTGGCAAGAAGCTGACGTGCGACCGTCATGCGCCAGACCGTCAGATAGTCGATAGGCGTCTGGCCGATCCGTGTCCGGAAATGCTCGGCGAACCGCGTGCGTGACATGCCGGCGATCCCGGCGAGATCTTCCAGGGTCCATGGCTTCCCGGGCGCATCGTGCATTGCCGTCAGCACCCTGGCAAGGCGCGGATCGCCGAGTCCGGCGAGCACGCCGGTCGCTACCCGGCCGCTGTCGGTGACGTGTCGCACGATCAGGATCAGGAGGTAGTCCAACAGCTGGTCGAGCGCCACCTGGCGGCCACTCAGTTCGGAGAATGCTTCGCCGATCAGCAGATCGCAGACCGGCGCCAGCGCGGGATGCGACGCGAGCGGCAGGACCACGAGTTCGGGCAGGCCCTGTCCGATCGGGTTGCCCTCGGCGCCGCCGAGCTCGACGGTCGCGCAAACGAGATCGGCGCCGCGGTCCGGATCAACCGTGAAACTGTGGACGCGGCCACGGGGAAAAAACAGGAGGGATGGCTCATCAAGCTGAAGGTCGACCTGGCCGGCCCGGGCGAGCGTGAGCACGCCTCCCTTGAGAAGGTGCAAGTGGCCTTCATCGGTGAAGTGCCTCGTCTCGCAAAGGTTACCGGTGAAGAAGGTCCGGGCCCTCGGCGTGACGTGGGCGAACAGGGCAGCGAAGGGATCCATTGGGACGATCGGCAACGTATTTGGCACCAACCGTCACCTTTAATCCGACATATAGGGCAGTGCAAGCCCGCAATGTTACAGAAAAGGATCCCTCACATGCCCCGTATCGCTCCCATCGAAACTGCCCATGTCGATCCCGGCGTCAAGGCCACGTTGTCGGCCGTCAAGACCAAGATCGGCATGGTGCCGAACCTGTTCTCGACTTTTGCGCGATCGCCCGCGGTGCTCAACGGCTATCTTGCCTTCTCCGATGCGCTCGGCAAAGGCGTGCTGACCGCCAAGCAGCGGGAGATCGTTGCGCTCGCCATTGGGCAGGCGAACGAGTGCGAGTACTGCCTCTCGGCGCACACGCTGATGGGCAAGGGCGCCGGCCTGTCGCCGGAAGGCATCCGCAGGGCCCGCGAGGGCAAGGCGGAAACCGCCATCGACGCCGTCATCGCATCGTTCGCGCGCCGCGTGCTTGAGAAGCGCGGGCAGGTCACGGACGCCGAAGTTGCCGCCGTGCGTTCGGCTGGGCTTGACGACGCCCGCATCATCGAGGTGATCGCGAACGTCGCGATCAACGTGCTGACCAACTACACCAACAACGTGGCGCTGACCGATATCGACTTTCCCAAGGTCGATGTCGCGCTGCGACCTGCCGCCTGATCCCGAAGGGCGTGGCGCTCGATCCTTTGGGCGCCGCGCTCCCCGCAATCACACGGTCCACGGCCTGTGCAGGCCCTCCTCAATGGCAGCGTGTCATGAATATTCGTTTCGTCACCAACACCGCTCAGGCCTTGCTCGACTACCTCGTCGCGCTGAGCCTGGTTGCCATGCCGTTCCTCGTTGGGCTCCGCCATCCGGAACGCCACGGGATTGCAATCTTCGTCCTGCCCTGTTGGCTGCAGGTTGTCGTCGACCGCCTCGTCAGCGGCGTATTCATCGTTGTTCCGTTCGTGCTCGGCTTCCAGGGTCTCGAAGTCTGGTACTACTGGGCGAAAGTGAGATCCGGTCCGCGCTTGAGCCAGCCTGGGGATTGTGCCGGCCGAGGATCAAAGGGCGGCGCAGCTTGAATCCGTGGCGGCCGACGTCCCGCCGCAACCGGTTGCTATGTCCAGTGTCAATTTCCATAACTATAGCGGAGAACCCTCATGCCCCAACCAGAACATTTTGATTTTCTGATCCTCGGCAGCGGCCAGGGCGGCAAGGCGCTTGCCTGGCATCTGGGCCGATCCGGCCAGCGCGTCGCGGTCGTCGAGCGCCGCTGGGTCGGCGGCTCCTGTCCTGCGGTGGCCTGCATGCCCAGCAAGAATGAAGTGTGGAGCGCGCGGGTCGCCTACCTGTCCCACAACGCCGGCCAGTTCGGCACGTCGACCGGTCCCGTCTCGACCGACATGGCGAAGGTCCGCCGGCGCAAGCAGGAGATGGTCGATCGCGAGATCGCCTTCCACCTCGATGCCTATAAGACCAGCGGCGCGGAGCTGATCATGGGCAGCGGCCGCTTCGTTGGACAAAAGACGATCGAAGTTGCGCTGAACGAAGGCGGCACGCGGGTGCTCACCGGCGACAAGGTCGTCATCAATGTCGGCACGCATGCGGCGATCCCCGGTATTCCCGGTCTCGAGCAAGCCCAGCCGCTCACCCATATCAGCGCCCTCGAGCTCGACATCCTGCCGCCGCATCTCATCGTGCTCGGCGGCGGCTATGTCGGCCTCGAACTGGCGCAGGCTTATCGCCGCTTCGGCAGCCGGGTGACGGTGATCGAAGCCGGGCCTCAGCTTATCGGCAGGGAGGACCGCGACGTCGCCGACGAGATGCGGAAACTTCTTGAGGACGAAGGCATCGAGTTCTTTGTCGGCACCGAGCCGCTTGGGGTGCATGGCCGCTCCGGCGAACAGGTCAGCGTGACCATACGCACGGCTTCGGGCAAGCGGACGATCGAGGGCAGCCATCTGCTCGCTGCCGTCGGGCGCGTCCCGAACACCGCCGGCATCGGCCTCGAAGAGGCCGGCGTGGCGCTCGACGGCCGTGGCTTCATCCGCGTCAACGAGCGGCTGGAAACAAGCGCGCCCGATGTCTGGGCGCTCGGCGAAGGCGCCGGCAGTCCGCAATTCACGCATGTCTCGGTCGACGATTTCCGCATCGTCCGGGACAATCTGGCTGGCGGCCATCGCACGACGCGCGACCGGCTGGTGCCCTACACGATGTTCACCGATCCGCCGCTCGCCCGCGTCGGCTTGAGCGAGGGCGAAGCGCAGCGCCAGGGCGTCATCGTGCGCGTCGCCAATCTGCCGATGAGCGCCGTGCTGCGCACCGAAGCAACGGACGAAAAGCAGGGTTTTATGAAGGTGGTCGTGGCCGGCGATGACGACAATATCCTCGGCTTCACGATGATCGGCTCCGAGGCAGGCGAGGTGCTGGCGGCGGTGCAGACGGCGATGCTGGCGAACCTGCCTTATCCGAAGCTGCGCGACGCCGTCATCACGCATTTGACGATCGCGGAGGGACTTGGCCCCCTGCTGGCGAACGTGCCGCCGAGGTCCGGACAATAGGTTGGAAGCTTCATCCCGGGGAGCCACCGGAGAGACAAATGACCGAGAGGAAATTATCATGAAGGCAATCGTGGTGACGGACCAGGCCGCGGGAACGGCCGGGATGACGCTGGTGGAGCGGCCCGAGCCGCAGGCAGCGATAAACGACGTCGTGGTTCAGGTTCATGCGTCGGGATTCGTCCCGACCGAGCTGGCGTGGCCTTCGACCTGGACCGATCGCCGCGACCGTGACCGAACACCGTCGATCCCCGGGCACGAGTTGGCCGGTGTGGTCACCGCTCTCGGCTACGGCACGACGGGGCTGTCGGTGGGACAGCGGGTGTTCGGCCTCGCCGACTGGTATCGCGACGGCACCTTGGCGCAGTATATAGCCATCGAGGCGCGCAACCTCGCGCCGCTGCCGGGCGACGTCGACTTCACGGTGGGCGCGAGCCTCCCGATCTCGGGCCTGACCGCCTGGCAGGGACTGTTCGAGCACGGCCGCCTTCGGGCCGGGCAGAGCGTCCTCGCCCACGGCGCGGCCGGCGCCGTCGGGTCGATGGTGACGCAACTCGCGCGAGAGGCCGGCGCCTACGTCATCGGCACCGGCCGCGCCACCGACCGTCAGGCGGTGCTCGACTTCGGCGCGAGGGAGTTCATCGACCTCGACAACGACGCCCTGGAAGACGCCGGCAAAGTCGATCTGGTGTTCGACGTCATCGGCGGCGACATCGGCAAGCGGTCCGCAGGCATGGTTCGGGCCGGAGGAACGCTGGTGTCCGTCGTCGGGCCGGTAGAGGCGCGGCCCGCCGACGGCCTGGCGGTCGACTTCGTTGTCGAGTCCGATCGTGCCCAGCTGAGCGAGATCGTCCTGCGGGTGCGGGACGGACGGCTGCGGACGAACATCGGCAACGTCTCGACCCTCGACGATGCCGTCGCCGCCTTCAACCCGACCGAGCGGCGCAAGGGAAAGACGATCATCCGCGTTCGTCCGTGAGGACTTGCGGACGGCGAACGATTTCTGCCCTTCTCGTGGATAGAACGTGCCGTTCATCGATGTCCGGTTCTGGCCACAACAAGGACCGTCTCGACCCACTCTCGCTCGCCCCGCATTGTCCTCCGCCCCTAATCCAGCGGCGGCGAGGGGCTTTCAAGTTGTCGCGCGGTTGGACCCGCTTTGGGGCCGGAAGGGGACCGGCTTCTTTCGGACGAGTAATCGTAGCTGCGGACGTTCAGCTCCGCCTGAGGCTGTGAATTGCATGAAGCGGTTACATAAATCCGTTGCGACGGTCTCGTACATGATGGGGACGGCTTTGTTTTGAAGCCGTCCCTGGAAAAAAGGATGGAAAAATGTCCAAGCTCCCCGGCAAGACCGAAACGATCGAAGACGTCGAATCCCCCACCTTCGACCCGTCCAAAGCTACCGAGCAAGTTCGAGCTGTTGTCGACCAGGGCGTTGAGCAGTCGAAGCAAGCGTTTCCCAAACTGAGTTCGGACGCCGAAACAACACAAAAAGGCTCTTGAGTCGACCTTTGAGGTGGCCAAGACCACCGGCAACGAGGTGTCCCTGAAGATGATTACGGCTCTGAGGGACAATGCCGAAGCCGGCTTCACACACCTTGAGGCGCTGGTTGCCGCGAAGTCGCTGTCCGAGTGCATCGAATTGCAGACCGTTTTCCTTCACAAGCAGATCGAAAAATCCGCCGAGCAGGCCAGAGACCTCCAGGCCGTGATGATGAGGGTTAGCGAGGACATGTCCAAGCCGATCAAGAATGCCTTTGAGAAGGCTTTGAAGGAACGCAAGGCTGCCTGATTGCCTCAGACATCCGAGACCGAAGGTCGTGCCTAGTCTCTGGGCCCATTCCGCCGGTCTTCTTCCATTTGGTCGGACAGCTTTTGTCCGCCCGACCGCTTCGGCGTGCTATCGCTGGTTTCGAGGTTTCTCAGCCCGTGTCAGCAATAAGTTGCAGAGTGATCGGCAATCATTGGGACGCAAGGCTCGCCTCACTAAGCCTTGCCGCTCACTCGCCCTGCGATGGCGAATGCCTGTAGGTTTTTGACCTTTCCGTGGTCCTGGTCAGCGTTAGCGATAATCGAGAAGAACGCCGCGCGGACGATGTCTTTCTTTGACGCGTCCGGGTGTTCCTTCCTTGCCGCCTTCAACAGTTGTTTCGGCGTCATATCTGGCGTCACAATCCGCATCAGAGTGTCGCTGATCGACTGTAATTCCGTTGCATCCATTGGGAAACTCCGTCCCTGGCTCCCCACCAACAACTTTTGCAGAGCGCCATTGTTAGCTGAAACTAAATTCACGTTACAATGGGAGACGAGCCAGCGCGCGTCCCGGCTGCGTCGGCTGTCTCATAAGGGCGAAAGCGCTTCGCTGCAACAGCGTCAACCAGCCAGCGCGTCCCAGTGCCGCTTGGAAACGGGGAAGCCGTGCCGACAATTCAGTCTTCCTTCAAGTCTTCGGCTTCGTCCCTGAGCTTGGTCCAGTCGGCACCATGCTTTCGCAACAATGCGCGCGCCTGTTTCGGCGTGACGTCGGCAATTTCCGTCAGGTGCTCTACCTCCAGCTTTTGCCCCTTCGCCACGCGGCTCGCCTTCCTCTTTTTTTCTTTGGTAGCCATCTCCTATGTCCTTCTCTTGCATCATCGGATGAACGAGAACTGACAGGTGTGGTTCCGGCTCGCGTATTGTCGTCTGTCGACTTGAGGTCCGGCCACAGTTGGTCGAGGCGAGCGGTTGTTTGTGACAGCTTTATGACGCACCATGCGAGTTGGGGTTCCCTTCGATTGTCGTGAAGTTGCGCGGCGCCGAGGACATCATGCAGGAAACGGAACTGAAGCTCGAGCTTTCGCGAACGGGTGCGGGATCGCTCCTCAAGAAAAATCCGTTCGGATCCTCGCCTACCGTTCTCCAGCAAAGATCGATCTATTTCGACACCCCGGGATGGGACCTGTCCAAGCGCGGCCTGTCGCTTCGCATTCGGCAATCGGGAAATGAACGGATACAAACCGTCAAAGCCAGCGATGGCGCCGCCGCCGGATCGTTCACACGCGAGGAATGGGAGCGCCCGGTCGCGGGCGATATACCGATACTTGACGATCCGCAGATCCGAGATCTGCTTGCAGGGGCTGGCCCAAAGCTCGCGCCCCTGTTCGAGGTTCATCTCAAACGGCACTCTTGGAACGTGATGGATGGCGACGCCACGGTCGAAGTCGCTTTGGATCTTGGCAAGGTCGTTGCAGCCGATCGCGAGGCGCCGGTCTGCGAGATCGAGTTTGAAAAGAAGGCGGGCTCACCGAGAGCGCTGTTTGCACTCGCCCGGAAAGTCGACCTGATCACGCCGGCGCATGTCGGGGTGCTGAGCAAAGCTGAACGGGGCTATCACCTGCTTGGCAGGGCACCCGGTGCTGTGAAGGCGGCTTCGACACTGCTCACCTCCGAGATGAGCGCGGCAACGGCTTTCGCGCGTATCGCCGCTGCCTGTCTCAGACAGTTTCGTCTCAATGAAAAGGTGCTGGGGTGGTCCCGCGATGCCGAGGCCCTGCATCAGGCCCGCGTGTCGCTGCGGCGGCTGCGCTCCCTTTGCTCGATCTGCAAGTCGCTGTTCCATGACAGCCGTTTCGACCACCTGCGAGAAGAATTGAAATGGCTCGCCTCGGAATTTGGCGATGCGCGCAATATCGACGTGATGATCGACCGCGCTTCGAGCGAGGCTCTTTCAAGCCGTCTTCAAAACGCGCGAGACGACGCCTATACGGCGGTCGAAGCATCGCTCTCCTCGGTGCGCGCCCGCTCCTTGATGATCGATGCTACCGAGTGGATCTCCATCAGGGACTGGCCGACCGACCAATCGGACGAAACGTTGCGCGAGCAGTCGTCAAGGGATTTCGCCTCCGGTGTATTTGAGAAATTTTGGAAAAAAGTGGCGAAGGGCGGCAAGAATCTCATCGATGCCGATGACGAGACCCGCCACAAAGTGCGCATCGCCGCAAAGAAACTGCGCTACGCTGCGGAGTTCTTCGAGCCGCTTTACAACAGCAAGGCGGAAGCCAAACGCCATCGACGGTTCATCGACGCGATGAAGGGCCTGCAGGATCAGCTCGGTAACCTCAACGATATCGCCACCGCCCCCGATATGCTGGCAGCGCTGG